>NZ_CP046917.1 GCF_009789675.1 Paraburkholderia acidisoli | reverse complement strand
CCAATGATAACGAGCGCTCTTAGCACGCATCGTGCCGCACTCGCACCGCCCGCACTGCCAGTCCGATACGACTGCGAGCGCTGACTGTTTCCGCAATCATCCGACTGGTTGTTCGGTCCAATCGACGACGACACCTGCGCTGAATTTGGCCAATATGCATCATCGGGATGCAACCCCATGGGGATGCGTCCGAAACCCTGGACTACTTTCGGCGTAATTTCATATGTGTTCCTTCGGAGACCTTGTTTGCGGCGGTCGAGCAGAACCTTGAAAACTCGAGGAATGCAACAAGACGGCCACGCCGCCGATTGGGCTTGAATTGGACGATCTACTTTCGAGCCAGTAGAAACACGATCTTGCAAGACGGATTTATGCGTCCGCCTGAAGTCAAGGCTAGTATTTCGAGATTGCAGCAACGGGGCGCAATCGCCGACCGGTGAGCGGTGATGCGCTTTTCAGTCGCCGAGCGCGACAGCAGCAGGCGCCTAAGTCTCCCGACGGGGGCTTCGACCTGAACGATCCATCTTGCCATCGTCGTGGAGTCCGGCTTAGGTGGTCAATCTGCGGTACGCGCTGAGATGGCGCACGAGACCTTGCGGATCGCCCCGCTTTTCAAGCAGGATCGCCAAATTGTGATGCGCGTCCGCATAGGCGGGATCGAATTCGAGGCAAAGCAGATAGCTCTGTTCTGCCTCGCCGGGTCTCTCCAGGTCTTCTAACGCGACGGCCCGGTTGAAATGCAGCACCGCATCCCGAGGGAAGTGCGCAAGCGCCTCGTCGAGAACATGAAGAGCGTCTTTGCACCTTGCTTCAAGTTCACACAGTAACGCGCCCAGATCGACGTAGGCGGCGTAAAAAGGCTTTGGCGATAACTCGATCGCCTTTCGATATGCCCGCTCCGCGCCTGCCCAATCCGATGTCCGGAGCCGCTCGGCAAGGTCATACCACTCGTCCGCTTGAGTCGCCCGCTTCGTCCGGGCCGGAGCCGAATCCAGGAAAACGACATCGCCGCGCAGTTCGGCGACTTCGAAATCCAGAAGCAACTGCCCGGTCACGGCATCCCATTGTGACGGGCCGGTTCTGACAGCCACGTCGCTGCCGACCGCTGAAATACGAATCCCCGTCAGGGGAAGCTCGTCGGGTAGCGCCTCCCGAAGGCGGGACAGCGCCAGATTGATTTTACGCGGCGGGATATGGGCGTCGCGCAGGATCAGCGCGGTACGCAACAGTACGACGTCCTGAAACGCAAACCTCCAGGCGTTACGTGGCCCACGCGTGGGCGTGACGAAGCCTGCGGCAATGAGACCCGTCACCACGCTACGGGACACGCCCAGCGAGGCCAGCAGCTCGCGCATCGAGATTTCGCGCCCGGAAACTTCGGGTGTCACTTGCGTGCCCTGACCTTCGCGGGCGCCTCAGTCGTGGCTCTGGACGCGCGAGCTGCCGGTTTGCGCGTCTTCGGCGCGACCGGCAGCGCGGTGACGGGCGTCGCGGCTTTTTTTCGTGGCGCCGATGCCGCGTTTGGTTTCGCGCTTCCCCCTTTCAGGCTCGCGCGCAAGGCATCCATAAGGTCGATAACCTGGCCCCCGCCGACGCTTTCGACAGGCTCATGGGTGATAACCTGCTTGCCCTCAATCTTTTCGTCGATGGCCGCGAGGATGCGCTTTTTCTCTTCGTCTTCGTAGGCTGCCGGGTCGTAATTGTCTTCCGCGCCCTGCTCGATAATCTGCATCGCGAGCTTGAGCTCGTTGGCCGATACCTGAACCTGTTCAATGTTCAGGTCATCGAGCGATCGGACCTCGTCCGCGTACAGGAGTTGCTGAAAGACGAGGCCGCCTTCTTCGGGGCGCACCTGTACGATCCGCGTCCGTCCCTTGAAGGCCCACTTTGCGAGCGCGCAGCGCCCGCTTTGCGCGAGTGCCTGCTGTAACAGACTGTATGGCTTTCCACCGCGCTTGTCGGGCGCGATGTAATACGCCCGGTCGTAAAAAACGGGATTGATTGCCTTTTCAGGGACGAAGGCGACGATCTCAACGACATGGCTCGCCCCATCTTCCAGCGCTTTCAGCTCCTCGCTCGTGAAAACCACGAACTGGTCGCGCTCGAACTCATAGCCCTTGTTCATGCTGGAGCGCTCAACCACCTTGCCCGTCTTTTCCGAGATGTACTGCTGTTTAACCCGCGAGCCGTCCGGCGCAAGCAGGTGGAATCTCACATCGGACGAACTCTCGGTCGCGGTGTAGAGCTTGACCGGTATCGAAACGAGACCGAAGGAAAGCGAGAGCGAGGCGATCGAGCGGGCGGGCATGGTCCTCTCCTTGCGCAGGGCGCGCGTTCACATCGCGCCGCAAGGGACGTGCCGTTCGCGAGCAGCGCTCATTCATTTTAGGCGCTTTATCGCGGCCGCCAGTGAGTGTCCTGTCGTCCAGTATTGAGCCCACGGGTCCTGTTTCTGGAAGCTGAGATATTCGCGCGCGGTCTGCACTGTCCATTGCGCTCCCCCTTTCAGATCCGGCAGAGCATCCCACGAGATCGGTATTGAAACTCCCATGCCGGGCCGGGCTCGCGCGGAGAACGCTGCCACGGTGGTCTGCGCCATGCCGTTGCGCAGGTAATCGACATACACCTTTCCGATGCGGTTGCCGGGACCCGAAGTCGGCGAAAAGCGCTCGGGGATCGTCTTCGCAAGATGCCGGACAAATGCACGGGAGAACGCCTTCACCGCTTCGTAGTCCAGTCGGGGTGCCAGCGGCACGACTACATGCAGCCCCTTGCCGCCGCTCGTCTTGAGCCAGGCTTCGAGCCCCAGTTCCTGTAGCAGGACGTGGACAAGCACAGCGGCCTCCTGAATTTGCCCCCATTTAACCCCCTCACCCGGGTCGAGATCAAAAACGACCCGGTCCGGCTTGCCCAGCCTTCGAACGGTCGAATTCCATGTGTGAAACTCGACGGCATTCATCTGCGCCGCCGCCAGCAGGGCTTCCGCGGTATCGATGGTCAGCAAGGCGGGATGCCCCGGCCACAGTTTTCGGTCGTGGGCGGTAAGGCCCGGCATTCCCGTGCGTTCGGCGTGTTTCTGGAAAAACAGTTCTCCATTGATGCCGGTGGGCGCGCGTACCATCGCTATGGGACGGTCCCTGAGATGCGGCAGAATCCACGCGGCAACGCTCTCGTAGTAGCGAACGAGATCAATCTTGGTGACGCCGCTGGCCCGGTCAACGACACGATCCGGATGAGTAACCTTCACCTTCGAGATCGGAGCTGCGGTTACCGCCTCGCCGCCCTCGCGAACGACGCGGCGCGCCGGTTTGTCTGTACGCAGGCCCTTGAACGACGCCTGTCGCACAACGCCCTCCGTTGTCCATTCCGCGAACTCGACTTCGGCGACCAGTTCCGGGCGCACCCAGCGCTCGCTGCCGGCCGCGCGCCGTGACCAGCGGCTCGCCTTCGGTTCGCCCACGTCATAAGGCTTCGAATCGACCTCGAGCGGCGCGAGGCGCGTCCACAGCTCTCGCGCCGTGCACGCATCCCAGCCGGTGCCGACGCTTCCCGCGCCGTGAAGCTTGCCACGCTCATAGTAGCCAAGGAGCAGACTGCCGATCTCCCCATCCCTCCCCCCACGCGCGGTAAAGCCGCAGATGACCAGCTCCTGCCGCAGCCGGCACTTCGCCTTCAGCCACGACTGCGTGCGAGCCGACTCGTACGGTGCATCCCGGCGCTTGAGCATCAGGCCTTCGAGGCCAAGGCTGGCCGCCGCCTCGAACACCTGCGCGGCAGGCGCTGCGAAATCCTGGCTGAAGCGGATCCTCTCGCCCGCTTCATCTACCAGTCCGGCAAGGACAGCCCGTCGCGCCCACAGCGGGACACTTCTCAGATCCTTGCCGTTGAGATATGGAGCGTCGAAGAGAAAATAGACAATTGCTTCATTGCCCCGGCCGCCGATCGCCTCCTGAAGCGCGCCGAAACTGGGCAGGCCTTCTTTGAGCATCACGATTTCACCATCGAGCCACCCGCTGGCGAGCCGGAGCTTTTCGACTTCGGCGGCAAGGGTGGCAAGCTTCTTCGTCCAGTCGTGACCACTGCTCGTAAAAAGACGTGCACGTCCATTTTCGACACGCGCGAGCATCCGGTATCCATCGAGCTTCGCCTCCGTTATCCAGTCATCGCCTGACGGTAGCGTCGACGCGAGCGTTGCGCGCTGCGGCTCCAGTTTTGCGGGAAGCGGAGCATCAACCGCGAGCGACAGGTCTATTCCCGCCTGGGGTTCATCGCGCGAGTTGGAGACGCGTGGTTCCCTCTCCTCGACAGACCCCAGAGGCTTCGCGGTAACGCTGTCTGGCAGCGCCTTGATGACGTCGTACTCGGCAAGCGGGCGTGCCCATTCGTCCCGCTTCTTGAAAAGCAACCACGCTTCCTGCTTGTCGCCGGGCTTCGCGATGCGAACCAGTTCCCAAATCCCGGCGAGTTTTTCACCGTGAAGCCGGAAAACGAGTTTTCCCGCCGTCATTCCCGCCTTTGGATCGCCAACGGGCGCCCACGTGCCGCGATCCCAGACGATCACGGTGCCGGCGCCATACTGCTTTCGAGGAATCGTGCCCTCGAAGCCCGAATAATCGACCGGGTGATCCTCAACGTGAATCGCCATGCGTTTTTCTTTCGGGTCATAGCAAGGTCCTTTCGGTACGGCCCACGACATCAGGACACCATCGAGTTCGAGCCGGAAATCGTAGTGCAGCCGACTGGCCCAATGCTTCTGGACGACAAACGCGAGGCTTGGGGCGGCGGCGTGCTGCGCCGTGGAAGGTCCCGGTTCTGGCGTGACCGCGAAATCGCGCTTTTTCCGGTATCGATCGAGAGATGATGCGGTCGGGCCGCGTGCTGGAGCCATTGAGCAGTCCCTGGACGATGCTGCTGGTAAGCTTCGGAGGAATTCAACAATGGTCGACGGAAGCAGCATCCTGCTATGCAAGCCACGTACCGCAACAGAAAGCGGCACGTTCCCGCAGAGATATTACCGCTCAAACAGCGTCATCGAAGTGGGCGGGACGCACGCTATACTCGCCTGCCCTTCCTGCTCCGAACTCAACACCATGAAGCGATTTGCTGTCCGCCGATCAACGATCCATGGCAAAGGAGTCTTTGCACTTCGGCCCATGTTTGCTCGCGAAAGGATCGTCGAATACAAGGGGATGGTCACGTCGTGGAGTGAGGCGGCGCGTTATTGCGCTCAAAGAGCCGAAGACGGCCATACGTTTCTCTTTGGGCTGGCCGATAGCCGCGTTATCGACGGCGCGCGCGGGGGCAATAGCGCTCGCTGGTTCAACCACGCGTGCATCGCAAATTGCGAAGCGGTTGAAGAAGGCGGTCGTGTCTTCTTCGAAGCGAAGCGCACGATCAGGCCGGGCGAGGAACTGTTCATCGATTACGCACTGGAATTGCCGAAACCATGGTCACGAAAAACTTTGGCGGGATATCGATGCCACTGTGGCGCAAAGCGTTGTCGGGGGACGATGCTCGGTGTGTCATCGTGATGTCCCTGGTCGCGGATGTTCACTTTCCGGAGAAGGCATGTGTCGCCGTTCGGCCATGACTGCCGTCCAACGAGCAGCCAGACTTGCCATTACAACGACTGCACTACTCCACTAACGGACGTTGCTTGCGCACAGCAACGTCCGGCAGCAACGGGGCGCATTGGCTAGTCGTGCTAGCGCTGGACGCTAGGGATAACCCTACAGGCAAGCAGATGTAGCTTTCCTACACGTCCTAAGCGGCTTGAGATATCTCCAGTCGCGACGTGAAAACCTCAAAACCGCGGACTCGCTTCTGCGGTTTTTTTTGCCAGCGCGCCTCATAGCATCGACCGGGATTCAATCAGCGAAATCGCCCTCATTCGAGTCGTGTGGTTTGCCGGTTTGGGCTGAAAAGCAGCGCGACAATCTCGCGTGTCGGCACGCTCGTAATGAGCGTCGCGATCTTCCCCGGTCGGAACCAGCGACAACGCAGTATCTCGTTGCTAGGCTCCGCCCGGGCATCGTCGGGAAGCACCGAGACAAATACATGATGGCGCTTGTTGAGACCACCGAACTGGAACAGGTAGTCAAGCCCATAGCCTTCCAGACACGTCTCTTCGCTTAGTTCGCGCCGGGCAGCTTCGACGGGAGATTCATCACGCGCGATCGTCCCGCCGGGCAGCGACCATCGAGACCGGCCTCGCTCGACGAGAAGAATTTTTTCACGCTGCCAACACACAACGGTTGCTCTCTCTTTCATGCTTCCAGGTTTCGTTGCAGGTGCTATATTTTTTAGACGAATCGAAACGTTGCTCAGGGAGATTGGTCCCCGGCTAGTACCGTTGCCACCAAATGAGGTGGCAACGATCGCGCCCGTGGCCGCAATGAGAGCTGGCGTACCGGGTACGTTATTCTGCCGGGAAGAAAAAAATATGAAAACTCGCTCACCGCTGCAACTCTGCGCACCGATGGTCATCTTTGCGCTTGCCTGCGCGTTGTCCGTTTCGACCTGTGTACTCGCGTTCGTCTGGATGACGATCGGCGTGTGCTGCCTCGGCTACCGACGCCTTGATGAATTTCCAGCCGTGGGTATGCCTCGTGCCTGGCGCCAAGGGCTGCGCGGCGCATGTCTACACTTCTACCATCTCGCGTGGTGGCCGTGGTACATGCGCAATGAGATGCGCCAACTGTTTAGTCGTATTCAAGGATCTATTTTTGCGCGTCGCACGCAAACCGGCGAGCCTGAAGTATCAGGCGAGAATGATCGTACGGATCAACAGTGAGTGCGATGGCGGCTAAGCAGAAAAGCACACTGCAACTGTCCACTGATCCTCAGTGTCGCGATCGCGTCCAATGGCACCACTCGTGGTGATCGAGGTTTCGAAGAAGATCGGCACGTCGTCGCTCGCGACGATAATGCGCAAGAACCGCGTAGGTGGCAATCGCCAGCACCAGACAACCATGCCAGCAAGGAGTCGCTCCACAGTCGCAATTGGTCACTGCCCGTCTGCGCGGGCAACACGCATCAAGAATATAGATTGTCTTGATGACATGCGATCTGTGCGCTCGCGCACTGAACGCGTATGGATTTGGCCGTGCAGGTGGGGTTGGGGAGCATGTGGCGGATGCTGCCTAAGCAGCAACCGTTGGGTCAGTGCCGTTCATGGCAGAACAGGTCGTCAACAAGCTTGCACGCAGCGCTATAGCCTCCCATCAACGCATCGGATTCTGTTGTGAAAGGTCGGCCACCGGTTTCCCCGAAGCGTAGCGGCGAGAACGTTGAGACAATATTGGATGCCTGAAAAATTCGGACTATGGCAATGTAACCGGTGCGCCGCTGCACAGGCCGCTTTGCGCCGATAGTGAAATCGGACTCAACCGATATCTCAAGCGTGAAGCCCTCATAGTCGTACCTTCGTGTCATGACGGCCTCCCGCGTACTCAAAGTCGCGCGCCTCGCCCCGATTTACAAAGCAGTGTGAGTCGTTTGATACGCGGTATTGACGAAAGCCAGATAGCTAACGGGGAAGGGAAATAAATTCGCCACAGTTCATGCGAGCAGGAATTGACGCTCGCCACCCACAAAATCCGCGACCATCCTTGCCCACCCGTCAACATGCTTGCGTCGGCAGGCAGCTGTAATCATCAGAATGAACCGAGCCGGTCAACAGTTCCAGCGCACTATTACTGCCCCTTCGTATCGCTGCTCGCATCTGCGCCTGGCGTATTGGTCGTATCGTTCATCGGCTTCTTGGCATGCGTTTTCGTGTGGGGGCGCTGCATGGACTTGTGCGTCGCCGATCCGTTAGCGGCGCCGCTTTGCCCGATGGCTTGATTCACGGACGCATTGCCGGTCTCGCCATTGGCGCCGGTGCCGCCAGTTCCATTGCTGCTGCCTCCGCCGGCTCCCTGAGCAAACGCTGCGCTCGATAGGGCAAGAGCAAGACTGGCGAATGCCGGAATCAGATAGTGACGTGCTTGCATGACTAAACTCCTGCTGGTTGAGTTAATGGGTCGTGGGCGAGTCACGAACAATCCCTGAATACCGCCCGCCCGCTATCCCGCACATCGCGTGCCAACCTGCTCTGCCAGGCGACGGCAGCGAACCCGGCCGGTATCAGCCCGCCGAGGTCCATCACGAAACATCCCTCGGATCCTTTCCAATCTGAGCTGATGCGCGTCGCGCACGCTTTTTATGTGAGGTCCCGGCACCCTATCGTTTCCCGGGTTTTTCAACCGCCACAACCCGGACCGGAATCGACTTCGCAGCCGGCACCTTGCTTTCCTTCGCGTAGTGCCAAAGTGGCAGCAGCGGATTGCACTCGGGGTAGTAGCCCCCCAAACAACCGCGCGGCACGTCGTAGGGCATGGCGGCGAGTCCAGCGACCTCCCGCAAAATGCCGTCGTTCGCCACAGTGCACAGCGTAATGCGATCGCCGGTCTCTACCCCGCGCTCGTCCATGTCCTCGCGGTTCATCAGTAGCACCATGCGCGAACCGTGCACGCCGCGAAAACGATCATCGAGATCGTAGATCGTCGTATTGAACTGGCCATCGGCTCGCAGTGTCATGAGGCGTAGCGCTCCGGGTTCGCTTCCCGGCATATCAGGGTCCTCATCCAGCGATTCCGGCACGTGAAATTCAGCCTTGCCGCTCTTCGTTTTCCACATCCGCTCGCGCGCGGGTAGCGGCCGCATGAAGCCGCCTGGCGTCCACATCCGCTTCTCGAAGTCGTGAAAGACATCGGGCCAGGTTTGCGCGATCTCGTCGCGAACGAGTGAATACGCCTCGCTCCACGCGCGCCAATCGACGGTCGACCGCTCGCGCAAGGTTGCGCGCGCCAATCCCGCGACAATGAAAGGCTCGGAGCGGATATGCGCCGAAGCCGGTTCCGCTACACCGCGGGAGCCATGAAACCGGGCCGTGCTGTCCTCCATCGACACCACCTGCTCGCGCCCGCCCGTGCGGTCGATTTCGATTCGACTCAGACACGGCAATAACCATGCTTGCCGACCGTGAATCAAATGGCTGCGATTGAGTTTCGTCGCGATGTTGACGGTCAACCCCAAATTGCGCCAGGCAGGCTCGGTGCGCACACGGTCGGGCACGGCACGAACCAGATTGCCGCCGAGGTTCACGACGGCACGCACCCTTCCGTCGATCATCGCTTCGAAGGCCTCAACGGTATTGAAGCCAGCTTCGCGTGGCGGCTCGAAATTGAACTGTCGCGCGAGTTGGTCGAGCGGCGCGAGTTCGGGCTTTTCGGTGATGCCCACGGTACGCTGACCCTGCACATTCGAATGTCCGCGCACTGGCGACGGCCCGGCACCAGGTTTGCCGATGTTGCCGCGCAGAAATAGCAGGTTGCACAGCAACCGCACGTTTTGCACGCCGAGACGATGCTGCGTCATTCCCATCCCGTAGTGAGCAATAACGGCTTTTGCCTGCATATACGCGCGAGCCGCTTCTTCGATCGATTCGCGCGGAAGGCCGCTATATCGTTCGATGTCGTGCCACTTCGCCGAGCGCGCCCAGTTGGCAAAATC
The DNA here is from genome assembly GCF_009789675.1 of Paraburkholderia acidisoli. NCBI lineage: Bacteria > Pseudomonadati > Pseudomonadota > Betaproteobacteria > Burkholderiales > Burkholderiaceae > Paraburkholderia > Paraburkholderia acidisoli. The sequence continues at coordinate 175,955 of NZ_CP046917.1, read as the reverse complement.
CTCAAAACCCGTCGTGTGATCGCGGATAAAGGCCGTATCGAGTATATCGGCGCCACCGAGAGCCATCGCCTCGTCATGGGCCTCGATTACGACCTTGCACATGCCAGCGAGAACGGCACTGTCGCCGCCCGGGCGCAACTGGTGGTACTGCGTGCTGATCTTCGTGTCGCCAGGCAGCAGCATGTCACGTGGCGACTGCGGATTGGCGAACGAGATCAGGCCTGGTTCCCGCAGCGGATTGAAGGTGATGATCGGCACGCCGCGCCTGCGCGCATCCTGGAGTTGATGAAGCATGCGCGGACTATTTGTGCCCACATTCTGCCCGAAGAAAAACATCAGATCGGTGTGCTCGAAATCGTCGAGCCCAACCGTGCCGACTCCCACACCGATCGCCTGCGTCAGGCCAACGCTCGTGCTCTCGTGACACATGTTGGAACTGTCCGGCATGTTGTTGGTGCCATACATGCGCGCAAAAAGTTGCAGCATGTATGAGGTTTCGAGCGACGCGCGTCCCGAAGAGTAAAACACCACGCTGTCAGGATCCAGCGCGCGCAATTCGGCGCCGATCGCCTCGAACGCTGCGTCCCACGAGACGGGCACGTACCGGTCGCTATTTTCGTCGTACCGCATCGGTTCGGTCAGACGGCCTGCATCTTCGATGTCGTGGTCGTGCCAGCCGAGCAGTTCCGTCACCGTGTGACGCTCGAAAAACGCACGGTCCGCACGCTTCGACGTGGTATCCCACGCAGTCGCCTTTGCGCCGTTTTCGCAGAATTCAAATGTGTGAGGATGAGCCGGTTTTGCCCACGAACAACTCACGCACATGAATCCATCGGGCTTGTTCTGATGAGGCAGAATACGCAGGTCGCGCAATACCGCCTTTTCCTGCACGAGGATATGCGTCACCGCCTTGACCGAACCCCAACCGCCCGATGCATAGGGGTACGCCCTGGGTTGTTGCTCCCCCGGGTCACGATGGCGAGGGATGGACGATTGCGGCTTTCCCATGACGTGCCTCCACGAATGATTGACTCCGATATGCCGCTACGATGATCTCGAGCGATCACCCTTAGCCGTGCACCGGACAGCCGTTAAACTCTGCGCGGAACGCGGCCGACATTTCGTAGGCCAGCTTGCGCGCGCGCATCACGCCACCGATCGGGCGGTGCGCCGCAATGCCGTGCCACGGGCTAAACACCATGCCGTCGTCGATGGCTGCGACGCGCTGCTCCGTCCACGTTGGCTGCGGCGCGACGCGAATACGTGCCACGGCGAGATAGGGACTTTCGTTCTCGGGCCACTGCACTGAGGCGTCCTCGACCGGCATCTTGTCAATGTCGGTTGCGAGCTGCACGCGCAATTCCCACTCACCGGAATTCACGGCAAAAAAGTCGGTGACGGCTTCGCGCAATGCATCCGGCTTGGCGCTCGTGTCGAGCGATGCGTCCTTGAGCGCAACCAATTCCGGGGAAACCGGCGCGATGGACAACTTCGCAAAGTAAGGACCGTATAGCAGCGGCGCACAGGCATAGAACGTTTCGCCGAGGATGTGCGTTTCCGGATGACCGCCCAGGCTCTTGATCTTTCCGCTCTCGCCGCCCAGCGTCTCCACCACGTGTTCGACGCCGCGCAGCACCGTCGAAAGCGCCTTCTTTGTCTTCGGCATACGGTCGGTGGTCTTGGCGAGCAGTTCGAGATTCTTGACGAACGCCTTGGGCGTCGCCGCCGTGAACATGGGCGCGTTCACCATGACGAAGTCTTGCGAGGTGTGCGCCTCGCTGCCAGGCAGTCGCACGCCCGTAACGTCGGCGATCTTGATCGCAAGTCCCCGCGGCGTCGACACGCCGTCATGAAGAATATCGCCGGGGTTAGTCGATAGACGCATTGCTACTCGATATTCGCGCGGCAACGCAAAAACCCCCTGCGCAAGCTCGGGAGGAAGATTGTCGAACACAGTGAGTTCGCCTTCGAGCACGCCGTGACTTTTCGCATGCACGCTTCGCACGGCGCGGCCATAGTCCTGCGAAGTGATTTCCTGTATGGATCGCAAGGCTTTCACCAAACGCCCGATCGTTTCGACCTCGTCGTCGGGGATGCGCTCGAAACTGGCATCGAAAGATAAAGGGCGCGCTGCAAGCGGCGTGGACATGAGGTTTCTCCCGGTTGGAGCGAACCGCCACGCAACGACTGTGCCTGTGGATCCCGCAGCCGGGACCGGCGAATCACGCCCCTTTTTGACGCGCCGCGCAACGCCAGCGACGCCTTTGCAATGCGCTGTTGATTTAGGTACAGGCCATGCGCTACGCCCTGACTGCCGAAACGAACACATTGACGCCGTCTCGCCGTGCCTGCCCGGAACCGATTCGCATAGCTAACGAAATTTCGATCGCGTGCAGCAATGTGAACGGCTATCGGCTGAATCTCGCCAACAGGAGCCCTCATGCCGCCGACCTTGAACCAGTACACGATGCAGGACCCGACAAAACAATATCCCGGTCCGGAATTCGACCGGCAACCGCAGCCCGAGCCAGGACTTGCGCAGAACATGCGGCCCAAGCCCGACCACGGCGAGAAAAGTTATCAGGGCTTCGGGCGCCTGCAAGGACGGCGCGCCTTGATCACGGGCGCGGATAGTGGCATCGGTCGCGCCGTCGCCATTGCGTTCGCCCGCGAAGGCGCCGACGTGGCGATCAACTATCTACCCGCCGAAGAAAAAGACGCGCAGGAAGTCGTCGCCCTGCTACGCGAAGCAGGCGTAAAGGTGACGGCGCTGCGCGGCGACATCGGTGATGAAAATTTTTGCCAGCAACTCGTGAGAGATACGGTTCGCGAACTCGGAGGCATCGATATTCTCGTCAACGTCGCGGGCAAACAACTCTACGTCGAGAAGATTGCAGATCTTTCCACCGAGCAACTCGAAGCGACGTTTCGCGTCAACGTGTTCGCAATGTTCTGGCTTTGCAAGGCTGCGTTGCCGCACATGCCCCCGGGCGCATCCATCATCAATACAACGTCGATCCAGAGCTATCAACCGAGCCCTGGCCTGCTCGACTACGCGTCGACGAAGGCGGCCATCACAGCGTTCACGCACGCGCTGGCCAAGCAGGTGATCGGGCAAGGCGTGCGTGTGAATGGCGTGGCACCTGGCCCGGTGTGGACACCGTTGCAACCGAGCGGCGGTCAACCGCAGGAAAAAGTCCAGCAATTCGGCGCCGAAGCGCCGATGAAACGGCCGGGACAACCTGCCGAGTTGGCGCCGGTTTATGTGCTGCTCGCATCGCAGGAATCCAGCTTCGTCACCGGAGAGATTTACGGGGTGACGGGCGGCAATCACCTGCCTTGAGCGGGCGTGCCTTGGGCGTCGAGATAAAGAATCCTTTCTACTGCGGCGCTTCGGAAGGTCAACATTCGCGAAGTTGTAGGCCGCAACGCCGTGTGCGAAAGGAGGTAAATGAACATGAGTGTCCTGATTGCCTTGTTCGGAGAAGGAAAAGATCTCGACACACTGCAAATGTCCGCGCGTGCGGCGGCGGCTTTCCTGTGCACGCTGGCGCTTATCCGCATTTCCGGTAGACGGTCGTTTGGACAACGATCCACTTTCGATTATGTCGTCGCGATTCTGCTTGGCGCGACGTTAAGTCGATTCATCGTCGGCGCGTCACCGGCCATTCCAACGCTCGCGGCGTCCACCGTCCTGGTGTTGATGCACAGGGCCCTGGGATGGCTTTGCGTGCGATCCAGACGGGTTGACAGGTTGATCGGCGGCACGCCGCGAAAACTGTACGGGAATGGCGAATTCGACAATGCCCAAATGTCCGCTGCGCTGGTTACCCGAACCGATGTGGAAGAAGCGATGCGCGACAAACTACACGTGACGTCGCTGCACGCACTTGAATCCGCGTTGCTCGAACGAAACGGGCAGATCAGCCTGATCCTGAAACCCGACGCTGAGACGCCATCCAGGGTCAATCACCATTAAAGACCGGACCACGCGTCTCCGGCCCGCCCTTTCTCCAGATCAAAGGGGAATGTGCGTTGAGCTTGCCGCGCACTATGACGGTTACGTCGCGCGGTGAGCGCGAGCAACAGCCATCGTGAAGCGGCGTTACAACGAATGCCCGTCGCCTGATGCCATGACATGAACAAGCCTCGTCGCGATTAAAGCGAGCCGCTGGCAAGCCAACGCGTAACAAGACGGTCACGACTTCCTGCCGGGCAACACCGACGACATCACCTGTCGCGCCGTATTCGCGATCACGCTGCCTTCGGCGGGATCGCCTTCCATGAGCGCTCGCGCGAAATGACGTGCCTGATCCAGCGTCACGTGTGGCGGTAGTGGGGGCACCTCAGGATCGGTCTTCACTTCGATCACCACGGGCCGCTGCGCCGCAAGCGCCTGCTCCCACGCTTCGCCAAGCTGTTCGGCGTTATCGACGTAAATGCCCGTCAAGCCGATCAGTTCTGCAAAGCGGTGATACGGCACGTTGGGAATATCCTGCGAGGCTTCGAATTTCGGATCGCCCATCATGACGCGCTGTTCCCACGTCACCTGGTTCAGGTCCTCGTTGTTGAAGACCGTACAGATCCATTGCGGATTAGCCCATTTTTTCCAGTATTTCGCCACGGTAATCAGTTCGGCCATGTTGTTCATCTGCATCGCGCCGTCGCCGACCAGCGCCACCACGGGCCGATCCGGATGCGCAAATTTGGCGGCAATCGCGTACGGCACCGCCGCACCCATCGACGCAAGCCCACCCGACAGTGAACACATCATGCCGCGGCGAATCTTGAGGTCGCGCGCATACCAGTTCGCGCACGAGCCCGAATCGCTGGTGATGATGGCGTTGTCGGGCAAGCGCGGCGAAAGCTCCGTCACCACGCGCTGGGGATTGACCTTGCCGCCCGTGGACGCATTGGCGCGCTCTTCGAGTACACGCTGCCAGCGCTCGTTCGCATGAACGATCCGATCGCGCCAGCTTGTCTGGTCTTTCTGCTCGAGCAGTGGCAGCAGCGCACGCAAGGTAGCCGCGCTATCGCCCACGAGACTCACTTCCATGGGATAACGCAAACTCAGCATGCCCGCGTCGATGTCGATCTGCACGCCACGTGCGTCGCCTTCCTTCGGCAAAAATTCGGAGTACGGAAAACCCGATCCCACCATCAGGAGCGTGTCGCACGAGGACATCATTTCATCGGTGGGCTTGGTGCCGAGCAGGCCGATCGAGCCCGTCACCCACGGCAGATCGTCGGGCACCGCGGCCTTGCCGAGCAGCGCCTTCGCCACGCCCGCGTGCAGGCGCTCGGCCACGGCGATCACTTCGTCGGTGGCGTTCAGCGCGCCCGCGCCCACGAGCATCGCCACGCGTTTGCCCGCGTTGAGCACGTCGGCCGCGCGCTGGAGATCGGCGGCTTGCGGGACGACTTCGGGCGCGGAATAACCGACGCCCGAATGCGCGGTGCCGTGCTTGCGCGCAGGCGGTTCGTATTCGAGTTCCTGGAGATCGTTCGGCAGGATGATGGCCGTGACGGTGCGCCGGGACAGCGCAATGCGCACCGCGCGATCGATCACGTGACGCACCTGCGCGGCCACGCTGGGCTGCTGCACGAACGCGCCCGCCACGTCCTTGAACATCGACGTCAGATCGAGTTCCTGCTGATAGTGCGCGCCCAATGCCGCGCGCGCCTGCTGGCCGGCAATCGCCAGCACCGGTTGATGATCGAGGCGCGCATCGTAAAGTCCGGTCAGCAGATGCGAGGCGCCCGGCCCCGACGTGGCGATGCATACGCCCAGATTGCCGCTGAATTTCGCATAGGCGCTTGCCATGAAAGCGGCCATTTCCTCGTGGCGCGCTTGCACGAACTCGATCTTGCCCTCGGCGCGCTGCAAGGCGCCAAACACGCCATTGATACCGTCGCCAGGGTAGCCGAACAGACGACGCACGCCCCATTCGTGCAGCCGTTCAACAATGAAGTCACTCACGGTCGTGGTAGCCATCTGCCCTTCTCCTTTATCGGTTCACCTGCCGGATAAAGGCGCAGCGCAACCGGCACTCCCGACAAACGCCTTTCAAACGTAGGCCGGGTGCGGGCTTTGCGCTAAGGCCCTCGCCCGCGCTTATCCACGGGCCGTCATTGTCAAGATCATGCAAAGCCGATGAAGTCAGCCGAGATTCGCCGCGTCGAGGCACGCGCCTTCACCATCCCGACCGATCGCCCGGAAGCGGACGGCACGATCGCCTGGTCCTCCACGACGCTCGTGGTCGTCGAAATCGACGCGCTGGGTCACACCGGCATCGGTTATACGTACGCGCATTCGAGCGCCGTCGAGTTGATCCACGCAATGCTAGCCGACGAAACGCGCCGCCACGCCGCGCGTGACATCGGCCGCATCTCGCTTGCGCTCCAGCGCGTGGTACGCAATATCGGCCGGCCCGGCATCGCGTCCTGCGCGATCTCCGCGATCGATGCCGCACTGTGGGATCTGAAGGCAAAGACCTTCGACGTGCCACTCGCCGTTTTGCTGGGCATGCAGCGCGAGCGCGTGCGCGTCTATGGCAGCGGCGGCTTCACGACCTACGATCTCGCGACGCTCGAACGCCAGCTTCGCGAGTGGGTCGAGCGGGACGGCTGCCGCTGGGTCAAGATGAAAGTCGGCAGCGCGCCGCACGACGATCCGCGCCGTGTGGCGGCCGCGCGCAAGGCAATTGGCGATGCGGGTCTTTTCGTCGATGCGAACGGGGCCTACGACCTCAAGCAGGCACAAGCGCTGGCTGCTCAATTTGCCGCGCAGAAGGTGGAATGGTTCGAGGAGCCGCTTTCCTCCGACGACCGGCGCGGCCTTGCGGCCCTGCGCGCTACGTTACCTGCGGGCATGGCGCTCGCCGCGGGCGAATACGCATGGCATGCCGACGATCTGCGCGCGCTGCTGGAGTCGCATGCCGTCGACGTATTGCAGGCCGACGCGACGCGTTGCGGCGGCATCAGCGGCTTTCTCCAGGCAGACGCACTTTGCGATGCGTGGCACACACCGCTGTCCGCGCATTGCGCGCCCGCGCTGCATCTGCATGTGGCGTGCGCCGCGCGCCGGCTTGCGCATATCGAATGGTTTCACGATCACGCCCGCATCGAGTCGATGCTGTTCGACGGTGCGCCACGGGTCATCGACGGCGCGATCGCCCCCGATCTCACTCGCCCCGGCAACGGTCTGGCGTTGCGCGAAGCCGATGCGAAACGCTACGCCGTCGCCTGAGCACTTGCTCAACCCGCACTCACGCGCGACAGGGAGGAATTGCGATATGACGCACGCATCACGATTCGCGAGCGGTCTGGCCAGTGTCGCGGCCGGCGCCGCGCTGGCCGTTGTTGCCACGCGTTCGTTGCGCGAAGCGCGCCGCGCGCCGCCCATCGCGAAACATGTGGCCGCGGCGCGCGCGTTCAATCACGGCTCCGCATTGCTTGCGCTTTCCGTGCTGGCCGACAGCGCAATGGAGCACTATCGCGGCAGCTTCCAGAATCCGGCGATGTATGGAGCGCTCGCCAGCGCCACCGCAGCGCTTGGCGCCAGTTTGCACGGCGGCGCGGACCGCAGCGAAGCCTCGCATGCGGTGCGTCATGCCGTCCAGCTCGCTGCCGCTGCGACCGGCACAGCGGGCACTGCATTCCATCTTTACAACGTTCGCAAGCGTCCGGGCGGCTGGAGCTGGCACAACCTCTTTTATGGGGCGCCCGCCGGCGCTCCCTTCGCGTTACTGCTGTCCGGCGCGCTGGGCGCGATTGCCGAGCAGTTGCGCGACGAGCCCGAACACGACCCGCGCCTGTTCGGCATGCCCGCAGGCAAGACGCTCGCGCTCATCGCCGGAGCCGGGCTGCTTGGCACGGCCGCCGAAGCCGCGCTGCTGCATTTTCGCGGCGCGTACCAGCATCCGGCGATGTACGTGCCCGTGGTCGTCGCGCCAGCCGGAGCGGCGCTTCTGGTACACGCCGCGCTGGCCACGCCCGAGCCCGCGCGCCGGTTGCGCGGGTTCGCGCGGCTCTGGCTGCGCATCACCACCGCACTGGGATTCGCTGGCGCGGGCTTCCACGCGAACGGCGTGGCGCGCGCGCAGGGCGGCTGGCGCAACTGGTCGCAGAATCTGCTCGCCGGGCCGCCCTTGCCCGCGCCGCCCGCCTTCAGCGCCCTTGCCGTGGCGGGCCTCGCGGCGCTGCGCCTGCGCGAGACCGAGCAATGACGCGCCAACGCTTTCCCGGCTACGACGTGCTCGCCAAACGCGACACGCCTTCGTGGGACGCGCCCACGCGCGCCGTGATCGACGAACGCCTCGCCACGGCGAACACACCGCGATGGCTCGGCCCATCGGCATGGCGCGCGCTCGTCGCACTGTGCGAATGCATCGTGCCGCAAGACCGCGACGCCGAAGCCGTCGCCGCACAAGACGCCAATGGTGCGCGCTTCGTGCCCGTCGCGGCGCTTGTCGACGGCAAGCTGCTCGCCGATCACCGCGACGGCTTTCGCGACAGCCGCCTGCCGCCGTTGCGCGAAGCTTGGCGCATCGGCCTCGCGGCGCTCGACGCGGAGAGCGAGACGCGTCATCGCAAGCCGTTCGCCGATCTCGCGCGCGCGCAGCAACACGACCTCGTTTCGATGATGCAGCAAGGCGCGCTGCGCGCCCGCGCGTGGCACGGTATGCCCAGCGACGTGTTCTTCGCGAAACGCGCGGCCCACGACATCTGCGCGGCCTTCTACTCGCATCCCGCTTCGTGGAGCGCGCTGGGATTCGGCGGTCCCGCAAATCCCCGCGGCTATGTGCGGCTTGTCGAAGACCGGCGCGACCCATGGGAAGCGGCCGAAGCCCGCGACGACAGCGATGCGGCACAGCGCGCCGCGTGGCGCGCGAACACGCGGATGCGTTAACACCGCGCGCCTTGCTCCGCTCGAGATCAACCGCCGAAGATCAACGCCATCAACCTCATCCGACATCCCATGACGCCCCCTCATCACGATGTTCCGAGCGACGCCGAGCGCACGCCGCGCGGCAAATCCGGCCGCGCGCCCGACGTTTTCCGCCGGGGCGGCTGGGTGCCGATGCACGAATATCCGCTCGACGAAGCGGTGGATTTCGTCATCGTCGGAACAGGCGCGGGCGGCGCGACGCTCGCGTGCAAGCTCGCCGAAGCGGGCTTCAGCGTGGTGGCGTTCGATGCGGGCGCGTGGTGGCGGCCGCTCGAGGAATTCGCCTCCGACGAAACGCACCAGTCCAAGCTCTACTGGACCGACGAACGCCTCTGCGACGGCGACAATCCGCTCCAGCTCGGCAGCAATAACAGCGGCAAGGCCGTTGGTGGAAGCATGGTGCACTTTGCAATGGTTTCGCTGCGCTTTCGGCCGGAGTGGTTCAAGTCGCGCTCGCTGCTGGGCTACGGCGCAGACTGGCCGATCGACTGGCGCGAGATGTGGCGCTACTACGCCGAAGTCGAACAGGTGCTGGGCATCAGCGGGCCGGTGAATTATCCGTGGGGACCGAAACGGCCTCGCTATCCGTACCGCGCGCACGAAGTGAACGGCGCCGGGCTCGTGCTCGCGCGCGGCTGCGAAGCGCTCGGTATTCCGTGGTCGCCCACGCCGCTCGCCACGCTTTCCGCGCCGCGCGGCGACGCGCATCAGTGCGTCTATCGCGGCTTTTGCGTAGCGGGCTGCTCGACCAATGCCAAACAAAGCACGCTGGTCACGTGGATTCCGCGCGCGCTGCGCGCGGGCGCTGAGGTACGCGATCTCGCCATGGTCGGTCGCATCGAAACGGACAGCGCCGGTCGTGCGAGCGGCGTGCATTTTCATCGCGAAGGACGCTGGCAATTTCAGCGCGCACGCAACGTGGTCGTGGCGGGCTACGCGATCGAGACGCCGCGTTTGTTATTGAACTCCGCCAATACGCGTTATCCGGAAGGACTCGCGAATCGCTCCGGTCTTGTCGGTAAAAATTTGATGGTGCAGTTGAATCAGGCCGCGTGGGGCACGATGGAAAACGAAATCCGCTGGTACAAAGGACCGCCCTCGCTGGCGCTTACCGAACACTGGAACTACACGGATAGCGGCAAGGACTTTTTCGGCGGCTATTGCTATATGAGCCAGGGGCCCCTACCCGTGGTATGGGCGGGCACGCAGGCCGGGCGCGGTCTGTGGGGCGACGCGCTAGTGCGCGAAATGGCGAAGTACAACCATCAGGCGGGCCTCAAGATCGTGGGCGAGACCCTGCCGCAGGAACGCAATCGCGTCACGCTCGCCGACGAAAAGGACGCGTATGGCTTGCCCATTGCGCGCGTGACGTGGTCGATGGACGACAACGACCGCCGCATGGTGCGGCACGCGCTCGGTTTCATGCGCCGCGCGCTCGACGCGGCCGGTGCGTGCGACATCTGGACCCAGGACGAGGACACGTGCCATCTGAACGGCACGGCGCGCATGGGTTTCGACGCCGAGACGAGCGTGGTCGATGCGGATTGCCGAAGCTGGGACATTCCGAACTTGTGGATCTGCGACGGCTCGGTGTTTCCCACCGTTGGCGGCGTGAATCCTTCTCTGACGATTCAGGCCGTCGCATGCCGAACCGCCGACCGCATGCAGCAGCTTGCGGCACGCGGCGAGCTTTGAACGCGTGAAACGACACGCTGGAGAACTGCATGGCACTCGCGGAAACTTTTTCACATATCTGGGATTGCCTGCGCGACGCGACCCATGCGCAAAGTCCGCTCAACACCGTGCAACTCGCGACGCTAGGGCTGGACGGATCGCCGAATGTGCGCACGGTGTTGCTGCGTGAGGCGAACGAGCGAGCGAGCACACTGTGCATTCATACCGATATCCGCTCGATCAAGGTCGCCGAACTGAAAGCCGATCCCCGCGTGGCAATCGTCGCGATGGATGCGCATCGAGGTTTGCAAATCCGTACGCGCGGCATCGCGGGCGCTACGCCGGGAGATACGAACGCATGGCAATCGAGCGGTGACCGCAATCTCGTTCAGTATCGGACGACGTTACCGCCGGGCACGCCGGTCGATACGCCTCGCGATGCGCTTGCGGGCGCACGCGAAAAACGTGGACCCGCCGACGGACTCGAACATTTTTGCGTGGTGGCGGTGCGTCTCACGGAAATCGACTGGCTTGACCTCTCCGTAGGCGAGAAACCCGTTCGTGCCCGATATATCATGCGCGACGGCGCGTGGGACGGCACGTGGACCGTGCCTTGAGTTCCACGCGCGCCCATACTGTGCGCTGAACGCGACGCCTAGTTCTTCGGCACCTTATCGACGCCCTCGCCCGGATTGCTGGTCTTTACAAGCTCGGGCGATTTCACCGCCCGCAGCGTCTCTTTCTGCTTTTTCGTGTCGATACGCCGGCTGCGCGCGAAGGGTTCAAGCTTCACCGGGCCGCCGGTTTGCAGCGCCTTGACGATGCCTTCGAGTACGCGAACATCGGCATAACCTTCTTCAGCGTCGGGCTCCGGTTCGGTATTGTTGAGTATGCAGTCCGAGAAGTATTTCATCTCGCCGCCAAAGTGATCGGTGTTCTTGAATGAATGCGTTTGCTCGTCCTGTCCGATCGTTACGACTTGTTCGAGCGGCTTACCGTATGTGTAGCAGGGCTGCATGCCAATGCTGCCTTTCGTGCCCACGGCAAAAAAAAACTCGACTGCGTTCAGCGCATACGACACTGTGAATTGCGCGAGACGATCGCCGCGAAACCGCAACGTCACCGCAACCGTGTCGTCGAAATCGCCGAGACCCGCTTCGGGATGCCGCACGCCCACGGCCGACACGACTTCGATCGGTTCTGCTTCGAATACATAGCGCGCGGCGTTCAAAGGATACGGACCCATATCGAAGATCGGGCCGGCTTCCACGCCGTTCTTCGCGCGATGATTCGCCGGATCGACCTTCTGCACGAACGTCGAGGTGAATAGCTGAATTTCGCCGAGATCGCCCGAGCGAATGCGATCAATTGTATCGAGCGTGCCCGGTTCGAAGTGGAGACGATATGCGACCATCAGCTTCGCGGAAGACGCCTTCACCTCAGCCATGATCGCCTCGCATTGCTGCGTCGAAACTTCGAGTGGCTTTTCCACCAGCACGTGAATTCCCGCTTTCAAGGCGGGAATCACGAACTCAGCGTGACGCCAGTTAGGCGTGGCGAGATAGATCGCATCGATTTTTCCCGATGCGAGCATCTGGTCGAACTGATCGTAGCTATAGATATCGGTAACCTTGTACTGCTCGCTGACCTTGCGCGCTTTGTCGGCATCACCCGTTACGAGCGCGGCAATTTCGGAGTTGCCGGTATGGCCCACGCCCGGCATCATCGCTTCCTGCGATATGTCGCCCAGGCCGACGATTGCGTAGCGAATCTTTTTGGCCCTGCTCAGGCCCACTGCGGACAAAATGCTCATGGTTGCGCCTCGCTGAGATAGGGGCTACCCGCGGGGAAACGACGGGCAACTGGTCGGATCAGAGTACGACGCAACAGGTATGCCCGTTTCCCGGGTATGTATTGGGCTTCCTGGTACGGGGCGCAAGACTAGCGCAATCAATATCTCAAGTCCTGCGTTCACAGACAGAATCGCTTTACCCACTGCGGCGGAAGTCTGCGGGCTTCAGCAAGATTTTTGGACTCGCCGAAGCTCGCATCTTTCGCTCAGCAACTGCGCGAATCCGATTAAAGCCGTTGCCGAAAGCGATCAGCACGTGAGCTGGGTCGGCACCTTGCGGCAGCCAAAAACAGTCCTCGAGTGCCTGTATCGAAATGATGCAAAGCGCGGATGCCTCGCCCGCCGTAATACAAAACGCAACGCCACTGTTGTCTGACAAAACACGTGGCACCTCGCTAAGCTCTTCCATGACTGAACCCCTGTCAGTTAGCGGACTCGATCAATCGTGGCATCTGTGAAAAAAAATACGGTAGCGTTGCTGGCCTCAGGTTCGGCATAGAGCACAAAACCGTCAAGGTCGAATGACCAGAAAATGAGACCCGCACTCTCGACACAAACCTTGATGCAACGTATCGAATGGTCCGGGCTTCGTGCTGCCTATGGACTCAAGCACGTTGATTTTCGTCGCGGCTCCAATTCATGTCCCTCACAGCCGCAGGCGACCCCTCGAATATGATAACCAGAACGATGCGAAGTCACCCACATCGCGACGAATCGCTAGCGCGACTTTTCTGCGGAGCGAGTCCGATCCCGTCCTTATCATCGGACGAATCGCGCGAATCCAATGTGGATGCGACACTTCTCTTCAGGCGAAAGCGATCTTGTTAAACCGCCAGGGGCGACCCGCCTTAGGGACTCGTAAGAATGATTGATATCGTTTATCCCACGCTCAACTTACTCAGGCAGATTCGCTTGGGAAACGAAATCCAGTCTACAAAAATCGTTCGGCATCGGTCAATGACGCGGGATCACGCTTTGCTGAAAGGCAGCGGACGTCAAAATCCGGCGCGCTCACTTATTTGCCCCGTACTGCACAATCCGCAGCGTTTGAAACCCGAGTGTGATCCAGCTTCTCATCGATAACCGCCGCGCCGTGCAAAAGCATTTTTGATGCATTTGAGGAAGCCGCCGAAGACAACACGGACCAAGGTCGATGCCCGTCCAACGGACCTGCGAAGAGTTGGCTGTGTACACGATGATCGACGAAGAGCGTCTTTATCCAGCCGAGAAGATGGCATTCGAGAAAGGTCACTTGCTGGACGCCAAAGGAATTTATATGGGGCACTTTCTGGTCGTGGCGTTAATCGAGAAGCTCGTAAAATTCGAAGCTGGAGAATCGGGCGGAACCCGACATTCAAGGCATTGAGCGAGATGGTGCACCGTCACAGCGAGCAGAAAGAATCTGAGCTCCTTCCGAAACTGCGCTGCCCAGGTCGCATGCGGTTTTCACTGGCATTGGGATAAAAATGATGACGCGCCAGTGTGGACTTGAGGCGAAACTCTCGAAGAACATAGGTGACAACACCATGCGATTTTTTCGAATAATCTGGACGGACGAAGAATCGGAAACGCCAGGAGGCCAAAATATGATTAAAGCCGTTACTTTCGACGTCGACGGAACGTTGGTCGACTCGGTCGACTTCCACGCGCTCGCCTGGCATGAAGCGTTCAAGCACTTCGGCCACGACGTTACATTCGAACAGGCCCGCAGTCAGATTGGCAAGGGAGGCGATCAACTCCTTCCAACATTTCTCTCCGAAGAGGAAATCGCGGACCATGGCGAAGCGCTCGAACAGTGGCGCTCGAAGCGGTTCAAGTCCGCTTATCTGGCGAGCGTCCGTCCTTTTTGCGCAGTCCCGCTATTGCTGCAACGCGTGCGAGACGCGGGCCTCAAAGTCGCCGTTGCGTCCTCCGCCAAAGAGGATGAGCTACACACCTACCTCGACATTGCCGGCGTGACGAAACTGGTGGATATGACGAGTTCATCGTCCGATGCGGACAACTCCAAACCGGCGCCGGATATTTTCGAAGCCGTGCTCGCCAAGCTGAAACTGAAAGGCAGCGACGCGATAGCGGTCGGCGATGCGCCCTACGATGCGCAGGCTAGCGGAAAAGCTGGAATGGAATGCATCGGAATGCTAGCCGGCGGCTTTACCGAAGAGAGTCTGCGCGCCGCAGGATGCGTTGAGGTCTATCCCGGGCCAGCAGCTCTGTTCGCCCGTTTCGACGCATCGCCGATTGGTGCGTTCAAACAGCGCTAACGCGCGCTTCGATGCGTCGCTAACGAGTCAATGACTGAAGTTGTCGGTGTCGTCCGGCGACGCCAGTGTCGCCAACGCCTGAATGACCGCCAGATGCGTAAGTCCTTGCGGCAGATTACCCAGGTATTCGCAGGTCTGCGGATCCACCATCTCCGGATAAACGCCGATGATCGATGTCGCCAATTGACGGCACGACGAGCGGTTCGTCCTCGCCCGCGACGATCGCGAGGGTTTCGCGTTCTCCCTTACGCACGGTAACGTGGGCACGAAGCCCCGCGTCCGTGCGTTCTTCGATCACGACGCGCTCACCATGCAGAAAAAGCCCCAGCAAGCGGCCCGCATGAAAAACGTCCTGACTGCCGATACGCGAACCGTACGGGCTAACCGAATCGCCCCCTGCCGTCCGAACACAATTCGCACGTCGAAGCGCACGACGCCCTCGACGCCCTCGATACGCCGCGCGAGTTCCGCCCACGGCTGCCGACCCGCCGCGCCGCTATTGAGCGACTCGACCAGCGTCGCTTGCCCCAAAGACGTCGTGAAAACCGTCTCCAGCACATTGCTGTCTTCGCGGTAGCGGCGCTCGACCTCGAATGGAGCGGCCGGGGAGATCGCGTAATACCCGCCTCGCTGTGCATCGAGCAGACGGTCGAACAACGGCGGCGAGTCCATGCCCGGCACGCACCACCAGTCGATCGAACCGTCCGCGCCGCTCAAAGCCACTGAGCGGCCATCGCCCAGTACGCCATAGCCTGCCAGCGGTAGAAAGCCGTCGGCGTCGCGGCGGTTCGGTCGATGGCGCACACTCATGGTTTTGCGCTCGTGCCGTTATTATCGACGCGCACCGGCCGTCCCTCATGTGCCGAGCGATACAGCGCTTCCATCAGCAGATGATCACGCAAGCCTTCTTCGCCGGGCGTCGCAGGCGCCTGATCCTCACGCACGCATTGCGCGAAATGATCGATCTCCAGCGCGAACTGATCTTTGAATCCGAGGCGCCGCTCCTCGACCGCTTCAATGGCGCCCGCGCGCCGCGCCACGCGCATACGCTGACCGACATAGGCGAACGCATTCTCCAGATCGATCCAGCCGCCCTCAAGCCGGATGCGCATGTCCTTCGACTCGTGCGCACCGTAACTCGCGGCGCAATTGGCGATCACGCCGGAAGGAAAGCGCAGCATGAAACTCATGGTCTCCTCGACTTCGCGATACCGCTCGTCGCCTTCCGGATTAACGATCTGCGCATACACCTCGACCGGCTCCTCGCCCAGCAGGTGGCGCACGCCGTTAAGGCAATACAAGCCGATGTCGGGCAGCGCGCCGCCGCCCGACAGTGCGCCTTTGAGACGCCACTGTTCGCCCGATCCCTGCGCCTGCGCATTCACCGCCTCGATGAGACGCGGCTTGCCCAGTTCGCCCGACTGCACGATCCGCCTCGCCTCGCTGTTGAACACTTCGAACTGGCAGCGATACGCCACCATCAGCTTCACGCCCGCTTCCGCGCAAACGTCGATCATCCGGCGCGCTTCGTCGGCGGTGTTCGCCATCGGCTTCTCGCAGAGGACATGCTTGCCCGCGCGGGCGGCAGCGCTGACGTGCTCCAGATGCAATCCGTTGGGTGTGACGATATAAACGGCCTCGATGTCGGGGTTGTCGGCAAGGCGCGCCATGTCACCGTAACCGTACAACGCGTTCGTAGCGACGCCATACTGCTGCGCGACCGCGCGGGCCTTGCCGGAACTCCCGGAAATCAGGCCCGCAAGCCGCGCGTGTTTCGATTGCGCCAGGGCCGGCAGGATCTGCCCGAGCGCGAGTCGGCCCAACCCCGCCACGGCGATACCGACGCGTTGCTGCGGCGGTGCGGGCGCGGGCGGCGGTGGCTCAGGACGGTCCGCCTCGCCGCGCCAGTTTTCGAATACGACCGCGCCGTCCTGAACGGCGCCGAGATCGATTGACGCGGGCGGCTGCGAACTCCCCGGCACCGGCAACATGACGCCGTCTGGCGTGCCGGGACCGGTCGCGCCGAAGCGCACGTCGCCTGAATGACCTTGATGATCGGACATGATGTTCCTCCGAAGATGCGGGAAAGACGCGCACAACGATTGTCGACAACGGATCTACAACGACGATCGTGACGAATCCGCGGGCGGGTCGGCGCTCATGCGCGTCAACACCGCAGCCAGCGCTCCCGCGAAGGCAAACAGCACCAACGCGAAGAGCGCGCCCGAACCGAAATGCGAATCGAGCATTGCGCCGACAACCGCGCCCGCGAGCCATGCCGCCCAGCGTGCCATGCCCAGCGCGGCATCGCCGTAACGGCCCGCTGCCAGATGACGCCCCACCTTGATCAGCGCGCCGGTGATGAACGTAACGCCGCTCTGGTCGGCCCGCGTCTGATTGAGCGCACCCATGGCGGCGGCGATCAGCGAGGTCGCGCGAAGCGGCCAGTCGTCGCCCGCATACGGGATGGCGAAAGCAATCAGCAAGCCGGTGAGCATGAGCGCGATGGCGGCCCGCCACGCGCCCGCACGCTCGCCAATCCACGCAGCGAGCGTCGTGCCGGCGAGAAAGCTGACGACTACGCACAGCAGCGCGCCGACCTTATCCCACGCGCCTTGCAGCAACGCGGCGCTTATGCGTGTCGAATCTCCGGTCATATAGACCGCGAGCAGTTGTTTGCCGTGCATCATGACGAGCGCGTCGGTGTTGCCGGCCAACGCGATCAACGCGAGCACCGGCAGCGGCGAACTGCAAATACGGCACCAGAACGGCGCGCGGTGAGATGGCATCAAAGGCCCCGTGAGCAGGCGCGGCGCGCGCCAGCGACATGAATCCGAATGCAAGCGCGGTGCCTGGTTTTGACGTTTGGTCCGGGGATCAAGCCCGGGAAGCGAGTGCCGCGCGCAGGTAGCTCGCGGTCCGGCTCTGGGCCTGTCCTGCCACGGTTTCGGGCGCGCCCTCGGCCACGATCCTGCCGCCCGCGTCGCCCGCGCCCGGCCCCACGTCGATTACCCAGTCGCCCTGCGCCGCCACGCGCATGTCGTGTTCGACGAGGATGACCGTATTGCCGGCATCGGCAAGACCCTGCAACTGCGCCATCAAACGGTCGGTGTCGGCGGGATGCAGCCCCGTGGTCGGCTCGTCGAGGATATAGAGCGTGTCGCCGCGCTGCGCGCGCTGCAGTTCGGTGGCGAGCTTGATGCGTTGCGCCTCGCCGCCCGAGAGCTCGGTAGCCGGCTGCCCGAGCCGCAGATAACCGAGGCCGATTGCGCGAAGCACATCGAGCGAGCGCATCACCTGCGCTTCGCCCTCAAAGAACTCGCAGGCGCTATCCACGGTCATGGCGAGCACGTCGGCAATGGTGCGCTCACGCCAGCGGATTTCGAGCGTTTGTGGGTTGTAGCGGCTGCCGCGACAGGTCGAACACGGCGCATACACGCTCGGGAGAAACAATAATTCGACCATCACGAAGCCCTCGCCTTCGCAGGTCGGACAACGCCCTTGCGGTACGTTGAACGAAAAGCGGCCGGCGCCGTAACGGCGCTTGCGCGCAGCCGGCGTTTGTGCGAACAGCTCGCGCACGTGATCGAACAAGCCGCAATACGTGGCAAGATTGGAGCGCGGCGTGCGGCCAATCGGCTTTTGATCGACGCGCACCAGCCGTCGAATCTTCTCCATGCCTTCGACGATGCGCCCATCGGTGGTCGCGGGCGCCGCGGCGAATAGCGGATCGACGCCGTCTTCGTCGGGCGTTTCCGGCACGCGGCCGAGCCGCTCCGCCACGAGATCGGGCAGTGCCTGGCTGACGAGGCTTGATTTGCCCGAGCCCGAAATGCCAGTCACGACGCTCAGGCAGCCGAGCGGAAACGCAGCATTCAGTCCATGCAGGTTGTTGCGCGTCACGCCTTTCAGCCGCAGCCAGCCGCGTGGTTCGCGACGCGATACGGCCGCGTGCTTGCCGGGCGCGTCTTCGTCCGGGAAAAGATAGTCACGGGTATGCGAAGCCGCCACCTGCTTCAGGCCGTGCGGCGGACCGCTGTAGATCACGCGTCCGCCCGCCTCACCCGCATCCGGCCCGACATCGACGAGCCAGTCGGCCTGCCGCATCACACCCAGGTCGTGTTCGACGACAAACAGCGAATTGCCCGCCGCCTTCAAACGCTGTAGCGCTTCGAGCAGTGCGTCGCCGTCCGCGGGATGCAAGCCCGCCGAGGGTTCATCGAGCACGTACACCACGCCAAATAGCTGCGACGAAAGCTGCGTTGCAAGCCGCAGCCGTTGCAGTTCGCCCGAAGAGAGCGTCGGCGTCGCGCGGTCGAGCGACAGGTAGCCGAGCCCCAGATCAATCAGCGTCTCGAGCCGTTCGAGCAGTTCGACCGCGAGCCGCTGCGCCGCCACGCGCTTTCCCGCCGAGAGATTGGGCGTGCGGCGCACGTCGGGCGCGGCTTCGTGCGCGGAACCGCCGGCCGCAACGCGGCGCGCGGTGGCAGCGCGGCGTGCCTCCTGCGCCAGCGGTGCGCCGGCCTGGGTAACCGGTTCGGGCGTCCATTCGCCGCGCGAGACCGGCTCGAGCAAGCCCGGGAGCCGCGCAACCGGCAATTGCGAAAGCTCGCCGATATCGAGACCGGCAAACGTCACCGAAAGCGCTTCCGGTTTCAGGCGCTTGCCGTGGCACGTGGGGCAGTCGCTGCTCACCATGTACTGCGAGACGCGCTTTTTCATCAACGCGCTCTGCGTGCTCGCGAAGGTATGCAGTACATAACGGCGCGCGCCGGAGAAAGTGCCCTGATAGCTCGGCTCCGCCTTGCGCTTGAGCGCCGCGCGCGTTTCCCTCGGCGTGAAGCCGGCATAGACCGGTACGGTCGGCTGTTCGTCGGTGAAGAGGATCCAGTCGCGATCTTTTTTCGGCAAATCGCGCCATGGCGTATCGACGTCGTAGCCCAGCGTAACAAGGATGTCGCGCAGATTCTGGCCGTGCCACGCGGGCGGCCACGCGGCAATCGCGCGCTCACGGATCGTAAGCGAATCGTCCGGGACCATCGAGCGTTCGGTGGCATCGTACACGCGGCCAAGACCATGACAGGCCGGACAGGCACCCTGCACCGTGTTCGGCGAAAAATCCTCCGCATACAGCATCGGCTGCTTCGGCGGATACGAGCCAGTGCGCGAGTACATCAAGCGCACGAGGCTGGAAAGCGTGGTCACGCTGCCCACCGACGACCGCGCACTCGGCGCCCCGCGCTGCTGCTGCAAGGCGACCGCGGGTGGCAGGCCCTCGATGGCATCGACATCAGGTGCGCCCACCTGTTCGATCAAGCGCCGCGCATACGGTGCCACCGACTCAAAATAACGCCGCTGCGCCTCTGCGTACAGCGTGCCGAATGCAAGCGACGATTTCCCGGAACCGGATACACCGGTGAATACGACGAGCGCATCGCGCGGGACATCGACATCGACGCTTTTGAGATTGTGTTCGCGAGCGCCGCGCACCTGCACGAAGCCGGTTGGTGAAAAGGCTGGCATTGCGGGAGCGTCGGGGCCAGAGCCGGCCACCGGCGCGCGGTGCGGTTTCGTCATGGCGGCAAAAGTCAGACAAGGCGATAAAGCTTGGGATCCGCAAGAAACGCTCCCTTTCGCTGCATCGCAAGGTTCGGGCGCACGTTTCGCTGTTCCGCGTCCTGTTATTCGACCGGGCTTCTCGACGCATGAGCGGCATCGGCATTGTTGGTGTCGACGGGAATGTCGGTTGCGCGCTTGGCGGACGTTAATAATCCGTCGATGCGAGTCGTCATGAACCCGAGTTCGAAAATTTCAGCGGAATATCGGACGATCGAAGTCCGCAAAGGGCAAGTCACGGAAATGATGTCGCGCGAGGCGTTCCGCAAACGCTTCATGGCTCGCTTTTACGACCCGGCATTTCGCGCCGAAGATGAGGCGCTCGTGCGTCTCGAAGCATTGGCGTGGGACGCGTATTCCAATGCGCGTAAATCTCCGATCACGGAAAAAGCCGGCGCCGGATTCAAAGATCCCGATTACGAACTCTCGGTGGAATGGAAAGCGGCCAGCGACCGGATCAAAGCCGCTCAGGCAAGGCAGCAAAGCCCCGGCGCACCTTCGCGCGTCTTGATCGTCAACGCGTCTGCCCGCAATGACTACACGTGCCCCGGCGAAATGTCGAAAAGTTTCCGGCTCGGCAAGCTTGCGCAGGAAACGCTGGAACACAATGCATGCGAAGTCGATTTTCTCGATCTGTCACGCTTGAACTCCGATCACGATTTAAACATTCATCCGTGTAAGGGCTGCGTCTCCACGGCGATGCCGCTCTGCCACTGGCCGTGCAGTTGCTATCCGAACCATTCGCTCGGACTCGTCAATGACTGGATGAATGAGATCTACGAAAAATTCGCGGCCTGCCACGGCGTTATATTTGTCACGCCGGTGTACTGGTATCAGGTGCCGAGTCCGCTCAAGCTGCTAATGGATCGGCTCGTGTGCGCGGACGGCGGCAACCCGGACCCGACCTCCACGCACGGCAAAAAGCCCGACGAAGCGAAGCGGATCGAACTCGAAGGCTGGGACTATCCGAAACATCTCGCGGGTCGCGCCTACGGCCTGATCGTTCATGGCGACGTTGCGGGCATCGAAGGATCGCGCCGCGCCCTCAGCGACTGGCTGGACTGGATGGGCTTGATCGAATCTGGCGCGAAGTCGCGTCTTGATCGCTTTATCGGCTACTACGAGCCCTACGCCACGAGCCATACAACGCTCGATAACGACGACGACATGCAACGCGAAGTTGTCAACGTGGCGAAAGCGGTGGCGGCTTGCGTCACGCAGCTTCGACGCGGACACGAAGCGCCGGACGCAGCGCTGGAAGCCGTGCGCGCGAAGTGATAGGCAGGCAAACAAACACCGCAAGGAAGCCGCATGAGCGACGCCCAACCCAATCGCACCGAACGCCGCCGATTCGGCGAATGGCTGCCGCGCAACGAAGCCCATATGGCGCAGTATCGTCTCGAGATGGCGGCGCATGCGCGTGAACAGGCAAACGGCACGCTTCGCAACGCGGCCGTGCAAGAACTGGCCGCATTGGTGAAGGGCGATCCGGTGCTCAGGATGGACTTGACGCGAGCCATCATGCAGGCGCGGGACGCGGGCTATGTGCTCGGTTATTCGACCATTGACGAATTGATGTCGATCGTCGATTACTGCATGACCTATGCGCCGCCCTTTAGCGAAACCAGCCTGATTCATTGCCCATTGAATGCCGTGCTCGACTGGCCGATGTGCATGCCTTCAGGCTATGCGCTGTTCCGCGATCCGGCGCTCAATGCGCATATCAAACAGGTGTTGAACTGCTGGTGCGGCTTTCTGAGCGGACCGCATTCGCGCGAGCATCTGACTACCTCGTCGCCCGACGGCTGGTTTTCTTCCGAAGCTGATAAGCGTATCGGTCTATCGCAGTTCGTCTGCGATCCGGATAAACCGTACTGGGGATTCACCTCGTGGAACGATTTTTTCACACGCCGCTTTCGTAACGGGCAACGGCCAGTAGACGATCCCGGCGATCACAAGGTAATCGTGAGTGCGTGCGAGGCTGCGCCGTATAACCTTCAGCGCGACGTGCAATTGAACGACACTTTCTGGATCAAGTCGCAGCCGTATTCGCTGCTGGATATCTTCACGAGGCGTCACGCCGATGTCGCAAACGGATTTGCGGGCGGCTCGATCTATCAGGCTTTTCTTAGCGCGTTCAATTACCACCGCTGGCATGCGCCCGTGAGCGGCGTGATCACCCACGCCTACGCCGTCGACGGAACTTACTATTCGGATGCCGATACGGAGGGCGAAGACCCCGGCGGCCTCAACGACTCGCAAGGCTATATCACCGCCGTCGCTGCGCGAGCGGTGATCGTGATCGATTGCGACGATCGTTCCATCGGCAAAGTCGGCTGTGTTTTCGTGGGCATGGCCGATGTGTCGTCGTGCGTGATCGACGCGTTGCCCGGCCAGCACGTCGGTAAGGGCGACGAACT
Organism: Paraburkholderia acidisoli; assembly: GCF_009789675.1. Classification (NCBI taxonomy): domain Bacteria; kingdom Pseudomonadati; phylum Pseudomonadota; class Betaproteobacteria; order Burkholderiales; family Burkholderiaceae; genus Paraburkholderia; species Paraburkholderia acidisoli. The sequence continues at coordinate 153,182 of NZ_CP046917.1, read as the reverse complement.
GGGCTTCTTTCAATATGGCGGCTCGACCTGCTGTCTCGTGTTCGAACGCGACGTGATCGACACCTTCGTTCCGCAACCGCCGTTCGACGACAACGCGCCGCCGGTCAAGGTGAATGCGCGAATCGCCAACGCGAGATAGACGCGCAGGAAAGGCCGCCGCGCGTGGCACGCGGCGGCCGATCACGCGCTCAGGTACGAGCGCGGTACAAGCTCGGGTACACGCTCAGGCAGCCGCCTTCAGCACAACCTTGGTCCAACCGTCGTCGCGCTTGTCGAAGTGCTCATAGCCTTCCGGTGCCTTTTCCAGCGGCAGTTCATGCGAAATGATCTGCGAAGGCTTCGCCTTTCCCGCTGCAATCAAATCGCGCAGCTTGCGGTTATACGCCTTGACGTTGGCCTGCCCCGTGGCGATATGCTGGCCCTTCATCCACAACTGCCCGAAGTCGAGCGCGAGCCTGCCCTCCTTCGCGAGCTTGTCGTCAGCCTTCGGGTCTTCGGCGACGAATACACCCACCACGCCAATGCCGCCCGTCGGACGCACGGCCTTAATGAGATTGTTCATCGTCGCATTCGGTACTTCGTGGCCCTTGCAACTGCACTGATAGCCGACGCATTCGCAGCCGCGATCCGCGCCCTCGCCGCCGGTCATTTCGAGTATCTGTTCCGCCGACGAGCCGTCGCTATCGTCGATCGGAATCGCGCCCAGCTTTTCCGCCAACGCAAGGCGATCGGGATGGCTGTCGACCACCATCACCTTGCTTGCGCCCTTGATCGACGCCGACATGGCCGCCATCAAACCCACCGGCCCCGCGCCATAGATCGCCACACTGTCGCCCGGTTCGACGCCCGCGAGCACCGTTGCGTGATAGCCGGTCGGGAAGATGTCGGACAGCATCACATAGTCGTTTTCTTTCTCTTCGGCGTCGGGCGGCAGCACGAGGCAATTGAAGTCGCCGAACGGCACGCGCAGATATTCCGCCTGGCCACCGCTATACGGCCCCATGCCCGCAAAGCCATACGCCGCGCCCGCCATGCCGGGATTCGCGGTGAGACAGAAACCGGTTAGCCCGCGTTCGCAATTCTTGCAGAAGCCGCAGCCGATATTGAACGGCAGGCACACGCGGTCGCCCACTTTAATGCGCTCCACACCGCCGCCCACTTCCATCACCACGCCCAGATTTTCGTGACCGAGTATCCGTCCCGTTTCCATGTTCGTGCGGCCTTCGTACATATGCAGATCCGAGCCGCAGATATTGGTCGTCGTGATCCTCACGAGCACGTCGGTCGGGCGTTCGATTTTCGCGTCCGGCATCTCTTTCACCACGACCTTGCGTGGCCCTTCATATACCAAGGCTTTCATGCTGAACTCCTGAGAACGAGAGGCGATTCGTCAGAGTGACGATCGTGACGCAAATCCCGCAGCACGCGTGCCTGTGTCGATGCCGCAGGTTGTCCAGGGTTATCCTCTATTTATGCGCCCGGCCACGGCTGTGGCACGTACAAAAATCGAGCCATATGGACGCGAGCAAAATTTCGGTACTCGTTAAAAAACGAAAATCGCGAGAGGATTTGATCAAGAAGGTGAAATGACTGCGTGATGCGCGGTTCGATTTTTTATTTGGCACATGATTTGCGCAACGGCCGGCAGAATCTGTCCGGAGGTTGATATGCGCTTCCTTTTTCAGTCATGCTGGATCAGCACCAGTGCAAGCATCGAAGACGGTCGCATCGTGGCGAACGCGCGTATTTTCACGCCTGCGGCTGATGGGTCATTCGAGGACGATGTCCATGATCTACGCTGTGACGAAAATTTCGTTGACGAAAATGAGGCGCTAACTTTCGTGCACGAGCGGGCAACGAGTTGGGTCGAAGAGAACTGCGTTACCTCGGCCGCCTAATCTCACACGTTTTGGAACGTACGTCTTTACGTCGTTCGCTGGTGGGGTATTGAGGCGCGCACACCGAGCGGAGCGCGGGATGCGTGGCGCGCTGGTTCCGGGCATCGTGTGAAATCGAGGTCATGTTTTCGATTGGCGAAAATGCCGCAGCGCTTGCCTAAGTGCTGCTGTCGCTCACGGGAACAAGCGCGGCGACTGAAAGGCTGGCCCAGCTTCGGTGCGCTCGGCTGTATCGGAGTTGGCGTCGTCGCCATATTCGCGCTCCGCGAAATCAGGTCGCTTATTGTCGGCGATGCCACGCATGCCGCGGTACGCATGTATTCGCTTTCCCTGCAGCGCGCCGGGCGTTCTTTGAATTGGAGCTGCGCGAGCATGCGGATCATTCTGTTTGACGCTCTCCCTCACACTAGCGCCGTGCGCATGAGCAACGCCACCGTGATGATGCCAAGAGAGCCGTCCACATGATGCTGGCTGCGCGACAAAGTGTGCGCGGCATCGCTGCAAAAACTCCGATGCGGCGACGTCGTCCAAAGTCCAGCGTCCAGAATGCCCGATCGCTGGCCACCGCGGCGATCGTGCAACCGAATCGAACGGCATCAACCAAAAATCTTCGGCATCCGTCTGCAGCATGTCGCCCCGGACAGTGCGGCCCCCCTGCCCGGCATTTCACCTGCATGACCGCCCGCGAGTTTGCGAATAGACTACGCAGATCCGCCGTCCATACCTCCGGGCCGCCGTCCGAGATGCATCAGAAAAGCAGGCGCCGAGGCGTTACCTGTGTACGTGCGCGCAGCAGCCGATGCCCCAAAGCGGGTAACGATCGCACCAGTGCGAAGCGTGCGGACAGTTCGAAGTCCTAACGTGGCCGCAAGCCTATCTGGACGAAGAGGGCCGGTTCGACAAGGACCGGACGCTCGCGCTGGTGGACGGGCTGTCGGCTGCCGGGCTCGAGAAAGGGTATTCCCAGCTTCGCATCATGGGCAACATGGACTGGGCATTCGGCGATACGCCGGGCGCGCCGGAACTCGTCATGTACGAGGCGAAAGTCAACGAGATTATCGAGCGCAATCGCCAGCACTCCGTTTGCGTCTACGACATGGCCAAGCTGTCGGGTGCCATGTTGATGGACGTGCTGCGCACCCATCCGCTCACACTCATCAATGGCATTGTGCAGGAGAATCCGTTTTTCATTCCGCCGTCGGAAATGATCCAGGAACTTCAGGCGCGCAAGGAACGTTCGGAAGTTTGAGTGCTTGATGCGCGCCGTGAAGCTCCGGTGCCCATGCCGATGAAAAAAGACCGATACGATAACCAGAACGGCGAAAGTGCCGAGAGCGCACTACGGGACCTGATGGGTCTGCTTGCGTTGCCGGCGTTGCGGGCCGGCAGCGACCACCATTGCTACTCTGCGGTGTCCCACGTGAGATCGCCCTTCAGGCGTGGTCAATGGCGCGCATAACCGTCCGATGCGTCGCATGGAACGGGAAGGGTTCTTACAAGCATCCCGAAAATATCTGACCCTGGATACTTTCTTCTAGCGGATAATGCAGGCGAGGCCACTGATCCAGAAGCTCAATCTCCTTTTAAGCACATGCCAAAGAAAAAGTTTTTAAAGGGCGACCGTGAAAAAAATCGTAAGGGCTTTATGCCAGTCCTGTGTGCGTCTGTTCCTTAACCCCCTGTACGACGTAACTCACCTCGTGACAGACAGTTCCGACAGAACGGTTGCATCGGGAGTGACGCCGTTTGTGTGCCCACAGTGCGCTGCGCGATGGGACAATACGCCATTGCCTCCACCATGGCATGTCTCGGCGTGGCAACTGGCGGGATTGCCCCCAGAACCGAATATGACTTTTTGATTTTCTCGCGCGGTGCCGGAGGAAGGCTAAACGCTCAAACGCTTTTCCTTGAAGACCGTTTGGCGTACACACGCCCGTTCTGGAGCCTGGTGCCACCGCACGTTTCAAATTTGCTTTCGAGGCTCGAACTGGCCTTGCTACCTTCAGCCATAACAGGGTCGCCCAACCGCCCCGCGGAGACACAGGCCAATGCGCCTTTCCCCGCGCAGAACGTTCAGTTGACGACTCTTGATGGCGCCTGCAGTTATCCGCAGTTTCCGGAGATGAAATGGACGACGACCGCCAAACCGACCTCACAAAAGCTTTTGAAGCACTCGCCGGTGAAATGCAGGCACGAGCCGGCAAAACCATCCCCGACGCGTTGCAGGCGCACCTGCACGCTTTTTTCATGGCCGGCGCGGAAGTCGCACTCACCAGGATCTTCAATCGCGACCCGGCCAATGGCTGGCGCATCGAAGATATCGTGGCGGCAAACGCGACAGGGTTTCTTATGTTGACGGACCTTCAGACCATGCACGCGAAAGCAGAGGCCAACGAACTGATCCTGCGTTCAAAAGGCAAGCCTGAGGGTTCGCTGCTGAAGGCACTACACTCAGAAGCTTGGAACCATCTGCTTGACGTTTCGCGTCGTATAGGTTTTTACGTCGGCAATCTGAACGCTTATCGCCGCGTCACAACGTTTCTACGGGAATCGGGCACCGTCACGGACGGTGAACCCATGCGAATTGCCTACGAACGTTTCAAGGACGACGTCCCTCGCAACGCCCAGCATGCCGAGCGCGAATGCCTGCATTACGTCGATTGTCTCGTGGGTCTGGGATTACTTGATGTCACGCAGCGGGAGGCGGCATCACAACAGCTGTTCAAAACGCTCGACGATGCTTTCGGCGCTGTCTAAGGTCTAGCGAAAAAAGCAGTCCGCCCGACAGATCAACCGGCGACCCCGCTGAAAAACCACGCCTCGCAAGGACGCCGATACAGGGACGGAACTATACGCGGTGTATTTGCAACGGCGATCTCCCAGCCCAGCATGTTTGCTTTCAAGAACGGCTGATCTGAACGCGCCCTGGTGGCGGACAATCGCCGCCTCTGAGGCGAATCTTTTGACAAATCAGTGGTTCCCATGCTTGGGGATGGCCGGCGGTTTGTCCTAAACTAGTCTGTCCCAGGCATCTATTTTTCAAATCATGCGTTTGACGATCTTGATCAATGGTCCCGATCCGACTGTCAACCATGACTATGCCTTATTGTGTCTCGACATGGATAAACTGCAATGGTCTCGCGAAGCGCATTCCGGCGTCGACCTGCCGGAATGGGGCGAGCTGGACACGTTCGGAGGGCGAATCGTCCTGACCGGCTCCTCGGAGCACGAAACACTTTGTATTTTGAACGGACTGCAGATTAGCCGCCGTGGCGAAATCAGCGATGCTGATGGCGTTGCGTTCATGAGCAATCCTTCTCAGCCGAGGACAACCTGGCACTGGCGCCTGCAGGCGGTGGATTGGACTAAAATCCGGGCAGAAAACGCGCTTTTTGGAGGCAAAGCGCAGGCGGGCCATCAGGAATTCCGTCACGTGCCGAGCTAATCCCGCACGCTCTGCGAGCCTGCCGATCCAACGGTTAGGCTTCAACATGCCTATGGAACCTTGTCGAAACCAGGAGCAATTATGAACGGCGACGCAATCTTCGTGAACGAGCACGAGTTCCGCGTCACCCTTGTGCTAACTGCAAGGGGTGGCTGGACCATGGATATCCTGCACGTCGACCACACTGGACGGGCAATAGCCGAACTGCGAACGTCGATCGACATCGAGTTCGCATCCGAAGCGGAAGCGCTGCGATACGCTAAGGTTGTTGCGACCGACATGGCGCAGCGACGAGGTGGCGGAGGTGCCTTGCCTGCTCACTAACTCTGGGACCCCGTCGTCCAATTCTGCATGCGTTGCACCGATATACGTGCTTCTAGCGTCACAGGAATCGAGCTTTGTCACTGGTGACGTCTATGGCGTTACGGGCGGTCGTCACTTACCTTGGCTCGGCGGCCTTCGCTCTCGCCCAAGGCAACGAAGGGCGATATGTAGTGATAAGGGAGAGCACACGCGGGCGGGCGAGTTGACCCTGCGGAAGTTCGAACTTGCCGCCGGAATACCTGCCTCGCCCACGCGTGGCGAACATGTGGGCACGGATCCGACAGAATCGCTGGCGTGCGCACGCACTTGCATCCGGACAAGACACGGGTAGTTGGGTGCTTGCCGACGAAATACCGTGGGTTTCGCAAGCGAGAATGCAAGTCGCGCAGGTTCTTGCATGGCTGGCTATCGTTGTCCACCTATGATCCGCAATGCGCTGTCCGCAGCGCGCTTTCGAGCTCGTTGACGGTGTAAGGTTTGCGCAGCATTCCGTGAGGAAACCCTTCCACCACGCCCTCTTCCAATGTCTCTCCCGACGCAAATACAATATACAGGTCGGGCTGAAACGCACGAGCGTGTCGTGCCAATTCGATGCCCGACAGGCCAGGAAGATTCAGATCAGTCAGCAGGACATCAAATCGGCCAGCCTTGAGATTTTCCATCGCCTCCGCAGCATCCAGCGCCCTTTGTGCTTGATGACCGAGCATCTGAAGAATCTCGCTGACGGCTTCCAGAGAAGCAGCATCATCTTCGACGACAAGGACACGCAACGGCCCCGCAGACAGCTCGGCGGTAGTGGCTCGCGCGGTAGCCGTACTATCCGGGACCGCGTGGATGGCCTCTCCCGGCGTGCCGAGAATATGGCGCAGCTTGTGCGCAAGTTCTTCCCGGCTATACGGTTTTCCCAGAAGTTCGACGCCTGGGTCCAGGCGCCCCCCATGAACGATTGCATTCTGGGTGTAACCTGATGTGAACAGTACCTTCAGATGCGGTAGCAAAGTGGCGGCCTGGCGGGCCATGTCCGGGCTTCGCAAGGTACCCGGCATCACGACGTCGGTGAATAGCACATCAACGTGAACGCCGCTCCGGATGACGGCGAGCGCCTGCTCCGCGTCGTCAGCCTTGAGCACCGAGTAGCCCAGTCCCGTGAGCATGTCGACGACAGTGGACTGAACCCTTGTATCATCCTCGACGACCAGAATGGTTTCCTTACCTCCTCTCATTACGTGATGAGGTCTCGCCTGTGGATCAACTGCGGCCTCCATCGACCTTGGCAGATAGATCCGGATGGTCGTGCCGTGTCCCACTTCACTATAGATCCGGATGTGTCCGCCGCTCTGTTTGACGAATCCGTACGCCATACTGAGCCCGAGGCCTGTGCCCTGCCCTTCCGGTTTGGTGGTAAAGAACGGGTCAAAGGCGCGCTCGACGACATCGGCTGGCATGCCGGTTCCGGTGTCGGTCACCCCCAGCATCACGTACTGTCCCGCCGGCACATCCGGGAAAGGACGCACGTAGCGATCGTCCAGCACCGCGTTGGCCAGATCAATGGTAAGGCGCCCGCCCTCAGGCATCGCGTCTCGCGCGTTGATTGCCAGGTTCAGCAGTACGTTCTCAAGCTGGTGAAGATCGACCAGTGTGTTCCACAGGCCGGCGGCCACAACTGTCTCGACATTGATCGTCTCACCAAGCGCGCGGGCCAGCATGTTATCAATCTCTCGCACCATGGCAGCCAGGTTGACTACAACTGGACGCAACGCCTGCCGCCGGCCAAAGGCGAGCAACTGGGACGCCAGTCTCGCGCCCCGCTCGACAGCATCGATGGCATGCGCAAGTCGCTCGCTGCTCCAGGCGTCACGGTGATGCCTGTTTTCGAGCAGTTCGAGATTACCTCGTAACACCTGCAGGACGTTGTTGAAGTCATGCGCCACACCTCCCGTCAGCTTGCCGATCGCCTCCATTTTCTGCGCCTGGAACAATGCTGCCTGCGTCTTTTCCAGAAGCTCAGCCGCCTCGCGCCGTTCGGTTATGTCACGTGTAATTTTCGCGAACCCGACCAGCTTTCCATCGTCGTCGTGAATTGCGTCGAGTATGACGTGCGCCCAGAAGGTTGTCCCGTCCCGACGCACCCGACGGCCCTCCGCTTCAAACCGGCCTTCGCGGGCCGCAATGTCCAGACCGCGCTGCGGCAGGCCCGTGGCGGCATCCTCCGGCGTATAAAACCGTGAGAAATGCGAGCCGATGATCTCGTCCGCGGTGTAACCCTTGATTCGCCGGGCACCGCTGTTCCAGTTCGTCACGAACCCCTCGGGCGAGAGCATGAAGATTGCATAGTCCGTCACTCCCTGCACGAGCAGCCGGAAACGTTGCTCGCTCTCGAGCGCGGCTTCATGCGCCCGCCGGTTCTCGCTTACGTCGCGCACCACCTGAACCGCACCTTCGAATCGGCCGCCATCGTCGCCCAATGCGCTGGTAAGCACGCTCGCCCAGAAGGTGGTGCCATCTTTCCTGCGGCGCCACCCCTGCCAGTCATGGCGTCCGGACTGACGGACAGTATCCAGCACCGAATCGGGGATACAGTCACGGCAGTCGTCATCGGTATACAAAACGGAAAAATGCTGACCGAGGATCTCTTCAGGCTGGTAACCCTCGATACGGACGCCACCCTCGTTCCAGCTGGCCACCATGCCGTCGGGAGTCATCCGGAACATGGAATAGTCCGCGCTCGACTGGACCCACCGTCGGGTCCAGTCGAGCGCATCGCCTTGCACGTTCTTAGGTTCTGGAATGCTCATCGGTCTGGTGCCTCGTGTCGCAAACGGAGCGCGGAACACCATCCGCCGTCGGGTGGAGTTCTTCTCCCCTACCGCGCAGGCCGCTTTGCGTGACGTTCCATTCTATCAGCGCAACGCAGCATGAACGCGGATGGAAGTCTGAGTGCCAGTCGGAACCCGAGGGCGGCGAAATATGGCCGGCCATTGTCGATGGGTGACGAACCGGACACCCTCGAGACGCTGCGGCTGTCATTCACACCGCGCGGGCGGGACGTGCATTCCGCCGTAGACGGCACTCATGCCAGGAACAGGCGCGCTCCGGAGAGCGGACGCGCTACCGGCGGTCAAAGGCGGTACCCTGTACCTCGGGCGTCGTCACGCGTCCTTACGTCTGCTTTACCCGTGCGCACATGACGTGTATCTCCTCGCACCACGCCGGGTTGCGCGGCACCATTGGTGACCGGTTGCTCACATTTCCTCTTTGACTCCGAGACGTACCAGCCACCAGTTCACCGGATAGCTGGTTGCAAACCCGGCCATCATCGCAATCTGCATCGCAAACCAGAATTCCGGACTGGCCACGCTGGCAATCCCGCCGTACACACGCCTGAACCAGAGAAACTGGATCGCGGCCATCAGTCCGTACATGCCAAGCTGCCATGCCGTAATCGATGCGATATCGGCCTTGATCGCAGCGCGCAGCGCCTGGAGTGGCGACAGATCACGCATCGGCTTGATGCTGCCGTACTGGAACAGGATGCCGAAAAGGAAAGCGACAAGGAAATCCGGAATCCAGACGGCGAAGGTCTTTTCCGCAAAAAAGCCGTGCCACCCGAACCAGACGGCGATTGCCGGGAAGACGAAGGCAGCCCACTCGACGACGATATCGGCAAGTGCACAACCGGCACCGCAATGGCTTGTTCCCTTCATCACCGCGGCGGCGAAAGGCTGCTCAACGTTCGCCACTTCGCTGTCTGGAACATTGCGGCCCCAGAGGTAATATGCGGCGAGCCATAATAGCGAGCCGAACAGCGCGGTGAGCGGCCAGACGGCATTCATCACCCACATCTTTTGTGGATAGCGGACCTCGTCGATTACGATGATCGCGGCGCAGACAAGCGCCAGCACAATCGATGCAGTCGACACGACGTGGAGCCAGGGCGGAAAGGTACCGTAGGTCATTGTCGGGTTCATCTCTCTTTATATGTCGCCGCCATTGCTATGCCATCGTCAACTGCCTGTACGTCGCGCCGCCTGCACGCGATGTCTACCCGACACGGCAAGGCTTTAACCACCCTTTTTTGCAGCGTCGGCCTGCACAGCCCGAGCCCCAGTCTTGCCGGTATCGCTGCAGTCGAATCTGGTTCAGCCACCTTGCTTTTCGACCGCGGCCCCGGCGAGGCGCAAGGCAGTGTCGACCAGAGCCAGATGCGAAAGCGCCTGCGGGAAGTTGCCGGAAAGATGGCGGCCGGGCACGTTGTATTCTTCTGCCAGCAATCCAAGGTCGTTGCGCACCGCCAGCACGCGCTCGAGCTGCGCGTGCGCTTCGTCGTGACGCCCCTGCATGCTCATACAGTCCGCGAGCCAGCACGAGCAGGCGAGAAAGCTACCTTCGGCAGGCCCATCGACAGGCGCCTTGAGCCGGCGGATCAGACCGCCTTCGGAAAGCTCCCGCTCGACGCGGGCGATCGTGCTCGCCATTCTGGGTTCCGTCGCGGCGATGAACCCGACCGCAGGCAGTCGCAACAGACTCGCATCAATTGCCTGACCACCATAGGTCTGTACGAACGAACCGAGGCCGTCGCTCCAGCCGTCACATAACACCTCCTGCCGGACTGCATTCCGCAGCGCCATCAGGCGTGCACAGGTCGCCGCGTCCAGCGTGGCAGCGTCGGCCACGGTGGCAATGAAGCTGTTTAGCGCCGCCCAGACCATCACCTTCGAATACGTGTATTGGCGTGGCGCCCCGCGCGATTCCCAGACTCCCGACCCTTCGGTCTGCCAGGTCTTCTCGAGATGCAGGACGATGCGCGTCGCGACTTCGGCTTCGCGCTGCGACGGCGGAATGCCACCGCGCCGCGCGAGCGCAAGGCACTGGATGACCTCGCCGAGCGCATCGATCTGACGCTGGGTCGATGCCGCATTGCCCACCCGCACCGGCTTCGCACTCCGGTAGCCCGGCAACGACCCGATGACGCGTTCCTCGACGTGCCGCGATCCGTCGACGCGATACATGATCCGCGCGTGTTCGGGCGAACCGGCAATCGCGCGCAGCAGCCAGTCGCGCCAGCCAAGCGCTTCTTCGTGAAAGCCCGCTCTGAGCAGTGCGCCGAGCGCGAAACTCGCATCCCGCAGCCAGCAATAGCGATAATCCCAGTTCATGTCGCCACCTGGCACCTCGGGAAGCGAGGTGGCGGGCGCTGCGATCAGTCCGCCGCTGGGTCCGTGGCACAGCGCCTTGAGCGTCAACAGCGAACGACGCACCTCATTCGGCCACGCAGTCCTGCTGTCGTCGAAGCGACCGATCCAGTCGCGCCAGAACCGCACGGTCGCGTTCAGGGCCGCTTCGGCATCGACCGGTTCGGGTGGCGGCAGGTGAGACGGACCGTAACTCATCACGAACGCGAGCCGTTCGCCAGCACCGATGTCGAATTGCGCTTCGATCGCATCGTCGCGAATGATTTGCTGCATCGGCGCACGTATCGCGACGAGATCGGGTCCCACGCGCGCGACGACACCGCCCGCTTCGCTGCTGAGCCACGGTGGCATCGAGCCATAGTCGAAGCGCAGCCGCAGCGTCGATCGCATCGCGACAGTGCCGCGCAGTCCGACCACGATCCGGACGAGCGACGGAAAATACACGCGCAACGGCATGAAATCGATGACGCGTGCTGCGCCGCCCTGCGTGTGAAAGTCGGTTTCAAGCACAAGCGTGTCGTCGCAATAGCGGCGATTGAGTTCGCCCGGCTCCGCGACCGGCATGATCGACCAGTACCCGTGTTCTTTCCGGCCGAGCAAGGCAGCAAAACATGCATCATCATCGAAGCGTGGCCAGCAAAGCCAGTCGATCGATGCATCGCTGCTCACTAATGCGGCGCTCTGCCCATCGCCGATCAGGCCATAGTCTTCAAGCGGGCGGCTCATGTTCGGATTCAGTCCGGAATGTCGTGTGGGTCGAATCAGGGGCGCAGTTTTCGCATCAGCAGCGCGGCGCCCGCCAGCAATCCGATGCCGGCAGCTGCCCAGAACGCGTTTCGATGCCGGTCGGTGAACATCTCCCAGCTGGCTGCGCGGGAGTGTGCGTCGAAGCGTCCATGCGAACCGTAGTCGCCTGGCACCGGCTGGAACAGGTTCGACGGAGCGTCGGCAGGAGCCGCTTCGTCGGTCAGCTGACCACTATATCCAGCGCGCGCCAGGTAGCGATCGATCAGACTGGGGGCAATGCGGTTGGCGAGAATAGCCTTGACCGTCGGGAAGCCGACCCATACCTGGCGGCGCCGATGAGTTGCAGCAAAGAAAATCGCCCGCGCGGCCACCTCCGGTTGAAAAATGGGCGCCACAGGTTGGGCCTTTCTGCCGGTCTTGTTCAGCGCCCAGTCGAACTGCGGCGTGTTGACGGCTGGCAGGTCGACCATCGTGAGATGGATGTCCAGAGCATCGTGGATGATTTCCGAACGCAGTGAGTCGGTAAAGCCGCGAATGGCGAATTTCGCGCCGCAGTAGACCGATTGCAACGGCACCGAGCGGTAGGCGAGCGCCGAGCCGACGTTGACAATCGTGCCGCGATTCCGGGGCCGCATTCGCGCGAGGGCGGCCATCATCCCGTAGACCTGTCCGAGATAGGTAACCTGCGTGCCGCGTTCCACTTCGGCTGGGGTAAGCGCGGACACCGGCGAAAACACCGTCGCCATCGCAACGTTGACCCAGACGTTGATTGGTCCGAGCCGTTGCTCGACCGCTTCGGCGGCCGCATGGACCTGCTCCGCCGACGCCACGTCGGTGACAAGCGCGACCGCCCGCACGCCGTAGCGCACGGTGATATCGCGCGCCGCACGTTCGAGCCGTTCCGCGTCGCGTGCAAGCAGCGCGATATCGTAACCGTGCCGCGCGAATTCTTCGGCGGTGGCGCGGCCGACGCCCGCGCTCGCTCCGGTGATGACAGCAATGTCTGGCATGACAGGTTCCACAGGCTTGTGTCGCCAGCAGATGTCGCAAGACACATGCCGCCTTGCGGCCACCAGGCCCAGAAATATCCGGGGCCGGGAGCAGGAACCAGAGGGAGCCAAAGTGACTTTCGCTGGACGCGACGGCACGGCGAGAGTCATGCAAAATGTCACGATGTGACGTAATATTTTCAGGCGCGCGTCGACAGGATGCCCGGGTGCGACAGCGGCGCGAGGGCTTCATCCGCGACCGGCGCGCGGGCTGAATGTTCACGAACGGAGGCCCCAAAACTGGGCACCCAGCTCGACATTACGAAATGAAAAACATCGGTATGCAGCTTGCGCCTGTTCTCGGCCCTCACCTGGCGACCGACGGAGAACTCAATGGCACAGACTGCCGGCAATTTCATCATTGAGTGCCTTCACACGTGGGGGTCTCTCCACGGAGATGCGGGCCGACAACCGTCAGGGGGCCTTGGAGGGCGTTGGCGAGATGCGGCCCACGAGAAGAACCGCGTGACGCTCGCCGACGAGAAAGACCAGTACGGCCTGCCGGTCGCACGCGTCACCTACTCGTGGTGCGACAACGACCGGCGCCTGATCGATCACTCGCTCGACTTCATGGAACGCGCGCTCGGGGCTGCGGGCGGCAAGGACATCTGGCGCGAGACCGACGACACCTGTCACCTGAACGGCACCGCGCGCATGGGCGACGATCCGGCCACAAGCGTCGTCAACGCCGACTGCCGCAGCTGGGACATCTGCAACGGGTGGACCTGCGATGGTTCGGTGGTTCCGACCGTGGACGACGCGAACCCCTCGCTGACGATCCAGGCGATCTCGCTGCGCACCGCCGACCGGATCAAGACGCTCGCGGCTCACTGCGAGCTGTGAACCCGGCGAGGGACATGTGAGCCTGCAGTCCACTCCTCTCGCATACATCCTGCACAGCGCCGGTCCTGCGTCGCGGCCCGTGCTGATCTTGGGCTGGGCGCTGACCGCGTTGTGCGTCGGCGTGTGCGTGGTTATCGCGGCGCTGCTGCTGATCGCGGTGTTCCGCCGCCGCCCGTCGGCAGTACAGGCCGCTGCAGGAGGCGAAGCGATCACCGGGCGTGGTGGCGGCCGCGCAGTGCTGATCGGCACGTTAATTTCGACTGCGCTTCTGCTCGCCGCGCTGGTCTACATGCTGTGGGTGCTCGCGTCGGTGGCTTCGCCGTCGCGTGAACCAACGCTCACGATCACGGTCACCACGTACGACTGGTGGTGGAAGGTCGATTACGACGCGAACGGTCCGCAACACTTCACGACCGCAAACGAGATCCACATCCCGGTGGGGGAGCCGGTGCAGGTCAATCTGAAAAGCGCGGACGTAATTCACGCGTTCTGGGTACCGGCACTGGCCGGCAAGACGCAGAACATTCCCGGCCAGATCAACCGGCAGTGGATTCAGGCAGACCATCCAGGCGTCTATCGCGGCCAGTGCACTCAATACTGCGGCGCGCAGCACGCGCACATGGCGTTCGAGGTGATCGCCGAAAGCCAGCAGGACTACCAGATGTGGTTCGACGCGCAGGCGCGCGCCGCAGCTGCGCCAACGAGCACCGATGCAATTCGCGGCGAGCGCGTCTTCCTGGACCGCTGCGCCGGCTGCCACACGGTGCGCGGCAGCGACGCGACCGGCGTGCAGGCGCCCGACCTCACGCATCTGCTTAGCCGCCGCCTGATCGCCGCGGGCGCGCTGCCGAACAGTCCACACAACGTGATGGACTGGATCGCACATGCGCAGGAAATCAAACCGCAAGCGCTGATGCCCGACATCGCGCTGAGTCCGGCCGACGGTCGCGACCTGGCCGCTTACCTCGCGACACTCAACTGATGGAACCCACCATGTCCACCACAGGAAGCGAGGACCTTGCCGCAATCAGACAGGTGGCCTTTCGCCGCGAGCCGGAGATCGGCGAAGTGACCCCGGGTTCCGAGCAAGAACGGCGTCTGCACGATCTCTGGGAGACCGAACCCGGATGGCGCGGCTGGCTTTCGACGGTCGATCACAAGCAGATTGGCTTGCGCTACATCGTCACCGCGTTCGTGTTCCTGCTGCTCGGTGGCATCGAGGCATTGGTGATGCGTCTGCAGCTCGCGCGGCCCAACGAGACTTTGCTCACGCCGGATCAGTACAACCAGCTGTTCACGATGCACGGCGTGACGATGATTTTCCTGTATGCGCTGCCCGTGCTGAGCGGCTTTTCGAACTACCTGTGGCCACTGATGCTCGGCTCGCGCGACATGGCGTTTCCCCGTCTGAATGCGCTGTCCTACTGGGTCTTCCTGTTCGCTGGCGTGTTTCTGTATGCGAGCTTCCCGCTCGGCGAAGCACCGAACGCCGGGTGGTTCAACTACGTACCGCTGGCGTCACTCGACTACAACCGCGGCCCGAACATCGACGTGTACGCGCTTGGCATGGTGCTGCTCGGCATCTCGACGACCGTCGGCGCGGCAAACTTCGTCGTCACGCTGTCCAGGATGCGGGCGGACGGTATGTCGATCGACCGTTTGCCGATCATCGTGTGGGGCACGCTGACCGCTTCGTTTGCGAACCTGTTCGCGGTACCGGCGGTGAGCCTCGCTTTCTTCCTGCTGTGGATGGACCGCAATGTCGGTACCCATTTCTTCGACGTCGCCAGCGACGGCCGGCCGCTACTTTGGCAACATCTTTTCTGGATGTTCGCGCATCCGTGGGTCTACGTGGTGGTGCTGCCGGCGATGGGCATTGTGTCGGACGCGCTGCCCACCTTCTGCCGCAGACCGCTCGTCGCGTACGCGGCGGTTGCCGTGTCGACCGTGGCGACGATGCTGGTCGGCTTTGAGGTGTGGATACATCACATGTTTGCGACCGGTCTGCCGCCGCTCGCGCTGGCAATTTTCGGCGCGGCCAGCATGCTGATTTCGGTGCCGAGCGCGGTCGCCGTGTTCGCCTGGATCGCGACGATCTGGCTCGGCCGTCCGGTGTTCAGGACGCCGTTCCTCTACTTTGCTGGCTTCGTGCTGATGTTCGTGATAGGCGGCGTGTCGGGCGTGATGACCGCCGCAGTGCCACTCGACTGGCAACTCAACGACACGTATTTCGTGGTTGCGCATCTGCATTACGTGCTGCTCGGCATCAATGTGTTCCCGGTGCTGGGCGGCATCGCCTACTGGTTTCCGAAGTTCACTGGGCGGCTGATGAACGAACGCTTTGGCAAGCTGACCTTCTGGGTCGTGCTGATCGGCTTCAATCTCGGCTTCTTTCCGATGCACATCTCCGGACTGCTCGGCATGCCCCGGCGCGTCTATACCTATCCCGACGGGATGGGCTGGGACCTGAGCAACATGCTGACCACCATCGGCTCTTTCGTGTTCGGGATCGGCGTGCTGATGTTCATCGCCAACGCACTGGTCTCGGCCAAACGCGGCGTACGCGCCGGTGCAAACCCGTGGGACGCGTCCAGTCTTGAATGGTCGGTGCCCTCCCCGCCGCCGCCGTACAACTTCGCGGTGCTGCCGATGATTGCTTCGCGCCATCCGTTGTGGGAAAACCGCATGGAGCTCGACGAGGGCGCAGAACGCTCAAGCCTCGCGCGCGGCTATCTGCTGCATTGCGGCCGCGAAACACTCGGCATCTCGCCACTTGGCGGCAACGCGGACGTGATCCTGAAGATGCCGGGGGACAGCTACGCACCGTTCCTTCTCGGTGTGTTCAGCGCCCTGTTCTTCGTCGCGCTTCTGCTGCACAGCGCGAGTTTCGCCGTGGTCATGAGCATCGCCTGTGGAACGGCGATGCTCGCGTGGCTGTGGCCGCAACGTGCGCTCGCCCAGCGCGAACCGCCGCCACCAGGCGCGCGAGCCGACCGCGCCACGCAGGACCTTGACGCGACGTTGCCGGTCGGTAGCGCGGGTGAGCACTCGGGTGGCTGGTGGGGTGTACTGACGTTGGTCGCGACCGAAGCCTGTCTGTTCGGCTACCTGATCTTCACGTACCTGTATTCCGAGTCGCAGACGAGCCTCGCATGGCCACCCGAAGGCATGCCCAAGGTCGGCATCGGTGCGCTCAACACCGCGTTTCTCCTGGCCAGCAGCGTGTTCGTCTGGCTCGCAGAGCGCGTCCTCAGGAAAGGCCGCAAGCGCAGCTCGATTGCCTTGATGCTGACGGCGATCGCGCTCGGCATCGTATTTCTGCTGATCCAGGTAAAGGAATGGAAAGATCATCCGTACGGGATGACCGCACATCTGTATGGCTCGCTGTACTTCACGATCACCGGCTTTCACATGGCGCACGTGGTGGTCGGACTGATCGTACTGGCGGTAATGTCGCTATGGATCGCGCTCGGTTATCTGGACCCGAAACGCACCGCTCCGATCACGATCGGCGGTTTGTACTGGCATTTCGTTGACGTGGTGTGGCTATTCATCTTTTCCACGCTGTATCTGTCGCCATTCATCCTGAGGGGGCGCTAGCCATGCGTGCATCGGGCCCTGCCACGACGCAGCCGGCGTCCCCGCCGCGCAGGCTATTGGCTGCCTGTGCAATCGCCGGGTTGTTCGGCTCCCCGGGGATCTGGCTGCTGCAGGTGATCGTTTCCGAAACCCTGTCGGCAAGCGCCTGCTACGGCATCAGTGCGCCGCGTGCGGCGCCGCTATGGAGCGGCTTCGACACGTGGATCTTCGTGATCCCGGTCGTCGCGCTACTGCTGGCCGCGTCGTGCGCGGGCTTGGCCTGGTATGGACTGATACTGGCAAGACGCATCGCGCACGAGCCCGACGCACACACGCAGGCGTCCGCGCATCGTCACGAAGCACTACGCACGCCGAGGCAGCTGCGCGGCGACGATTTGAGCCGGGTACGCTTCATCGCGCTATGCAGCGCGATGGTCGGCACGGGATTCCTGGTCGGCGTCATTTTCGTGTGGGTCGCGCCCTGGCTGGTCGGACCGTGCGGCAAATGGTACTGACGCGATGAAAAAAATAAAGCCGCCGTTCGCGCTCCCGTTGCTTCTCATGGTCTGTGCAGCCGGACTGCTGTCCGGTTGCCAGAGAGAAAGCGGCTCGGAAATTCCCACCGGCGTCCATGCTGATTCGGCACTCGCGAGCGCTCCCTCGTTAATCGCGCGTGGTGAGTATCTCGCGAAAGCAGGCGATTGCGCCGCGTGTCACGATGCTGCCGACCACACGCCCTTTGCAGGCGGCATGCCGGTCAATTCGCCGTTCGGCCCGATTTACGCGGGCAACATCACACCTGATCGCACCTTCGGCATAGGTAGCTATTCGCTGCGCCAGTTCGCTGATGTGCTGCGTTCGGGTAAGAGGCCGGACGGCACGCGGCTTTACCCGGCAATGCCGTATCCGTCGTTCGCGAAGCTGAACGACGGCGACCTGACCGCGCTGTACGCGTACTTTATGCATGGGGTGAAACCGTCGAGAAACCGCACGCCCGAGACACGGTTGCCGTTTCCATTCAACCAGCGCTGGGCGATGTTTTTCTGGAGCCGTCTCTTCGGCAATGACGAGCGGTATGTGCCCGATCCGCACCACAGTGCCGAGTGGAATCGCGGCGCGTATCTGGTCGAGGGGCTCGGACATTGCGGCGCATGCCATACGCCGCGCGGACCTGCTTACAACGAGTTGGGTTACAAGTTCGAAAGCGCTCATTACCTGAGCGGCGGTCTCAACGACAACTGGTTCGCGCCGAACCTGACCAGCGATCCCGGCAGCGGCCTGGGTCGCTGGTCACAAGATGACATCGCGGCGTTTTTGCGCGACGGGCACGGCGCGCGGGCGACTGCCTTCGGGGCGATGGCACCAGTGGTGGGCGACAGCACGCAGTATCTGGGCGATGACGACCTGCATGCGATCGCGGTGTTTCTGAAGTCGCTGCCCCCGCGGGACGTGAGCGGCACCTTCGACAACAACCTGGACGCACGGATGTTAACTGCACGGGCGGTGGAGAGCGCTGAACTGGAGCGTCCAGGCGCGGGGATCTATCTGTCGTATTGCGCGCGCTGTCATCGTGCGGACGGGACAGGCCAGCCCGATAAAGCGCCGGCGCTCGCGGGCAACCCGCTCGTGATATCCAGCGATCCGACCTCGGTCATCCGGATCGTGGTGGAAGGCAGCGAAAGTCCGAAAATGAACGACAATGCACAAACGCAGAAGATGCCCGCGTTCGCCGGTCAACTCACCACGACTGAGATGGCTGAAGTGGTGAGTTTCATCCGGAATACGTGGGGGAACCACGCGACGCCGCTTTCTGATCGCGACGTCCGGCAACTGCGGGCGGCGATTCATAAATAAGTCATCGGCAAACAGCACAACGTGGCATCACTCCTGGGCTGGGCATAAATCAACCTTGAGCGAAATCGCGCCCAATCGGCATGACCCAACGCGCAGACACACCGCGAGACGCGTATTCGTTCCGGCAGCAAGCGTGGCCCACCGCCACCGTCCGTTGTGGAGGAAGCAGTTGATGCGCAACGTTCAAGGCGAACGCCCCTATCGGGTCGATACGCGTCGCGCCAGTTCCCGGAGGCGACTCCAACTGTTCGTCGAGACTTAAAAGGCTCACATGGGAGAGCATCTGGACGCCTGGGCGAGAGAACCTGAAATCGAGCCAGCTGTCCCGACGTCTACTGTGTTCTCGCGCAATCGACGTGCAGGCGTGCCCGAGCGTTCGAGGCCCAAAGGTTGCCTATGACACGCGTTTTCGATAGATTCTTCGATGTAGCATTTATTGGCATTGGCGAGAAGCGCGCCAGGCACCCCCTAACTTCAGGAGCTTTGAGAGAATGGCAACAGGGACTGTAAAATGGTTCAATGACGCGAAGGGTTTTGGTTTTATTACCCCGGACGATGGTGGCGAGGACCTCTTCGCCCACTTCTCTGAAGTGCAAGGAAGTGGATTCAAATCGCTTCAGGAAGGACAGAAAGTCACTTTTGATGTGAAACAAGGACCAAAGGGCAGGCAGGCTTCGAACATCCAGCCGGTGTAACAGCGACAGACTTGCGCCGCTCGTTCGGCACAGCACAGCAGGGAGTGCGCGGCGCCCTTCCCGCGACTCCCTTCACGAGGTTGTTAGTTAGCGATAGGCGTCGTAAGCGCACGAGATCCCTATCGCCGCCGCGCTTCTCGGGCACCGTCACCAGATGATAGTGGTGAGTTGGCGTATGACGGCTCAAGCCAAAGATAACGTTGGCAAGTCCCTGCGACATCGCCGAACCGGAAGAGGTCCAGGTGCACAACCGGGCGATTGCATAGACGTACCAGCGCGACGCCGGAACACCCAAAGTGTGCCCGCACATCGATGCTCCCGTTTGTCCAACAGCGCGCAAAGGCGCACATGCGCTGCGAAAGGTGGTCGAGATAGTTTGATTTTATTCTTCAGGCTCGTGTGGCAACCCCTTCCCAAGTTCTTCGTAGCGCCGAAAGATTCCCCTCTTTGCGTGTGATCGGGTATCAGTTTTGCTAAATGAAGAAATCTTCTGTTGCGGGTACTCCGATATGTCTTTATGGTCCTTTATAAATATCAGCGAAATTTTGATTCATACATCAGGGTTTGACTATGGTATTTTAACCAAAATTTTTGGCGCGCTTCTGGGAATTTCGATACCGTATGTTTTCGCTTCTGACTTTCATCGCTCCACTCGAAAGATCTAAATATTATATTTTACAAATATCGAAATCCTGAAATTATTGACGAGCGTTGGTGCCAAATGGGAAAACGCAATCTGACTCGTCACTGCCCCCAGCAGCGTCGGGTAAGACCTCGTCACAATTAAACGCCTTCAAATCGTCACGGAATAATTACCGAGGCACAACGCTTCGTTCTCCGTCGATCCTTGACCCCGTCATCGGCGACTTCTGCCGCTACACTCGCGCACGAAACGCACAGGCAGAGGAGCCTTCCGATGGGCGAGCGCCCGACAGCGATAGCATCAGGCAACTGGATTGGAACAAGTCATGTTCCGTTGACAGATAAGTTTTGTCTACATCCGTTTCTGTCCGTAATGGACAATACGACAGGTCGTCAACGATCATGCGCGCGGCAAAGCTCTGGGAAATGCTACGCGTCGTAGCGGCGGAATTTGCACGACCGTTGCCGAAAACTCAATCGACCATTCGTCGATTAGTCGATCATTGAATGCGCCAGTTGAAACAGCTTTTCCGTCCGTCTTACACACCAGATCCGGTGTGACCATGCCTCGATTTCACGTACAGCAGGAATTTTGTTAATTTCCTGTTTGTACGGAGGATTGCATGTCAGAGAAGTCAGTGCCGAAAAGGCAATACACGAACGAGTTCAAGGTTGAGGCCATCAGGCTTGCCGAAACAGCCGGGCAGCATGAAGCGGCGCGCAGGCTCGGGGTGCCAGTGGCGACGTTAGGGAATTGGAGTCGGCGCAGCCGCAGTTCCGAAGGCGGCATCGAGACGAGTGGTCGTGATGTGAGCGCTGCACGTGTTACGCGCCCGATCAGCGAGCTGGAGGCAGAGAACAGCCGGCTGCGCAAGGAACTCGCCAGCGCGAAACTGGACATTGAAATTCTCTCAAAAGCGACGGCGTACTTCGCGAAGGGGTCGCGGTGAAGTACGCCTGGATCGACGATCACCGCGACCAGTACAGCATCACGCGGCTATGCCAGATTCTGGGCGTCTCACGCAGCGGATATTGCCAGTGGCGCGTTCGTCCGCCCAGCGCGAGGGCGCAAGCGAATGCGGCTTTGGATGTGGAAGTCGCGGCGATCCACCGCAAACATCGTGGCACATATGGCCGCTCCCGCATCGTGCGTCAATTGCGAGCCCAAGGTCGTGCGGCGAGCGAAGAGCGTGTGCGACGTAGCTTGCGACGTCAGGACTTGCGCCCAGTTTACAGGCGTGCCTATCGGGTCACGACGGACTCGGCGCACAGCCTGCCTGTAGCGCCGAACCTGCTCGATCGTCGTTTCAACGGCTGGCAGCCTGATCGTGCCTGGGTTAGCGACATCACGTTTGTCAGGACCGGCGAAGGCTGGCTGTATCTCGCAGCAATACTCGATCTGGCGAGCCGACGCGTAGTGGGCTGGTCAATGTCCGAACGCATTGACGCCGAGCTTGTTTGCCAGGCACTGCGCAGCGCGTGCTGGCAACGCAAATCGGCGCCGGGGCTGCTGTTACATTCCGACAGAGGAGCCCAGTATGCAAGCCGGGCATACCAAAAGCTGGCTGCTGGATTCAAGGCAACGATCTCTATGAGCCGTCGTGCAAACGCGTGGGACAACGCCCCTATGGAAAGCTTCTTCAAGACCCTGAAAGTCGAGAGAATCTATGAGGTCCACTACGAAACTCGGGCGCAGGCTCGTCTGGATATCGTCGACTGGATCGAGGGCTACTACAATCGAGAGCGTCTGCACACCTCGATAGGATTTCTTACCCCTGTCGACTACGAGGCCTCGTTGATCGCAGCATGATCTGCTGTACGTGGAAACGAGGCAGGGTCAGCATCCGCCTGATAGCTTGCCAGAAGCGGGCAAGGCTCAAGCCACAGCATGTTTCGTACCTTATGGAACAGCAACGGAACGCGCCTTCGGATCTTGCGGGTTGAGGGCCATCCAGGCGTCTTCCATCCACGTAGACAGGAAATCGGATAGCATCGGTGTCCGAACTCGTTGAAGGCACGGAAACCTTTCCTCGGTTGCCGACAATGGAAGCATCCAGAAGTGGAGAATTACGTACGCTCAACACCGGTGCAAAAGCGTTGCACCGCTCTTACCGTCTGCGCGAACGAACCGTATCCGTGACGGATGCAGTTCCGCGTATGCTTGTTGTCGATGACTCACCGGGCTCCCGCGAAGCGATGTCGGCCTTGCTGCGGCTCGACGGATTCGAAGTTCGCGCCGTAACGTCCGGCATAGAGGCTGTTGAACTTCTGCGGGGATGGACGCCGCATGTTTTCGTCCTCGATATCGAGTTGAACGAACACGAT
Organism: Paraburkholderia acidisoli; assembly: GCF_009789675.1. NCBI lineage: Bacteria > Pseudomonadati > Pseudomonadota > Betaproteobacteria > Burkholderiales > Burkholderiaceae > Paraburkholderia > Paraburkholderia acidisoli. The sequence goes on along the minus strand of NZ_CP046917.1, from coordinate 130,589 downwards.
GGATTCGCCGTGGCGTCGGTGCTGAGAGGCATGCCGACAACCGCGGACGCCGGCATCATCGCTACAACCGGGCACAGCCTGGATGAACTACTGGTGATGGGCTCGCTTGAGCACTTCGACGCCGTTTTTGTTAAAGGCGAAGATGGTGGCCAACTTACTGATTTAATCAGGTCGTTTTTGAGTACCGAACCGGGCGGCGAATGATGCGCAAGCCCATTCGCCATCGACTGTTCAAGATTTGATATCTTCTCAATGCGGGGCCGTTGTCGATCTGATGAATTCGGGCATACCTTACGCAATGTCCCTAGGCAAGAAAAACAAGTAAAAACCGGCAAACAGATCGCCCGGAAGCACAACTAAACTGGCCGTGGTATAGGAGGTTTCTATTCTTCTATCACGCGAGCAACGTGCCACCACGTATGAGCTTCAATTCTCCAGCCTGTCTGCGTTTCCGTCCCTACCCGTCACGTGCCAACAGCGGGGCTTCGTACCAATTCAAGAATTTGAATCATGCTGTACGCTTGTTCGCGACCGTGACGGGTGTGGCAATCACCTTGCCCGCCCACGCGAGCATGGCGTTGCTGCAGCCAGCGCGTGAAGCGGCCGCCAACGAGCCGCTCGAACTCACACTGCTCGTCACGGACGATGATTCGCGACCGCTCACCGTCACGCTGCCCGCCACGTTGCGGGTGACGCTGACGAACGGCGATGCCGCTCCGGCGCCGCTCGAACTGCCACGTGAACCCAGCCTGCCTGACCATCTGACACTGCGGCCGGGAGAATTCCGCAAGGTCCATTTCCGCGCGCCATGGCCCGACAGCGCGCGCGGCGCAGTCCGCATCGACCCAGTGGGCTTCGATGCCTCGCCGTCGCTCGTCGTGCTCAATCGCGGGCCGAATCAGGACGCGGTCGCGAGTACCGAGCGCGCCGAAAGCAAGGCGACGTCGCGCGCCCAGGTCGCGGCCATTGCGGCCACCGACAAGGACATCGCAGTTGCACCCGCCGCGGATTCGTTATCGACGATTGGCCGCAGCACGCTGGCACGCCTTTCGTACTACGAACCGATGTATGTCGGCGTGGGCACGAACGGCGATACGACTGCGCGCTTTCAGTTCAGCTTTAAATATCGGCTGATGATGCCCGACGATCCGCGCTCGAAGCGCTTTCTCGACAACCTGTATTTCGCTTATACGCAAAACTCGATCTGGGATCTGAGCGCGACTTCCGCGCCCTTCCGCGACACGAGTTACATGCCGCAGTTGTTCTACTACATTCCGGACACCGGCTGGAAAAGCGCGTTGTTTTCGCGGATGGGAATTTCCGCTGGCATTGGCCACGAGTCGAACGGCCAGGCCGGACCGGAATCGCGCGGCATCAACACGGTTTTCGTGCGTCCCACCTGGGAATTCGGCGACGTGACCGGCTATCACACGACGGTTTCCCCGAAGCTGTATTACTACCTCACCAAATCCGGAAATGAGGATATTGCCGACTACCGCGGTTATATGGATTTGCTGATCAAATACGGCAGCCCCGACGGATGGCAGCTCGCCACCACACTGCGCAAGGGCACTCATCACTGGTATGGAAGCGTCGATACCCAGTTGACCTATCCTCTCGCCCGCCTGCTCGGCAGCAAGTGGGGCGGTTATCTCTGGGTCGGTTACTTCAACGGATATGGCGAAGATCTACTCGACTACAATCAGCGCCAGCATTGGATTGCACGTATCGGCTACAGCATCGCGCGTTGAATCGCGGCACTACTCGCTAGCCTTTCTCCGGCGTACCGGTCGATGCATCGCAACGAATTAACGTGGCGCGTCTTTCCCGTTCAATGCGTCGACCAGTTCCGGCAACGCCATCGGCTTGACGAAGTGCCGTTCGAAACCCGCCGCGCTGGAAAGCTTGAGGTCTTCGGCCATGCCGTAGCCACTCAAGGCAAACAAGCGCAGTTCCGCGTGCACGGGCTGTCTGCGAAGCGCGTTCGCCAGTTCATAGCCGCTCATGCCCGGCAGCCCGATGTCCAACACGGCAATCTCGGGCCTGAATTGCTCGGCCAGATCCAGCGCCTCGATAGGGTCCGCTGCCGTCGCCACCTTGAAACCGACGTCGGTGAGAAATGCCTCCATCGAAAGGAGCCCATCGACATTGTCGTCGACCAGCAAGACACGCGTGCCCGATTGCCCCGAAAGGACGTTCGCGTCCGGTAGCCGGGGAGCCGGAACGCTTTCCAGCTCCGCGCGGCTCGCATGCGGGAGCGTGACCGTGAATGTCGATCCTGTTCCCGGTCCGTCGCTGCATGCCGTGATCGAGCCGCCGTGCAACTCGACCAGACTCTTGACGAGCGCCAGCCCGATACCAAGTCCGCCCTTGGCCCGCTCGATCGTCGTACTGCCCTGCTCGAAAATCCTGAAGAGTCTTGGCATCAGTTCGGCGCTGATACCGGCGCCGTTGTCGCTGATCGAAACGACCACGTGACTGGCGCTGGTTTCCGCCTTTACGCGGATATAGCCGCCGACATCCGTGTACTTCGCTGCATTGTTCAGCAGATTGCTGAAGGCTTGGGTCAGGCGCGTCAGATCGCCAAAAATCTGCGCTCCGTCGTCCGACATGGCGACGGAAAGGCGCTGGTTGCGCTGCTCCATGAGCGGACTCGCAGACTCGATCGCACGCGTGATGATCAAGCCGATCCGCAATCCCTCACGATGCAGCTCGATCTTCCCGCGCGTGATGCGGCTGACGTCGAGCAGATCCTCCACGAGACGCGACAGATGGCCGACCTGCCGCTCCAGGATCTGGTGATAGCCATCCGCGGTGTTGCCGTTCTCTCGCCGGATCATTGCCAGCGCAGTCGAGATAGGCGCGAGCGGATTGCGCAATTCGTGCCCCAGCATGGCGAGGAACTCGTCCTTGGCCCGGTTTGCCTCTTCGCGTTCGTAGGCGGCACGCGCAACCATGATGCCGGACGCCGCCTGGGATGCCGCCGCCCGCAGAATCGCCATCTGGTTGACGCCGGGAAATCCCGGCGTCATCGAACCGAACCAGATGCTGCCTTGCCCCGAACTGAATCCCATGCTCAGGCGGATCATGCTCATTCGCCCGATCGGCGTGTCGCATTCGCTGCCCCGCGTGCGGATGGGCAAGCCGCGCCACGCATCGATGGCAGTTAGCCACCCGTCGCGTAGCTCTGGAGCCAAACTCTCGCCTCGTACCCGCATTTGTACGATGGACGGCGCGCCGGGCAACCACGGCACATCGACGTAGCAAACGTCGAGCGAAACGATTCGCTCAATGGCCTGCGACATCGACTCCACGATCGCGTTGCCGTCGCGTCCCATCCACAACGCCGGCAAGCCGAGCAACCCGAGCAGGTCACGGAGCGCACGCTCGAGGCTTTCCCCGTCCGAGAGATCGGTGTTCATTGACCGCTACCTAGCATGGTGTGCACGGGTACAAGGCGAGGCGTCACGCGCTGGCTCGCGATTTTCGCGCCTCGAGTTCTTTCAGCATTTCCGATGGCGGAATGAAGAACGGATTTTCCTGCACGATGCCGTTGATAAGCGTGAGCGGATGGGTCCGCAGTACATCCATTAGCATGGCGCCGGACAGTTTGGCCATGTCGTAAACGCACACGGCCGGCTGACGGTTGCGCTCGATGATCTCGTTCACCTCGGCTTCATAGGTGATCAGTTCGGGTGCGGTTTCGAAATCTTCGAACGCCCAGTCCATGTTGCCCATGATGCGCAGTCGTGAAAATCCCATGTCGCGGCCGGTACCGGTCAAACGTTCCACCATGCCGAGCATGCGGTCCTTGTCGAATTTGCCGTCTTCGCCGAGATAAGCCTGCGGCCAGGTGACGACTTCGAGTTGCCCGCACGCTTCGCAATGCTGCGTGTCGATGCCGCCTGCTTCGAGCCGTTCACGATGGTCTTCAACATGCGCGGGATCGACGATATGAAAATTCTTCTCCGCATTTTCGATGGCCTGGCGGTAGTAAGGAATCAGGGCATCGTATTCCTGGTCGCGGCTGTCGAAAAACGCGCAGACGTGATAGGCATCCATCAGGGTGCCGGCAATGGTAATCGGGTTGTCCATATCGATCTCGGCTGGGGATTCGCCGCGCGGGGCAAACCTTGGCGGCTTTTACAACGGTGGCGTTGCCGGCCTCATTTTATTGCATTGCGCATGTAAACACTGAAGTTTGAAGGCAGGGGTGCGATCGGATCTTCATACTCTTACATTTAAATGGGGCCATATTTACGCGGTGCGCCGCCCCTTCAGGGTCGCTGCTCTAGCGGCCGGGCAGACCTTCTCTTTTAAGAGGCGTTTTGGTGGACAAGGCCGATGACCGGATTTCGTAGAGAAACGGTCATTAGCGAAGTTGTAATCGAAGGGCCGAGATGGGTCGGCTGCCGCCTGTCACGTCCGGCAAAATCCGGGCCATTTGGAGACATTCGAGTATCCCAGAAAGCCGTCGTTTGGACGACCGCTCTTGGCTATGGACTCAGCCGAGCGAGCGCAAGACAGAACTGTCTCGGCCCTTGCTGCAATTTTTCGCGACTACATGAGTCGTTCGACAGACTTCGGTCAGACGCGTTTAGACCTATTAAGCTTCGTCGCTAAGCGGCGCGTTTCGGGAGCGATGTCCCCGCTAAAACAGTGTCATCGAAGTGGACGAGGCGCACGCTATACTCGCCTTCCCTCCATACACCCAACCCAATAGGATGAAGCGATTTGTTGTCCGGCGGTCGACGATTCACGGCAAAGGCGTCTTTGCACTTCGCCCGATGTTTGCCGGCGAGCGGATCGTCGAATACAAGGGAATGGTGACCTCGTGGTCCGAAGCGGCGCGCTACTGTGCTCAAAGAACTGATGACGAACATACGTTTCTGTTCGGCCTCACCGACGGTCGGGTTATCGACGGCGCACGTGGGGGCAATAGCGCCCGGTGGTTCAATCACGCCTGCGCTGCAAATTGCGAGGCGGTCGAGGAAGACGGCCGGGTCTTCTTTGAAGCGAGCCGTGCGATCAAGCCGGGGGAAGAGCTACTGATCGACTATGCACTGGAACTGCCGAAAACCAGATCAAAAAAAGCAGTGGCCGCATATCGATGCCTTTGCGGCACACGTCGATGTCGAGGAACGATGCTCGGCTCGTCAACTTGAGTCGCTCCGCGCGGGGAGGAGTCTGATCGCATGTGACGCCGGACTGACTTGCAGCCACCAGTCGCTCCAAAGCACGCTGGATCGAAACTTGCCCGACCAGCTTTGACGGCAATCTTTTTGAGTGGTCGCCCCCTTTTTTGACGGCGCGGTTTTTTTGTGGAGTTATACGAATCAGACGGTTAGTTGCACGAAATGCTTCGGAGGGATCTGTGCATTTGAAACAGCACATGCCTTGACTTTGATTTGCGCTCTGTAGCCTGGAATTGCCGTCGATGTGACGGTAATCCCCAGGGAGCGTTCAATGCCTTACCGAAGTCCTTTCTCCTCCATCGTCTATTCGGGCGAAGCGAGCCGTCCGAGCACCATGGAATACCGCGTCGTGTTTACCGCACGAGAACCGTGGCTGGCCATCATCGAGCTGCGACAAACGGACCCCGCGTTTTCCAGTCCCGTCGCCGTGGCCAGCGCGCGAGACCAGGTGGTCAACCGTGTGCTCGACGGTGACCTCCGCGGCCTTCCCCTGGGCGCGCTGCGGCTTGTCGCAACCGACGACTCCGGTTCGTTCGAGTACCAGATGCAGCCGGACATTCACGACTATCTTGAGCGTGGCAACCGGTACAAGGCCACACCACATCCGACCCGCAGTGGCCAGCACGTGGAGCGCATCGAAATCAACCAGGCAAATCTTGTTGCGGGGCGGGTGCGCGTCGATACTGTGCACGCAACGGCCGCTGCGTTGTCCGACGAGGTAGCGGCCGCACTGGGCTGATAAGCGTGCCGGTCTGGTGGTCGCTCTTTGAATGGGGCTGCATGCCGGCCTGGTAAGCGCAAAAAATAAAGCCCGCGACGTCGTTGATGTCGCGGGCTTCTTCATTGCAGGACGGTCGAACCAGAACCACGTTGACCGCCGCATACGATTCAAATCCTTGGCGTCGTGAGACCGCGCGCCGGCGACATGTCGCAAAGATCGGACGTGTCAGCATAAGCAGACATCGCGCAGAGACAAGCCGCGGCGATGATCGACGCCGCGACAGTTGCGATAACGATCTGCCGTCGCATCTGTACCTCCTGAAATGGCTGTTTACACGATCGACGACGACCCTTACCCCATGCCTCGGGGGACGAGTCGTCATCTGATCAACGTGTCCGGCGTTAGCCGGTATGGAAGAAGACCGCCTAGGTACGGCGGCGCTGAATGCTCCACGTTGCGATGTGCAGTGCCGGCGGCGCGCTGACGTTCACCGTTATCCAGCGGCCGTCGACCAGTACATCGCGCAGGCGCGAGCCGTTGAGCGTGTATTCATGCTCACGACCACAACGAGGCATGGCCGCGCGCACCGCATGCGCGGTCGAGCGGACAACAGAAGGATGCGTCTGAAACATTGATTGCTCTCCAGCGAGAAAACGGAGAGCGACCCTTGCGGGGATCGCTCCCCGCAAGGGTTAAAAAGGAAAAATCAACCAGCCATTGCCTCGACGTCGATAACCGCATCGGCTTCGAGCAGGAGGTCCGGTGTCTGCGAAATGAAGAATTCACGTTCGTAGCCGCCCTGGCGGAGGACTTCGCGCTTCATCTTCATGAACTGCGCCTTGCGTTCAGGGTCGAGCGGTCCATCGGACTCGTCGCTGAACAGGGTCCCGTACGGCTGACCGGCATGGCGTGCGAGATACAGCGCAATCCCGCGCGTAAGGCATTCGTTGATCCAGACCTTCTGGCCGCCCGACATCACCGATACCGCCTTGGTGCTGTCGTTGTCGGCATCGTGGACGAGGATCTCGAAACCTTCGCGCAGGTCACCATTTGCAAGCTCACGCTGCGTGCGGATCTCGACCGTGAAACGCGGTCCATAGCACGCAAGCAGCAGGTCATTGACCGTCTGCGTCAATGCCGGGCCTGCGTCGTCGATGGTCAGCGCAACCAGACCATCATTCCCAAGGCCCTTCGCGAGCAGCTTCCAGTGCGCGACCTCCCCGGACAGCAGGTCAGCCCGCGAACGGGTCGCATCGAAACCAGCAAGTTCCGTCGTCATGGCGTCGCGCTGTGTTTCGCGCGTCGCATGCTGACGGATCAATGCCTCGATACGTGCGTCGAGCGCAGCACTGGCCTCGCGGTTCGCGACCATCTGCCGATCCAGACCTGCGATGGCGGCCGAGACATCGAGTGCCGAAAGTCGCGAGACTTCCGTCTGGATATCCTGCAAGGCACTTTCCAGACGCTTCGTCTCGGCGTCACGATGCTCTGTGACCTTCGAGCGTTGTGCGTCGACGCCCGCCAGCTCCGTCCGCGCCTCCGACAGCGCTACCGCGGCCGCCTCGAGAAGCGGCTTGCGCGCTGCAAGTGTCGTTGCTGTCTGCAGATCGCAACGCGCTTTTGACAACGCGTCTGCCGCCTCCTTCAACGCGACGCGCCTGGGCGCAAGCCCGGCCACGACGGGCGTCAGCGTTTCCACGACCGCCTTGCGCTCACGGTAGTTCGTGCGAAGCTGCTCGATGGAAATGCGCTGTTCGGCCGCTCTGGACGACGCCTCGCGCGCCTGGGCAAGCAACGGACAGGACGCGTGCATGGCATGACCCGTACACGGCACCTGATCGATCACGGCTGCCTGCTGCTGCAACGTCGCCAGCAAGGCCGCTTTCGTCTGCCCCTGCTCGTGCACGCCTTGCAGCGCGGCACTCGCGTCAGTCAGGACAGTCTGCTGCGGCTCCAGCTGTGCGATGTCGTTCTGAAGTGCCTGAATCCGCGCCTCTTCGCGACCAATGATCAACCGGGCCTGATCGCACTGCGCCTGGGCGCCTTCGATCCTTGCGCGTTGCGAGAGCGTGGCTTCGTGCGTGACAACACTCTTTCCAAGTACTGCGCGCCGTTCATCGAGATGCCTGAGAAGCTCAGCGGCCTGCGAAGCCACGCGCGAGAGCGATGCATTGATCTCGCCACGCTGCTTCTCCAGCTCACGAAGGCGTGCCTCGACCGTGGCCGATTCCGCCTGCTTCGCTGCCAGCGTGGCCCGCTGCTGCGTAAGCGTCTGCGCGGTGGCCAGAAGGCCCTCGCGCTCGCGCCGTGCAGCCGCAATTGACTCGATATCCGTTGCGATCGCGCGCTCCGTCGCCGTCAGCGCTTCCCGCTTCTGGCTCAGGGCAGCGAGTTCGCGCTGAATCGCATCAAGCTTGCCACCAAGCACCTTTGCGACCTCGCCGGCTTTCGCCGACAACGCCCGCAGGTGATCGATGTGAAGCAGCTCTGCAAACAGCGACTTGATCTCGCTGGCGTTATAGGAGGCAAGCGGTCGCCGGTTCTGCGCGGAAAACACACTCGTAAAAAACGATTCGAGCGAACCGCACACCGACTCGACGCAGCGGTCGTAGGTGTCCGCCTTCCCGTCTGATCGCGTACCATCGGGCGCCGTGAAAGGTTGCCAGAGACCGGCGCTATCACGCCACGCAAGGAAATATTCCGCCTTGTTGGTCTTGCCGGGTTTGCGGAAGGCGAAGGTCGAGCGGTATCGCACGTTTGCGTGGTCCCATTCGAGGATCTTCTGCGCATGAGGACCACTCACGTGGTCCCAGTACGAGAAGGCGTCGACGGAGAGCTTCGCGGCGTGCGAGGGCATGATCCGGTACGGATGCAGGTTGTCCATCAGCGTCGACTTGCCCGCGCCGTTCTTCCCCTTGAGGGCAATCAGGCCAACGGGCAGCGACTCGAGATCGAGCGTGACGCTCTCGCGACGCATGCCGTCCCGCACGCCGTGAAAGCCTTCGAGCGTGAGGGTCAGTGGTCGCATGGCAGGCCCACGTCCGTCATGCCCGGCAGACCGGCCGGAACATCGTGCAGGTAGTCCGAGGGCAACCATGGCACATCGTCATCGTCGGGAAACGACGATGAGACGATCCGGTCAATGGGCGCGACAGCAACGGCCGTCACCGACTCTACCGGCTCGACGGGTTGCGCAGGCGTCGGCGGCACAATGGTGCCGTCAATTGCACGCTCCAGCGCCGTGCAGGCCGCCGAGAAGCGCGTCCCTGCCACCTTGAGAAGCTGCTCCCAGTTTTCGCAACCGGTCAGCGCCTTGATCTCACGAGCCGACCACTGACTCGCATAGCCGTGGCTGTGCGACCAGAGCAGGTTCGTCATCTCGACGTCCGGCGCGACGACGAGTTCGAGCTCGTCGGCATCGCGTTCATGGACCATCACAACGAAGCCGTGGCGGACCGCAACAACGGCGCCGCGCGCGGGACCGTAGGGTTGATGAAAAAGCGCCGCGGTGAAACCGGCATGCTTCACGAGAAGCTGCTGGATGTCGACTGCGGACAACGTTGCATTGAAATGCCGGACCCAGTCGGGACCAGCGGGATAAAGACCAAACATGGATACACTCCGGATAGAAAGGACGGGGTGCTCCCCCGTCGGGAGATCGCTCCCCGTCAGGGTCAAAAGAAAATGGATGCAGTGCGTGCTGCGATCGATGCGCCAGGGGCGCGGGGTGAACCTTGTTCCGGCAGTGCGCTCGCGGGCCGAACAATCCAAGCTCTGAACGCACTTCCGGAACACGGCAGTGTTCCTCGCGTGAGCGGGCCGTAGGGGCCCCGCTCACGTGATGGCGGCGTGTTGGCTACGCCGCGAAAAGATCGCCTTCGAGCCAGTCGGTACTGGCTGCTGCAACCGCCAGCGATGGCTTTGAGCACGCCTCGACATCGGTGGCCGCAGTCTGCACCAGTGACAGCGCCACAGCCTCGGTCGCTCCCTCAAGCTCGTCCAGCACCGCGTCGGCGATCGATCCGGCATCGCCTGTTTCGAGCATCTGCAGGCGTTGAAGCAGTGGCGGTGATTCGACACTGGCCAGACCGCACCAACGCACAAGCTTCGCCTCGACCGACGTTTCCAGACTGATGCCCTGCGCGCGGCTGCGTACGACCGGAAGGATGCGAGGTTCAAGCTTCACGCCAGGCGCATGGGCAAACATCGCCTCAATGGCCCCGCGATCCACAGCCTGCCGATGCTCCTCGTCGATCTGCCAGCGGATGCGAACAAACGCGTCGCCCGATGCCGCGGCGAGCGTGGCAAGCCGCTCCATGTCGGGCGGGCCGTCGAAGTCGATGCACACCATGCGGCGTGCAGGTGTGGCCACCAGTTCGGCCGAGGCCGACTGGGTATCCACGTCCCATAGAAGGTAACCTTTCTCTCCCTGCTCACCGAAATGAAAACGGCCGATCGAACCGGGATAGGCAATGCGACGCCCATCGCTCTCCCACGATTGATGTTTGTGGATATGGCCAAGCAGGAATGCCGAGCACTGCGCGTCGAAGAGTGCCGAGAGCGAGAATTCATGATCGAATCCCGCCATCGTCACGCCGTGCTCCGTCTCACAACCCACCACCGTGCCGTGCGAAATGCCCACGGTCGCGATGCCTGCCTCACGCAACTGCGCGTTCACCGTGCCGGATGCGGCCAGATACGTACCCAGCACGTCACCAAGATCGGTGGCCGCAGCGAGCGCGCCAACGCTTGCCGCGAACTGCCCCTTGTTGATCGTTGGCAGACAGGTGAATACCGCATCGGATCGCATGGCGATAACGAGCGCCAGTTCCTTTTCGCTGAACACCGGGCCCGCCGACGCGAGAAAGCCGCCGTTCGCAAACGCCACCTGCTGAATGCGATCGGCAACAAACACCGTATTCGCAGACCCCATCAGCGCGAAGTTATCGAGCGTGCCGGGCGGCTCGTGCGAGAACGTGCCCTGCAGCATGATGACCGGCATCGCGGCAGCGAGCCGGTGGACCCGGCGCGCGAGTGCATTGAGCGCCGGTGAATGTGCATCGAGACGATGATCAGTCGAATCCCCCGAGATGACGGCCACGCGCGCGTTGCGTGCGATCGCGTCCTCGACGGCAAAGCCGAAACAATGATCCGCTTCGTCCAGCCGTTCGGGCGAGTAATGCAGGTCAGAAAAATGGGCAATCTTCAAGATTTACCTCCGTAAACGAAAATGGCCGCCCGAAGGCAGCTCTAAGTGGATTCGCCGCAGAGGCGGCGCTAGAAATACGATTGCGGGTTCAGTAATTCGCGCACCTGCATCAGCGTCTTGCCGAGCAGGTTATGGCCTCTCCATTTCGCCGGGTCGGCGATTGCCGGATCTTTCGCGTCAAGTCCGACGCCCCAGATCAGGTCCCAGGGACTGGCCTCGACCAGCACGGTAGGATCGGAAGCCAGCAATACCGATCGCAGCGCACGGTTCTGTGCGAACTTCTCACGGCAGCCAACGAAAACGATGGATTCCCGCCGCGCTTCCCAGATTGCGAGATCGAAACCGGCGACCTTGCGGCCCAGCGCCTTTTGCGCACGTGGATCGTGCGTTGCCAGCACAGCGCGCGCGGACGCTTCGTCGCAAAAGAGCTTCGCCTTCGCGAACATCATGAACTGTTCTACCGAGGTGAACGCGTAACCGTGGTAAGCAAACTTGCAGCGGTGCCAGTTGCTGAACACGTCGTCCGCGCCGAAAAACGCGGTGTAGTTGCCGATCCTTTGCATCGGACGACTCCTTTCGAGGGGATGGACCGCCGTAAAGGCGGACGGATTTCGATACGCACAAGCGCGGTCGAAAGCGTTTTAGCAAGGTGACTTGCTGAAAGGCTCTCGTGCTGGAGACGGGGGAGTCAGCGCCGGCCCCAGAAGGGGCCGGCACGGGTCATTCGAACACGGCGTCCCGCACCGCTTTCGCAATCTCGCCCTCAAGCAGGGTGTGATCGTCGAGTGCGGTGGCAAGTGTGATGTTCATGCTGTCAACGTCGGCCGCACGCTGCGTCCAGCCGCGACCGAACTTCGCATGCGCATAACAGCGGAAATCCTGCTGTCGCGTCGCTGCGTTCAGGCCGAGGCGGTTGAGCAGATCGGACATTCGGTCGCGCTTTTCTTCGAGCGTTTCCTCATGTGGCATGGGCTCACACCCTGCGTCTTCGGCATGTGAATCGCTCACACCTTGATACACCGCCTCTTCAACGCATCCGGACATGGCCGGATGCAGCGTGTGAACGTTGCTGCCCTCCAGCAGTGCCGACGCCTGAGTTGCTGCCTCCAGCGCCGGGGGATGATCGTCTGCGCCGTCAAGCAGTGCGCTGATATCGATCTCTGCATTGAGCACAGTAAGCATCTGCGCCTGCCGTACCGGATCGCCCGTTTCGTTGATCCGCGTGATCTCGAACTCGCGCTTGGAGAGCGTGAAACGCGTGCCGGTGAGCCGGCCGCGCGCAAGCGCAACGGTCTGCATCGCCGAATACGCCTTCTGCAGCACGTAGATCGAGTTGGTCGGCAGCTCGATGAGTCCCAGCCCCCTGATCTCCGGTACCGCAAAAACGAAGCGTGCGGAGAGATTGCACTGCCGCGACTGGTACTGCGGACACCGCTCGGGATTGCAGACGCCATCGGGTATCGCATCGTCCACGCGCAGCACGCTCTGGCGGGGGCCAAAGTTGCGTTGGGCGCGTTGCGCCCGCGGGTCGCGCTCGGGCTTCGCATACAGCTTGCAGAAGCGGGTGCCGTCCGGGCCGTATTCCGAAAAATACTTGCGTCCGGTCGTGCCCCACGTCGCCATCTCGTTCGGGATGTTGGCCATCCAGTCGTTGAAGGCAAACGTGACCGGGAAACGGTAAAGCCGGAGCCCGTCACCGCGATCTTCACCGTAGAGGCGGAGGATTTCGTCGGCGATTTCGGGATTCGTGAAATCGGAACGCCGGCAGGTGAAATACGGCACGTTGCGTGGCGCGAGCGCGTTGCGAACGTTGCAGCGCCGCTCGATCTCCTCGCCGATCCGCTCGAACGACTCGCCGGCGGCAAGCAGTTCGTCGTACAGCTTCACGGCGCGTTCGTTCCTGCGCGCGACCGACGTGAGCACCTTGATGCCGGGCCGGATACGCCCGATGACGGGCGGCCGCGGGGCGCGCTCCTCGACGATGCTCCGCACGGGCGCACCGTTCATGCTGATGACAGCGTTCATGATGGTTTTCTCGCAAGGATAAAAATCGCCGAGGTGCGCATCTGGCTGGCCGACTGCGCCAGGTTCGATGCTGCGGCCTCTCCGCGGTGCGTGGCGATGTGGGAAAGAACGACACGACGCTCGCCGTCGGCGAGCATTGCGATCTGCGCGACCTCACAGCGCGCGCGCCAGGCGCGCGTCGTGGTGTCGTTTGTGGCGCGCTCGCTTTCGATCGTGCTGCTGATCGTGTCGGCGATGCGCTGGTCAACGGAACTGGAGAGAAGCATGGGGCGCCTCCGGGAAAGGAATGAAAAAACACAGGACGAAAAAAAACGCGCACCTCGCTGGGGAGGAACGCGTTTTCTGGAACCGGATGAAGATGACCCGCACGCCACGTCCCTTTCGGGGACGTGGCGCACAGGGAGCCGTTGGGCTCATAGCGGGGAACGGAAAGTCGTTCCCGGCGCGACATGATCACGTCGCGCAGGACAGCCCTTTTTCGAAAACATCGAGTTTTCGCCGCAGGATCACGGGTCAGTCCACTTCGATCGCTCTGCCCAGGCTGGCGCCTTGAGAGAGAACACCCGAATGACCGGGGCTCGAACGATGTCGCGGCGCAAATGAATGCGACCGGCAACGAGTATCACGACTGACTGAAGGGGAGCGCGTGGCGAGACGCTCAGCACAAGAGAGATTCCACACCAGGGCCAGCTGGTCGGAGCATGCCGCGAGGGCATGGCTTGGGGCAGTAGACGGACTCCGGGCTACGGAGTCGAGGTCGATGCGTCAGGAGACGCGGGCAATGAAGTCAGTATCAGCGAAAAAAGCCCCTGCGGCGCCCGGAATGATGGCCGATATCGTGCAGCTTTTGCCCATTCTCGTCAGACGAATACCGTTGACAATGGCATCCGAGAGAGACCACACCGAAAACCCATCATGGCCGCCGTACTTGAAACGGCGCCGCTGCCGGACGATCGTCCCGGCGGGCCGGCGCATGGCGGGACGCCCGAGGCGCCCGCCAACCTCACCGCAGTGCCGTCGGGCACGGGGCTCAAGCCCATCGAGCGTCTGACGAGCGACACGCGCTACGCGAAGATCATCGCCGAAGCGGAGCACCTGACGACGCTCCAGTATTGCTCCCTCTTCACGCGCACGTTTGTGCGGTCTGACTACAACTTCTGTGCGAGCAAGATTTCGGTTGCGCGCGGAGGCAAACTGCACGCTCTCGACGCTGCCATGCGTGAAACCAGTGAATGGTTCCGGAAGGCCATCGACTGGGTGGAGCAGCTTGGAGCACGCCAGATGCCCTGGCCGTCCGAAAGCATCGGGCTGGAGGTGAAACGTCCTCTCGCTGGCCAGCTCGTCCGTTGCCTGTCCCAGTACGAGCGACTGTTCAAGCGTGCGGCCGAGGCGAATCGCGAGGGACGACTTAGCCCTGAGCGTACTGCGGCGATGCTCGCGAACGCCGAGAAAAAACTCAAGCACATCGTTCAGGTGTGCATTCCAGACAACGAAGAATACGACGTCGGTGGCGACCGCCACGACGGCTGAATACCGATACGTCCGCCACGCCCATCATGTTCGCCAGCTTGACTTCGTTGCTGGCCGGATACGCTCGTCCCTATAAACCGTGAGGAGAACACGCATGGAGATCGATCTCCGCGAAATCCAGGATCTGCACGCGCGCTATGCGCGTGTGCCCGTCACCATTGAACTCGAAGCGCAGGTCCGCTCGCGCCCTGTCCCGTTGCTACTCGCACACGATGCCGCGCTTCGCCCGTCCGGAGTCCGGCGAGTCTGGGACGCGCGAGGGAAAATGGGGCGCAGCGCGCTGATGGTGATTGGAGGCACCGTTGTCTGTGCGGCCATCGGCATGGGGGCGGCAAAGCTCTACGCCTCGACGCGCAGCGCCCCTCACATTCAACCTCAACACGCGGGTGCGGCCGGACCCGCGGCATCAACCGTGCCGCCCGGCCCGGCCAGCGTAAGCCCCGCAAGCGATGCCGACGCGTTGACCCAGGGCGACTTTGAGCGATCCTCTGCACGCGCCAGCGGACTGACCGCGGTTGATCCGTCTGAACTGACGCATCATCCAGCAACGCTCGCATCGACTTCCTCTTCCCGCGCCGGCCCGACACCGACGGCTACCGTTGCCGCTACCGATGAGCAGCGCGCCGCGGCTTCCCCGATCCGTCAGCACAGCGTCGAGCGCCCGGGCACACTCACCGTGTCACAACCCGCATCGGCGTCGGCTGCGACGTCGGCGGCAGCGGATCCGCATGCGACAGCGACGGGTAACCGTAGCGCAGTGCCGGACGCGCCGGCAAGAGTCGCATCCGGCTCGCTATCCCCGGCCCCCGCGACTCAGCTCGCCCGTCACACGGTGCATCGCAGCCTGTCCACCGGGCATGGGCAGCAGCAATCCACCGCCGACGGCAAGACAGTCCAGATGAAACCCCTCGCCCCCGCGACCCGCGGCGGCGACGTCCAACTTTTCTGAGGCAGAAGCGAATGAGAACCCAGCTTAATGTAACGCTACTCGCGCCGGGGATCATGATCGAAGGCAACGTTATTCTCGATCATGGCCTAAGCCTGTTCGGTATCGTAGACGGCAACCTGATTGCGAACGAGGGCTTGCTGCACATCGGCCAGGGCGGCCTCGTGAAGGGGCAGGTAGAAGGCGAGCACGTGCGTATCGATGGCACGGTCGAAGGCGACCTGCACGCGCGGGGATCGCTCGAAGTCAACGGACGTGTCAAAGGGAACATTTACTACTGCGGCACGATCCGCCTTGGCCCTTCCGCTTCGCTCGAGGGCCAACTCAAGCGCGTCTCCCGGGAGCTGGTCATCGAGGACACGGCATCGAGAGCGGACGACACATCTAATGTGCAACAGTTGCCGCGAACACTCGCAATATGAGGCGTCCACCTCGCCCTGGGTGACTGCCCAGCGCGTGCTTCCAACGGATGGGGCGATCCAGCTGCTAGCGCCCGTAGCGACTACATCGAAATAGCGGGCGGTGTCCACACCCATACTCTCCACGCTTCTCTCTGATGAAATGTCTTGAAAGGAAGCGCCAACTCTCTCGCCCGACGAGCTGGCAACTTGCCCTCCCTCGTCTTCAAAACGTGTGGATCAGTCCCACGCGCAAGAGCAACTGCGTTTGGGCCGATGACGGACCAATCCTGCGAATGGAAGCCACCGCTGCATCTGACGACTTCTGATATTCCACATCGAGATAGGCGCGCGTAGCCTTTGAAAAGAAGTAGCTGAATCCGGAACTGGTCGTCCACCAGCTCTGTCCTTCGAAATGCTCGAAAGTTTCCATAAACGACACCAAGGCGTCAGGACGGACCAGGTAGGTTGCACCAAGGCGCGCCGCCTGGTCGGTTGCCGCTACGCTGCTCAACTTCAGGCGTGCGTTCGAATACAGTGCATCGATCGTTGCTTTGCCAATCTTGTACGACACCCCTGCGGCAAAGATCTGGTCGTTCGTTAAATCGAACGACGGTGTTTTCGCAACGTTCACACCCAGCACTGTGGGCACGCCCATTGTGCTTGCGCTGAACGGCATGCCGTTGATGTCGAGATAGACCAGCGTTGCGGCAAAAGGTCCATGCGCGTAGCTCCCTTCGAGGCCAATGGTGCGGCCCGATGCTGTATAACCCGAGTCCCGCGAGCCGAAAGCATACATGGCGGCAGCACCTAACTCATGATCGCCCGGCGTGCGGTACTTCACCACATTCGACATGTAGTCGCCGTTTGAGTGGTCCGCGTCCGTGTTCGTGACAACGTACGCACCGCATTCAAGACACGCGAAGTACTTCACCAGGTCAGACATCAGATCGTATTGACGGCCGAGCGTTAGCGAACCGTAAGTGGTATTCGACAATCCGGCCCATGCCTCCTTGAACATTGATCCGCTGGGCGAAGTCGTGCCGTTGTTAAGCGAGAAACCGTTGACTAGCGTGAAAATTGCCTTGGTGCCACCGCCAAGATCTTCCGTGCCTTGAAAGCCGAGCTTGTTGGACCGCTGGATGCCGTCACTGAGCCCAACCAGCGATTTACCCCCTACGTTGTTGACATAGGTAATGCCATCGTCAACTGAGCCGAATAATGTCACCGACGATTGAGCAAAGCTGCGCACCGGTAAAGAAATAATCAGAATTGCGAGAAATAATGAACGATATAAGCGCTTCAAGGCAGTCGTCTCCATTGTTTTTGTCTTTTAAGCGATGTAGATTGATCGCTTCATTTTCGATTTTTACTTCGTTATGCTAACTAATTAACGAGATTTACTTTCTCCACTGGCAATCTCATAGAAAATTCAATCGGCTTCGTGCCACAGCGCTCGCAGAATCGCAACGGAGGCATCTGCCGCTGGACTCAGTGATGTACCTGCAGGCCATGTGACAGTCGCTACATTCGGCAACGAAGGTGGCTCCAGCTCGAAGCATTCGATATCCGCGGGAAGCTGGTTGAGCAGTGCGGGCAAAATCGGCACGATGGCCGTCGCGACACCGCGCCGCACGAGCTCGGTACAAATGGGGAGGGCGCCCACGCGGTACCGGATCGCAATATCAGCAGCTTTCGCCTCTTCCAGATATGCGAAGAGACGCTGTAAACTCACGGCGTTGTCGAGCACCGCGATCGGCTGGCCGATCAGCTTGCGCGCATTGAGCCTGCCGCTGGTCGCCTTGTATCGTCCGCGCGGCGCCATCACGCCGAGGCGCGCGGAAAACAGACGTATGGTTTCGAGTTTGCGCGCGGCCGTCGAGCTCACGTAGGAGAACAGTAATTCGACACCGCCAACTTCGAGCAGCGAGAGCAGTTCGTCGGCGCCGCGCACGATCACGCGCACGCTGAGGCGCGGATGTTGTTTCGCAAGTTGCTCGATAAATACGGGCACAGCGGTGGACGCGAGCGATGCGGTTGCGCCGACAGTCAGCTCCCCTTGCAGATCGTCGCTGGCTTTCACAGTACGCGCGAGACGCCGCGCGTCATTGAGCAGCGAGTTGGCGCCGAGCAAGAACTCCTGCCCGGTCGAGGTTAGCGAAATGCCGATCGAACGCTTGCGATTGAAGAGCCGCGTGCCCAACGACTCCTCAAGCGCATCGATAGTTGCCGACAGCGCGGCACGCGACATGTTGAGCTTTTCCGCCGCTGCCGTGAAGCTGCCCAGCGCTGCGACAGCCGCGAAAGCTTCGAGTTGCTTGAGACTGTAGCCGAGCGCCATCACGCTTCCTTGTGCTGCGCACCCGCCCGGATGCCTTCAGGCGCAACGCGATCAATCATCAGACTAGCGCACGCGGCCAGCGCCAGCACGGCCATCACCAACGTAAATACCATGCCGTACGGGCCGCCCGTGGTTTCGATGGCAAAGCCCATGACAGTCGGTGCTATGACGCCGGCCAGCTGCTGGCCGAAATTGGTCATGCCCGTTGCCGTACCGGCCAGCGACGTTTTCATCCGTTTGAGCACCACGATGGCAAGTAAAGGCGCGCAGCTCGACAGCGCAATTTGCGCGATGCTGAAGAAGACGATGCCCCAGGTGACCTGCGAGACGTACCACGTGAGGCTGGTCGCAGCGATTGTCACCAGCAGCAAGACGAAGACGAATTTGCCTTCTTTGCCGTTGATTTTATCTGACACCATACCGGTGCCGATCATCGCGAAGAATGCCAGCATCGTCGACGCGGCGGTGATCAGACTTGCGCTGGACAAGCTCAACCCCTTCACCTGAATCCAGTAAGTCGGCATCCACTGGAACAAGCCCCACGCAAAGAAACCCACGCCGAACTGCGTTGCGGCCAGCACCCACGCGAGCGGCGAGCGCAGCACAATCGACCAGCGGCCTTCGCCGACCACTGTCGACGAGGCAGTGTCTGACGCACGACGCATGGAGCGCGAGATCAGCAGGAACAGCAGCGTATTGACCACGCCGAGCGCGCCAAATAGTACGAAAGGCGACTGCCAGCCCCAGCGCGACGCGACTGCCGCCACGGCAATCGAGCCAATCGCCGTGCCGAGCGAGGCGCCCGAGGTGAGCAACGCTTTCGCGCGGCCGCGTTGCTCTCGCGGCACGAGATGGGCGACGGCGGCCGAACTTGCCGCTGGAAAGCTGCCTTCCGCGAGTCCGAACAACGCACGAAACACCACAAGCGAAGAGAGCGACCACGCGAGCCCCGTCATGCCCGTGAAGATCGACCAAAGCGACATCACCGTGCCGAGCACCAGACGCGGTCCGAAACGATCGGCGAGATAGCCGCCGATGGGCGTCATGGCCGCGAACCCAAGGAAAAAGCCGCTCAATACCGCGCCCATTTGCGTGGGCGTGAAGTGAAACGCCTTGGCAATCGGCACGGCGAGCACGCTGATCGCCGTCTTATCGAAATAGCCTATCACCCACTGCACGAAGATCAGCGCGATGATCCACCAGTTGCGGCGCATCGAGTCTTCGGCGTTCATCGCGCCACCACCGAGCCGTCGTAGCCGATCGCCGGTGTAAGCGTGCGCGGCGCCGCCGGGTGGCGTGTTTCGATGTTCGCCGCAAGCGTCACGCCGATGCCGGGCGCCTCGGGCGCGATCAGATAGCCAGCCTCGACCTCTAACGCAGTCGCGACCATCGAGTCTTCGCGGCCCTCGATGTTAAAGCTCGGAAACTCCTGGATCAGGAACGCCGACGACGACAGATCGAGTTGCAGACACGCCGCTGTCGAAACCGGGCCGAGCGGATTGTGTGGTGCGATGAGGGCACCCGCTGCTTCGGCAAGCACGGCCGCTTTCCGTGCCGGCGTGAGGCCGCCCACTGCGCAGACGTCGGGACGCAGCACCGCGACCCCCGCGTTGAGCAGTGCCTGGAATTCGGGTAGTGAGACAGCGCGCTCGCCCGTTGCGACCGGCACGCCGATAGCCGCGACGACGGTCGCCATCGCATCGATATTTTCAGGCGCGATCGGATCCTCGAAGAACAACGGCCGCGCGGCTTCGATGCCGCGGCCGATCGCAATGGCCTCGGTCACGCTAAACGCACGATGCGCCTCCACGCAGAGGTCGAAATCGGGCCCGACGGCGTCACGGCACGCCAGTACCTTGTCGACGGCAAGAGTCACGCGGCGGTTGAAAACGTGATCACGCGCGGCGAGCGTGTCGCTCTTGAACGAGGGCAGAATCACGCGGACCGCGTCGAAGCCGAGTTTCTTCACGTGACGGCACGACGCCGCGATTTCATCAGGCGTATCGCCGGTCGCGACGGCGTAGGAGCGCACCCTGTCGCGCGTGCGGCCGCCGAAAAGCTCGTACACCGGCACGCCCAGTGCCTTGGCCTTGAGGTCCCACAACGCGATGTCGATGGAGGCGATGGCGCTCAGCAGAACCGAGCTTCGGAAGAAGGTGGAGCGTTGCGTGTATTGCCAGTGATGCTCGACCTGACGGGGGTCTTTGCCAACGAAATATTGTGCGAGCCGGCCGATTTCGGCGTTGACGGCGTCGAGATGTGCCCAATCCCCGGCTTCGCCCAGACCGACGAGTCCGTCGTCGGTTTCGACGCGCGTGAACAGATACGGCCCGGCCGCAAGGGTGGTGATGCGTACGATCTTCACTTCGTCTCCGCGTTAATGAATTCTTGATTAACGCGAAATGTACTGTTACGACAAAGCTGGTTCAAGCTGTATTTATCGGCGTACATCGTCGGAAAAGTCGACGAATGAGACATGATCCAACAACCGTGCGGTCGACGAACAGTGTGCGATCAATGAGAACGACCGAATTGCATCGGTCCGTCCGTTTTCGCTTGCATTGAATCGATGGCGTTTCAAGAGCGGCTATTGCCCGATCCTATGTCTCGGGGACTTGAGCCTCACAAATGAAGCGGGAGGCGGGATTTTTGCGAATCGAACTGATGACGAGCGTCTCTCTCGCGCGTGTCATCGCGACGTAGAACAGCCGACGCTCTTCCGACTCGGGACTTTTCAGATCCGGAACAACGTTCTCTTCGGCGCGCGTGATCCAGACGTGGTCCCATTCCAGCCCTTTCGAGCTGTGCATTGTCGTGAGCACCAGTGCGTCTTCCGCAGGCTCGTTGTTCGCACGCTTCAGGAACTCGATGCGCTCCGCGAACGTGCCATTGAGGCGCGATATCACGTCGTAGGTGGCCTGCAGCGCTCGCTCAGCCGTTTCCTTGCGCACGTACGTCATCATCCACTCGCGCACACCCTCAAGCGTCAACGAATGAAACTGCCGCTCGCAAAGCGACTGCCATTCCGCCAGCCGCTTCATGAACCCACGATAGGCCGTAGCCGTCTCCTCGCTCAGGCCCAGCGCGACGAGATCTTTCTTCTGTCTCTGCACGAGCGTCGCGCCCATGGCGTTGTGCAGCGCGGTCAGGTCGCGCGTGCTCATGCCGGCATAGCCGAGCACAGCATCCAGACCATTAAGCTTCACGCGCTGCACGATCTGCAGGAGATTGCACATGAGCGCGCCCTCCGGCTGATCCAGGACCGAGCGACCCGAGGCTCGGTAGTACTTCACGCCATACGAGCGGCACACCGACTCAATCGCGTCCAGCACGCGGTTCGTGCGCGCCAGGATCGCGCACATTTGGCCCGCGTGCAGTCGTGGTTGGAGCGTTTCGACGGCGGCCGCCGCGTCGTCATACTCGTCGTTAAAGCGACGCGCGACGATCGTACCGCCCTCGCCTCTGTCCGCGTAGAGGATCTTCGCGATGCGGTCCGTGTTGTGCTGGATCAACCGGTCCGCGGCCGAGAGAATTTCGGCGCGGCACCGGTAATTGCTGTCGAGAATGACGCGTTGCGCTTCGAACTTGGAGGCGAAGCCCTCCATGCCACGATAACCCATCGCAGCACGAAAGCCATAGATGCTCTGGTCATCGTCTCCGACGACCGTCACGCAGGCTCCAGCCTGTGCGTGCAGTTCGACCCAGCGATACTGTAGTGGGTCGGTATCCTGGAACTCGTCAACGAGCAGATGGGTGAACGCGTAGGGTTCGATGTCGCCCGACTCCATGCCGGCGATCGACAGCCGCAGCATGTCCTGAAAGTCGATCTTGTCGTTGCGCGCGAGCGCCTCTTCGTAGGCGGCATACAGGATTGCCTCGGGCGAGCCGTCGATCGCGTGCGTAATACCTGTCTTCAACTGCTCGATGACCGGCACAGCCTCCTCGACTTTCCAGTTCAGGCCCGTTTCCGCGAGCACGCGAATCAGCAGCCCGGTCCGGTCGCCGTCGGACGCGATATCGCGTTTGCGCCCCGACTTCTGGATCTGCCGGAATCCGAGCGAATGGAATGTGCCCGCCACGAGGCGAGTTTTCGCACCCGCGCCCGCCAGCTTGAGAATGCGATCCCGCAATTCAATCGCAGCGTCCTTGCTGAATGTCACGGCGCCGACGCGCGCGCCGGGTTCCGCGAGCAGTGCCGCCGCCTTGGCCGCGATGGTCTTCGTCTTGCCCGCGCCCGGACAGGCAACGGCCAGACAATGCCGCCGCGCCTGCGCCACCTCCAGCTGCTGCGGATTCAGCCCCTCAAGCATAGCCGGGCGCCTAGATCGCGCGAACCGTTGTCATCAGGCGCAGATGGGTCATATACCCGCGCACGCCGACCGGATGGAACTTGCGCAGGAAGCGCCCAACCTCCTCGTCGACGTCGCCCTGGTCGCGTACGCCGTTCCACACGAGAAAGTCGAAGTGGTCCATCACGCGGTCAAAGCGCGTGATGACGGACAGCAGGCGCATAGAAAAGCGCGAATACGCCTCCACCTCGATCGCGAGCGACGGCTTGGTCACCGACGGCTCGAACACGATGTCGCCACGCCCCACCATCTCGCGCTTCGTGCGCTCGCGAAAGCTCTCCGACACTTCAAACTGCTCGGTCACGTAGGCTTCAAGGCCGTCGAGCTGCTTGTCGAAGAACGCGTTGACCGTGGACATGTCCTGCTCGCCGAAGGTCGAGCGGCCGAAACGCTGCATGTTGATGCTCATGCGGTTAAGGTACGGCCACCACTGTTCGAAGAGCGGGCGCAGGCGCGTATGGTTCAGACGGACCGCCGCAGGCACGATGGCCGCGCCCGTGAGCTGCCGGTCCAGCAGGATGCGCCCGATCTCGCGGCGCCGGCGGATGATCGCCGCACGCTCGGCCGGTGGCAGTTCGCGGAAAAGCTTGCGCGTGCGTGCGACCTGTTCGCGCTTTTCGTCCGCCTCACTTTCGGAGATCATGCCCTCGCGATGCAGCGTCGCAGCGTCGCTTTCCATACGCTGCAGTTCGTCTTCGAGTTCGTGATCGTCCGCGCCATCGGTCACCGCGCGATTGTCGTCCAGGCCAGCCGGGGCGGCGGACGCAACCGCCGGATTATTGCTGCCTGCCGCATCGATCTTAGTCGTCTCTTCGTTGAGGGTGCTCATGGGTCGATCCTGAGGAAATTGCACGCGCACCAGCGCGCGGCACCTCCTATTGTTGCGACCTTGCGTCATCGGGGACCGCGAAAACGCGGCAGATTAAAGCGCCTTTGTGGATCGGAGCGGCGGCCGCGACATCGTTCGCCAGCACGATCGCCGTGCGTGGCGCAGTCGCCTGCGCCCCAAAACGCAAAAAGCTCGCGAAATTCGCGAGCTTTCCGGAACGAGATCGATAACGACGGCAACTACCGTGTCACGTCGACGAGTTGGCGACCCACAGCAGCAGCGGCAGCAACACCGCGAGCGCGGTCCAGCTTTGCGCAACAAGCGGCACGGGTAGAAGAAGCACAACGAAGGCGATGCCTGCTGTCACCAGCAGCGCATGGACAGCCAGATGAAATTTCAAGGGACTGGCGAAGCCAGCCGCCGCCGCCCGGATCTTGCGTCGTACAGCGCCGTCGACGGTTGCAGCGATGCAAAGCAGCAGGATTCCCACCAGCCACGTATGCATCACGACCGCCCGATAAATCACTCGGTAGACGAGCATCCAGAACTGCCGGGCCCACGTCCGCGCGAAACTGTGCATGCCGTCGGCGTCGAGCTCGTCGTCACCGCCTGCGTCAAGCGTCGCCTGCACCGCCCCCGTGTTGACAAACATGCGCCGGAACGACGCGTTCGTTGCGTCAACTGCCGCCGCTGCGCGATCGTCGCCAAGTGCGTGTGCCACCGACTGCGATTCCGCGTCGCTGATCTCAAAGAGCGCGCGATCGGGCACGGCCGGGAGAATCACGCACGCGAGCAGCGGAAGCACGATAAACCACCATTTAACATGGCTGACGAAGCGGCTCCCGCTAGCCATGGATCCACGCTCCGACCTGGAAGATCAGATACGCCGGGAACACCAGCAGACCCGCCAGCCCGATCCAGAATCGCACCGGATTTCGGGCCATCACAACCGCCAGTGCCCACGCACGCGCAGATCGCCCGCCGCGAAACTCCGCGGGCGGCATGGCGGTCAGATCGTCCTGCGCGCGCACCGACAGCATGATGCGCCTCGCATCGATCTCGTCAAGCCCCGACAGCTTCGAGATCAGCGTAGTCGTGAGCGACATCGTAGTCCTCGAAGTAGAGACGGAAGCTTTCGCCGTTCAATGCCCGCGCGGCGAGCTGGAAGGCAGCGGTTTTCGGCGTGATCCGCTCCGGGCAGGCCTCGTCGATCATTTCCGTCACACCCTCTCCATAACGCGCTTCGAACTCTGTGACAGCCTCGAACATCGGGGACCAGACGTGCACGCGGTCTCCCTCGCGCGCAACGTAGCGACGCGCGTACAGCAGATGCGCGCGCTGGAACAGCCCGCGCATGAACGCGACGTGCGGCTCGCCAGTCTTGCGTACCCGCTTGTACGCGTCGAGGCCGTCTTCGAGCATTTCGCGAAGGAGTGGCTCCCGTTCCCCCACGAAACGCTCGCCGATGAAATCGGCCAGGCGCGTGCACGCCAGCTCGAGCTCGGGGGCGAGGGTAAAGACGGGCACGAGCCGCGACGACAGCCTGTTTTCACGGATGATTTTCTTGAACACGGTCGAATTCATGTGTTTGCTGGATTTAGCCCTGAAGGATTGGAATACGGCCCTGATACACCGCGCCACCGGAGATACGCAGGAAGTACTGAAGGTTGGGAAGACGCTGGATCAGCGCGGTCGGGATGAGCGGTGCGGTCTCCTGCTGCAGCGAGCGTGTGATGCTTCCGTTGAACTCGCCCAGATGCCCCTCGCTGCCACGACTTGTGCCGCCCGATACCTGGATGTTGCGGATGACGGTGTCCCCTACCTTTTCCGAGAACCACTTCGCGGTGTCGGTGTCTTCCAATCTTAGGATGATCTGGTTGTTGAGATTGCCCAAAACCTGAAGCATCTTGGAAGCATTGCCGAGCTTCGCTTCGAGGTCGGAACGCGTCTGGAACGCCACAAACGCCTTGAAGCCCGCGCCGCGGCCCTTGTTGAGGATCTGGATGACCTGTTCGTTGATCGCCTCGGCCACCTCGTCGATCATCAGCACGACGTCGGGCGTTTCCTTGTAGAAGTTGTAGATCGCACCGCACACGGCAGCCACGTCCGCCAGCACCATGGACGCGATGGCCTTCTGGACGATCGAATTCGACAACGAGTCGAAGCCCATGTAGAGCACGGCCTTCTGCTTGATGATGCGATCGATGTCCCAGATTTCGCGCTCGTCCTCGAAGTCGTCGACCTTGGGTGCGAGCATGAGCCCGGTCTCCCCGGTGGCCAGCATCTGGAGCAGCGGCATCACCGACGCGATCACGCGCGTGTAATGGTCACGATCGTGCGTATGCGTGGCGATCAGGCCATCAATGGCCTCGTTCCCGTGGTCGTGGCGGGCAAACCGCTCGTTGTAGAGCAGCGCCATCGCGTCCACGGGCGTCACGCTGCCGGGGCGGCCGCCAATCTGGTTAATGGTCGTGGCAACGAGCTCCTCCCAGTTGGTGAGCCCCGCATCCTGGAAAAAGCGGGTGAGACTACGCTCAAGAAGGATGGCGACGCCAGCCTGGGCGTACTTCAGGATCGAGCGCAGGTTAGGCTTGTCACCGACATACAGCTCGCCCTTGACCGCGCGGTCGATGAACAGGAACGCGAAATCACGAAACGGCCCCTCTTCCATGAGCTGCGCGATGCGGCCGGGAATTTCCGACGGCTGCGACCAGTTCTCCAGCGGATTCAGGCGTATCGATTCCAGCGGCTTGGCCTGGCTGAAATAGAGGAACTTGCGCCCCGCGCGCGCGCATTCGCGCTCCACGCGCGCCTTCCAGTCCTTGTCGTTCTTCGGGTCGATGACGATCAGTACGTCGCCCAGATGAATGACCTGCGTCGAGATCACCTCGTACGTGCGGGTCTTACCCGCGCCCGTCGTGCCGCCGACCGCGGTGTGCGCGCCCATCGCCTTGTAGTGGAACGGCACCGTCACCTTGTCCGGCTCCATGCCATGAATCCACGACACGCCCTGCGGCTCGCGGTCCCGGATGCTGTCGGCCGGCGCGAAGATCTTTTCGATCGCTTCCTCGATCTGCCGGCCGTGGCGCGTCTTCCCGAGCCACTTCGGCAACCCCGGAATGTCGGTCGTGGGCATGCGAAGGATGTCGTGCGCGATCTGGCAGTGCTTCTGGGTCCATTCGAACCCTGTGCCGAGATACATCGAGTTCGACTCCGCCCGCATCTTCTTCTGCAGCGCGAACAGTCTCGATACGGGCAGCGTGGAGAGCCACTTGGTCGATATCGCCATGCGGAAACGCAGGGCTTTCCAGACCTGAGTGCCACGCAGCATTGCCGCCGCGAGGATGAGCAGTTCGAACGCCCACCAGTCAGGCATCCCCGAGACTGGCAGCAGGACAAACGCCAGCAGCCAGACGAGCCACGCCCGCGTTTCGTAGACCGGACGGAAATGGTTGATATACCCTGTGATCGCGTTCATGCGTCAGCGCGCTCCAGAATCAGCTCTCCGGCGCGCACCGCCAGCACGATCTCGGTCTGCACGTTCGAGACGACCAGCCCACGGCGGCGAAGGTGTTCAACGAGGGTGTCGCTCGCGACGCCGAAGCTGCCGACAAGGCGCTTCGAGATCGCCAGTCCCTTATCCGTCCATTCGACTTTCGACTTTCCTGTTGCGACGTCCTCGCGCAACGCCCTGAAGAAGTCGCGGATCATGTTCGGCATCCCCTGGAGCACCTCGTCGAAGGCCGCCGGCGGCGCGGCCGTCTCGACACGTGAAGTCGGCACGCGCATGGCCGAGGGATCCACGGGGGGCGGAGGCGTTATGTCTCCTGCAAACGGCAGCCCGAGTTGCGGATCATGCTTCGATGCCCCTCTCCCGGGCTCGCTGGCGCTTGCGGTCGCGTCCACTCCCCCATTCGCAGGCTCGGTGTCGGCCGGCCCCGTGGAGAGCTTCACGGCCGCTGCTCCTTCGCCTTCGGCGGCGGCCGCCGGTGATGTAGACGGCATCGCTTGCCCGGGCACCGGCGCATCCGGTGCGGCGGTCTGCAAGACGGCTGCACTCACAGTTGCAGCCGGCGGCGGCTGCACGTTTGCGGGTTCCGTCGCCGGCGCGGCTGAGGGAGAGGCTGCGGTTGCCGGCGCGGGCTGCACAGCCGCCGCGACCTGGACGGCGGTCGGAACCGCATAGTGGACTGGCTCGAATACGCCCTGCTGTGCCTTGCGGTCAAAATCGGCCGCGACACCGACGGCCTGGCGCACGACCTTGTGCACCAGCGATTCGTTGCCCTGTGGCCGGTCGACCGGATTGATCGCCCCAAAAAGCTCCGAGAGCACGGAGGCTTCGTATCCGGCCAGCAGCGACTGCTCGATCAGGTTCTGCGCGAACAGCGCCGTGCGCATGCGCTCGACCGGCAACGGCGTATCGCGCCGGTGCAAGGCATAGGTACTGCCAGCGAGCCACGGACCCAGTGCGCCGTGACCGGCCGGGTTCCACTGCGCCCGGTCGCTTTTGCGCGTCACGATGAAGTGCCGGTAAGGCTCGTCAAGCCCGGAGCACACCGCGGCGAGAAACACTGCATGGTTGTACTGCGGCTCGATCACGCGCCGCTTTTCCGACGGGAGACTGGTGCCGAACTTCTGCCCCCCGGCCAGCCGCATCGCATAGAAGGCCGTCTCGACCGTGCACCGGAACGCCCCGGCGGGCTCACGGTAGAGCGTCGGCGAATACGGAAGGCTCGAGAACCACGCGGCGCAACGCACGAGAACGTCACGCCAGCGCGTGCAGTAGTCCTCGTCGCGCGCCTCGTTGGCCGCCTGCCGGATGAGCGCCACGCGACGATTGTGTTGGTCCAGCAACGCCTCTGCATCAAGCGCCTCATACTGTCCCGGCGCGGTCAAAGTACGCCTCCGGTCGCGACACTCGCCGCCTTCTTGATGAGCGATCCGGACGCGTTGGCGCCCCCGCCGAACATGCCCGCCATTTTCGGGATCTCAAACGAGAGCAGGAAGATGAACAGCGACAGGTCCATGACGTATGTCGCACCGTACGACGTAGACAGGCCGTTCGCCGTCGCCGCCGTGATCGCGGCGCTTAGCGACCCCGTCACGAGGCGAGCGAGAATCGCACTGATGACACAGTACATGCCCGCACTGATCATCCAGTCGAGCCAGGTCTTGAAATACCCACGCGTGAAGGATGAGAAGCCCAGCGCCACCGCGATCTGACCCATGACGATGCCTGCAGCAGCCTGGATCTCCCCAAGGTTGTTCATGAACGCGAACACGACGCTTGTGAGCATCAGCACAATCCAGGCAATGCCGAGCGGTGCGAGAGAGATCGTCAGCGCGATGTATTCGTACCAGTGCGTGCCCTGATACGCCTTGATAGTTGCCTCAAAAGCAGCACCCGCGGCGGCCCCAATTGATGCCGAAACGCCCTGCCCGGCGCCCGCCTGGATGAGACTTGCCAGCGACTGAAACCAGTTATAGAACCCTGGCGCGAAGGTCTGGTAACCAACGTAGATCGACGCAAAAATGCCGAGGGTCGCCAGTTCCTCGAACACCGTGACCCACGCGGTCACGGGATCGCGTGTTGCCGCGTACCGGACAAATGCCAGAACGATCGTGATCAGGCCCAGACCCGCGGCAAACTTGTCCGCCTCCGGCTTCAGGCTCTGGCTGGCCGTGACCGCAGCCGGAATCACGGCATTGAAAAGGCTCGCGAATTGCGCAGACGCTTTGGCCGCGCCGTTTGCAATCTCGCCCGCCTTGACCGTGGCCCCCACCGTATCGTCGCCTGTCGAGGGCACACTGATCGTCGCGCCGCTTTGCGTGAGCGTGATCTGCTGGCCACCGGCCGGCGTGTCGTCAGCGCGTGCTGTCACGCTGAGTATGGCAAAAAAGCCGAGAGTGAGCGCGACCAGCAGCGCGCGTGTGATTCGCATGTCGCTTCTCAGTTCGTCGGTAGCGCGTCAAGTGCAGCACGCTCGGCGTCCTGCTGCGTCGTGAACGCCTGCGCTGCCGCAGCGCGGTTCTCCGCCGATGCGCTGCTGATCGCCTGTTGCTGGGCGTCGTTTTGCGTCTTCGCCGAGTACATGTTGAGCAGGTCCGACATCTGGCTCGACACGATATCGAGATAGTGGGTCGTGAGCTGGGCGGTGGCCTGCTGGGTCGGGCTGAGTGACAACTGGGTTTGCAGGTCGGCGCGGCGCTGGGCCAGCGTCTGCGTGTGCGAAGCCACATCGTTGCCAAGCTGGAAAAGGCGCGTTGCGTTGGCGTCACCCTGCTTGTACAGGCTATTCATGTCCGAGAGCCACTGCGACGGCGATTTGCCCGAAGTGGAGATGAGGTTCTGCACGTGCGTGATGTACTGCTCGCCCTGCTGAAGGTCGCCGTAAAGGCTGTTGAGCGTTGTGACATAACCGGACACCTGTTTGATGTCGGCCGTGATCTCGTCGTACTGCGCCTTCATCGCTGCCGGGTTCAGGTTGACGGCCTGAAGCAGCTGGTTCGACATCATCTGGTACTGGTAGAGGATGTTGGTGTTCTGGTAGATCTCGCCCTGCACGGCCTTCGCTGCCGTAATCATGTTCTGGCTGTAGTTTGTCGGATCGAACACGATCAGCGCATGAGCGGGCGACGCCAGGCCACCTACGGTGGCCAGCATAAAAACGGTGCGCAAAAGGATCTTTTTCACGGATTCACCTGTCATTCGAGAGTGAGCATTTCCTGCATGTAGTTGTCGCGCCAGTTCACAGCGCCCGACGCAAAATGCCGGTCGAGGATCGCCTGTGCGCGCCCGTCGGCGCGCAGCGCCGCCAGCGTCTCCTTATCGAAGCTCGTCTGCAGCATTCGCGAGCTGCCGGGCGTCACCCACAGGTAGTCGCGGTTCGGCACCGCATCGGCGATCTGGCCGATCTGGCCATCGGACAGCCCGAAGATGTCCGCGTACAGCGCGCGGTTGCTGCGCGCGTCCGGGTTCGCGAGATACACGATGTTCTGCAACTGCTCTTTCAGGATCTCGAAGTTAGGCACCCGCTCGAGCTGCTTGAGCGACTGGGTCGCGAGCGCGAGCATGGCGTTAAGACGCCGGATCGTCACCGCCCACAGCTCCAGGCGCGCGTAGAAGCGCGGATACATGAAGAAGAACCCGCACTCCTCCACTTCGATCACCGTGAAGCGCTTGCCGTCGAGCCATTGCGAGATCCGATAGAACGCGAGATCGGTGAACAGGAGCGCGGCTTCCGGGTTGTTCTGGAACAGATCGCCGCACTCGATGGACAGGTTCTCCGAGAGGGCGAACGCGTCATCGACGTGATCGAAGTACTGTCCGTTCTTCTCGCCCTTCGTCCAGATGCGAAGCCGCTCGCGCAGTTCGGCCGACAGCAGTGTGGTCAGATAGGAGAGCGTCCAGAATTCCGGATCGTAGCCATCGCCCAGCGTCGAAACCTTGGCGAAGATTTCGCGCTGCTGCTGCGGTGTGCACCGGAAGTCTTCATCCTCGATCGCCATCTGCACCCAGGTCGCGACATATTCGTAATGGCGGCTATCGGAAAGCAGGGAGAGCGGGTTCACGCTGGTCGCCGCCTGATAACGCCCGGTGATGTCGATGAAGTGGCCGTCCGAGAGCACAGTCGGTATGCGTGTCGAGCGTTCCTTGTCGAACCGGATGCGGCGCGCGTCGTGCCGCGCCATCTGCGACAGCAGGAAATTGAGCAGGATCGTCTTGCCTGCGCCATTGGGGCCAACGACGAGCAGATGCGCGCGGCCGCTCGGGTGATGCAGCACGACACGCTGGAGCGTGCGGTGCCGCGTGGGGAGCATCGTGACCGGGCCGGTCCTGCGGCCGAACTGCTGGGTCAGCCACTCGTTGACCTCCGCCCCTTCGGGCACGCCGCGCAGCGGCGCGACATCCGACACCGCCGCCGTCTCAACGAACTGGAGGCGCTTCTGCTGGTCCCATCGGCCCGGCAGGGTCGAGGCCCATGCCGCGCCGAGATTGCGTTCTTCGAGCACCACGCCAAAGCCGGCGTTGCTGATCCGGCCGACGACGTCGGACGTCGCCTGGTCGCACTCCTCCATCGTGTCGCCGTAGACGACAATCGAGATGTTCGCGTAGCCGAACTGCTGCCCGTCCGCCTGCAGGCGCGACAGTGCATCCTCGGCCTCGCCGGCTAGCGTCTCGCGGCCCTTGTCGTTCTTTTCCTGTTCCTTCGTGAGGTACTGCTTGACCATTGCCCACGGGTTGATTGCCGCAACCTTGTAGAACTTGCGCACGGACTTGATGAACTGCTCGGCGCGCGTCGTGTTCAGGAAGCGGTACATCACGCAGATATCGAGCTCGGCATCCACGTCGTAGAGCACGTCGAGCGCGGCTTCCTGGAACCCCAGCCATTCCTTCACGGCGATGATTTTCGCGAAGCGCTTGCCGTGCGCCGACTCGAAAAGCAGGTGCTCGGCGCCATACGTCACGACCGATTCGGTCAGATGCGTGTCGAGCATCGTCACCGGGTAACGCACGCGGCGCGGCGGCACGGACGGGTTCGCTGTCTGGTGCAGGTAAGCGAGCGCGTTTTGCAGCTCAAGCCGTTTCATCTTCAAACGGCCGACCCCGCCGCGCCACGCGTCGAGAATGCCCTCGAAGCGCCGGATGTCGGCCGTGATCTGGTCGATGTCGAAGACGAAGGCGTTGCGTGTGAGCAGCTGGTCGCGGATCGCCTCGAAGATCGCAACCGGCAACGGCTTGCCGCCCACCTTGAGGTGGTAGCCGACCTTCTCGAAGAACCGGTTGATGCCGGTTTCCGGTGTGAACGCGAGCGAGAGCGAATGCGAATTGCGGAAATACAGCCCGCTCTTCGTCATCTGCTGGTTGATCTCGTCGATACGGGCATCGAGCGGCGATGCGAAATCGCCCTCGATCGCGCCCTTCATCCGGCGATGCGAGAGCCGCCACCAGGCGGTCACGCGGTGATCGAAATTCTTGCAGGCGTTATCGAGATTGTTGCGGGCTGCGGTGATATCCCCCACGTTCGGGCTGTCGGCGTCGATGCCGTCGAACGTGAACGAGGTCAGTAACGAGCCGTCCTTGCCCAGAACAAGCTCGGGGGTCACCATCGTCGCCCACGGCGCGATCTCGTGAATCGGGCCACGCTTGAGCGCGCCGAGCCGTGCGGGTTTCAGCGTCATGGGGCGAGGTCCCCGACAGCGGACTGCACCGCGCTCTGCGTTGTCGGGCCAAACCCCACGAACGTGCACAGCGCGAGCATGGAACCGGCCGGACAAATGAGGTGCTCGGGCGTCACGACGACGGGCGTGACGGGCGACGCAGCGTCTTCGCCGGTGGACGTGCTTTTTGAAGGCATCAGCATGAAAGATCCTGATCGAAGCCATACGGACGGCGGAAACGCGCCGACGACCGGTGCATTGGCGACGGCTCATGCACGTCGGGATAGCGGCCATAGACAATCAGCACCAGCCGCCACCACGGATCGCGCGCGCTCATCCAGCGCAGGAACACGTGCACACCGACGCCGAGGGCGAGAAACGCGGGCAGCATGACGAGATCGAAGCCGCACGAGTAGCACAGCAGCACCGTGATGAGACCGTTGCCCATCGCGAGCACTCGATCCGCACCGCCGATCTGACGCGGCAGCGACAGCGAGCGGCTGACCTTGACGCGCTCACGTGCAGACATAGCTGATCTTGAAGTGGTTCTGCAGGATCGGCACCGCGCAGGCTGCGAAGCCGATACCGGCAAGCGCGGTCGACAGGACCTTGGCGATCGTGCTCTCCGACGTTGCAATCGCGATGAATGCAACGATGATCACCACCAGACCAATACCGAAGAGCCACGGGCCGCTGATCCAGCTGGAAACCAGGCAGATCACATCGGTCGCGGAACCCAGATCGGACAGGTCGACGGCATTGGCCATCGGCGCGATCATGCTCAAGCCCGCGGCAATGAGCGTCGTGCGGATTTCGCGGCGTGCGAGCAAGTGTGCGCATGCGGCTCGCGCGCTGGCGACTGCGCAAACGGCGGCGCGTCGAAGGGGGGACAGCAAAGGGTACTTCATCGTATGGTCCACTCCGGTGGTTTAGAAAACGCGTTTGAGGTTGTATTGCCCGTTGTCCGACCCGCGGACTTCGAGAATTTCGGAGACATGCCGCAGCTCGCCCGTGCGGCGCATGTGGATGACGTAATCGAAGCAGCTGGCGATGTTCTCGCGCAGATCGGCGATATCCCAGCGCGTGCCTGGCGGCACGCCGAGCATCGCAAGGCTCTCCAGCCGTCGCAGACCGCCACGCGCGTCGCTCGAATGGATCGAACCCAGGCCACCGTCGTGGCCGGTGTTCAGCGCCTGGATGAAGTCGTAGGCCTCGCCGCCCCGCACTTCGCCGACCACGATGCGGTCGGGACGAAAGCGCAGGCACAGCGCGACGAGCATCTGTGTGGTCACGCCCGTGTCGGCATTCGAGAGCAGGCGCAGCAGGTTCGGCACGGTGAGCTTGAGTTCCGCCGTGTCCTCGATGGTGATGACGCGATCCACATCCGGTATCTCGGCGCCGATCGCGTTCAGCAGCGTGGTCTTGCCCGAAGAAGTACCGCCAGCCACCAGGATGTTTTTGCGGGCGCGCACGATGTCGCGCAATGCCTGCCTGAGATCGTCGTTCTGCGCGCCGGGCGGCAAGAATTCGGCCTCCTTCGCCGTTCGCGCGTGCACAAGCGAAAACGCCCCTGCGCGGACGTAATCGTCGAGCGACAGGTTGCGGTCCCGGTGTTTGCGGATGGCAAACGCGTCGCCATTGATGGCCGTCGGTTGCATGACAGTCGCGATACGCAGGTTGGCATGGCCCGCGTTCAGGATCCCCTGGGCGGTCCCTGCCTTTGCGGACTTTTCGACGGACGACGCCAGCGCGTGGATCGCGCCGTTAAGCATCGCCGGATGGATCGCGAGATCGAGACGGCACAGCGCGCCGCGGCGCTCGATCCAGATATCGTCAGCCCGATTGACCATCACCTCCGCCACGTCGGGGGCAGCCAGGTATTCGGCCAGTGGCTTGAGCGATGCAAAGAAGAGATCGACCGCACTCTTTTCGAGGCGGTTGAATCGCAGCAGCGGATTGTCGGCGAGGTCGGACATGCAGCTATTTTTCCGGCGCGGCGACGCCACGGAAGACCAAAAGGGTCGCCATATTCCACAGCTTTTTTGTATTTCGTCCCCCTTCGCCCCCGGGCTCCAGAGTTACCGGGTCCGGGTGCATGCGCCTGCTGCGCTTTTTGCGGAAAGCTCCACTTTTTGTGCAGCTTTCCGGCCATCCGGATCGCATGCCGAGCCGTCCTGATTCACGCGGGAACGATGCATGCGGTATGGCTCACACCGCGACGCTCGTGTCGCCTACTACTGGAGAATCATCATGAACAAGGATCACGTCGAGGGAACCGTCGAGAAGGTGAAGGGCAAGGTGAACGAGGCCGTCGGCCGCGCCACGGACGATCCGGAGCAGGAGCTCAAGGGAGACGTGCAGCAGGCCAAGGGCGAGGCCCAGAAGAAGGTAGGCGACCTGAAGGACGCCGCTGACGATCTGAAGAAGGATCGCTAAGCGCTTTGCAGTCGCGAAAAGCCCGGCTCAAATGAGCCGGGCGTGGAGAAAAAAAACTTTCTGGGTCAGACGATCACCTCCACGACTTCACCGAACGGCGCCAGCCGCGCGCGCCGCAGCGGGGTGGTCGATGCCCACAGTACGGGATACGACGGCATCGCATCCGGGAACCGGCCCTCCATGTCCGTCAGGTAGACGAGGAACGCCGGATTGAAGCCTTCCTCCTCCAGCCGTCGGAACGGATCGACGAACGACGTTCCGCCGCCGCCCCTCACCGGCGCCAGCTCGATCGGGTCGCCCCGCTCGAACACCTGCACCTGCGTGACGCGTGTGTCGCAATCCATCACAATCAGCCGCGCTGGCCGTACGACTTCAGCGACGTGCACGATCTCGGCCGCAAACTGCGCCTGCGTCTCGCCAAACACCGAGCCACTGCTGTCGCGAACGAACACCGCATCGCCCACTGCCGGCGAGTGCAGCGACGGCAGATAGAAG
Source organism: Paraburkholderia acidisoli (assembly GCF_009789675.1). Classification (NCBI taxonomy): domain Bacteria; kingdom Pseudomonadati; phylum Pseudomonadota; class Betaproteobacteria; order Burkholderiales; family Burkholderiaceae; genus Paraburkholderia; species Paraburkholderia acidisoli. The sequence continues at coordinate 94,953 of NZ_CP046917.1, read as the reverse complement.
CCAAGATGCAGATAGCGCCGGTTCGGCATCGCGAAGCTGTAATCATCGTTGGTCACTTGCTGCGCGAAACGCATGAGGATCGAACGCCAGTCCACCGACGGCTCAGCCGCTACCGCCACCATCGACTGCATGGCACCGGGCAGCTTGCCGCGCATCTTCGCCGCTTTCGCTGCCTGAAGCGTGGCCACCTTCCATTCGGTCTCTTTCACCGGTTTGTCGGGCCCCGGATAAGGGCGGACCTCGCCGCAGGAAGGGGCGTCGGGTTCGGGAGCCGCTGACGGTGTGTTCGCGCCGTTCGCGGGTGCCGGCTGTTCGCCCGGGGCTTGCGCCCCGGGTTTGCCGCCAGACTTCTCCTTCTCCTTCTGTCTCGTCTCCTGCGTGAGGACCGCGTAAATCTCCTCGGCCGACTTGCCATGAAAGCGCGCGTCGTCGAGGTGACCAGCAGGAAGGAGCATGCCCGCCTGCTTCACGATCGGGTTGATCGCGTAGTCGCAGGCCTGATCCCACCGCCTGCCATCGCGCGAGCCCTGCCGGAAGCAGTGCCCGTTGGCGACATGCAGCACCTCGTGGGCCAGCGCGCCGCGACACTCGAGATCGTTCAGCGTGGCGAGGTACGCCGGGTTGTAGCCCAGCGCCGCCCCGTCCACCCAGAATGTCTTGCACGTCGCGTCTTCGACGATCTTCAGGCGCAATGCGAGCGCCCCGAAGAATGGCTGGTCCAGAACGAGCGCCGCGCGCTGCTTCGAGATCCGTGCATCGATACGGGAGTTCATACCGACCTCACGCGGCAATGCGCAGATTCGTTGCGGTACGCGCAGTGCCCGCCGCCGGCATCGCCGACTGCGGCTTGCCGCCCATGAACGCCTCCATCAGTTCCTCGATCTCGTTGGCCCTGGCGGCCACCTGCGACCGGAGCACCTCGGACTCCTTCAACTCCACGCCGGTATGTACCGCCAGATGCCGCTGTGCCTGCTCCAGAATGTGGTTCAACTGCGCGTCGTTGCTGAAATTCAGCTTCGGCAGCAGTCCGCACAGTTCCCGCACGTTGTCGGCCACGTCGATGCGAACCCCGCCCGCCGCATACAGCCGGTTGGCCATCGCGGACACGGCGTCATAGAGGCGGCGAACAATGTCCTGGTTCGCGTGTTCGATCGACCGCAGCGCATGCTGGTCGATCTCAGTGCGCAGGCTCGTAAGCACGTCCTCGGGCAGGTCGACACCGAACTGGCTGGCATCGGGAAACGGCAGCACCGACATGCGGACACCGAACTTCTCGCCAAGCTGCGCGAGCGTCGGATAGTCCGCCTCGTTGAACAGGCCGTTCATCTCCAGCCGGGCCTGTTCCTTGAGGTCCAGATAGTCGGTCAGGAACACCTGCACCGCGAGATCGAACTCGTCTTTCATCCGGCGCATCTGCGCCGCGAAGTCCATGTAGATCCCGGTCGGCAGCAGACGCACCGACAACTGGTTGTATTCCAGCGTGTGGTCATAGAAGTAGCGACGGATACGGCCGCCGAGCGACACGACTTCCTTGAAGCTGGAAGCGTTCTCCGGCAGCAGGCGCTTGTTGAAACGGCCGATGCCCTTGGTGTCGTGACGGCTTTCGACTTCCTCGGTGACCTTGAGATCGAAACGGCGCGCGACCCACGACGAGATCGTGACCGAGCAGAGCATGACGCGCGATTGAATATCGGTGATGTTCATGGAATGACTCCAGAAAAAAGGGGTATGGATAAATCGGAAAGGGAAATGGGGATGCCGGAGCGTGCCCGTGAGAAGAGCGCGCCGCCGGGCAGAACAACGAAGAAAGGGAAATGAAGCGAAAAAAACGGAACGTCAGCCGTGAATCAACTTGCCGACCGGCCCACCCTGCGCCTTGATGAAGGCATGGGTGTTTGCGATCGCTGGCGTCTTGCGCAGCGCGTCGGTTACGAGCAGCGCCGCGAACTCGTTCAGCCCGGCACCAATCAGCCGTTCGGTATAGGTCACGATGCGTTCGAAATTGCTTTCGTTCGCGTACATCGCGAGCGCCGCGCTGATCGCGTAGAGCGCAGACGGCGCCTCGGGAATCGGCGCGACGTCGGGCGTGGCGAGAATCACCGCCGGCGACGGCAGCTCACGGTAAATCTGGATGAACGCCATCAACTCGGTGGCCGCCCCTTCGCCCACGGAACCCGCGTGCGAGATCAGCTCCAGATCCTTCGGCACCACGCCCATCGTGCGCGCCACAAAGCCCCAGCTGCGCGGGCTCGGTGTTGCCTCGATATCGCGCGACGTCTTGTGGACCGACAGCAGATCCGGCCGGAAGCGCAGGAAGGCAATGAGCTCCGGCGGTACGTTGTTCGCGACCGCCCGGGCTGTCCATTCCTCGATCGTGGCCTCGAGCTCCACCACGGTGGCGAATCCCGGCGCGGATCGAGAATGCCGCTCACGCCAGCGTTGTCGTTGCGACGGTTGGTGGCCGCAAGAAACCAGACGTTATCGGGAAGCTGGTGCTCGCCGATGCGACGGGCGAGCAGCAGCTGCATCTTCGCGGCCTGCACAGCTGGCGAGGCCTGCCCGAGATCATCGAGAAACCAGATCAGAGGGCGCTTGCGCGGTTGCAGGGCGCGCTCCAGATCGCCGAAAGGCAGGAAGCGCGCGGACTGACCATCCGGCGCCGCGAACGGCAAACCTTTCGAGTCCGTCGGGTCTTCGACAACCGGATGGCTGATGAGCAGATCATGATCCAGTGCATCGGAGACCTGCGCGACGATATCGCTCTTGCCGATGCCAGGCCGCCCGGTAATGAGGACCGGCAACCGTTTCGGGACGTAAGCGGTCAGGAGGGAATTGAGCTGGGAAGCATTGACTTGCATGGAAGGTTTTCCTTGAAAGAGAAAACCCGCGCGAGTCACGTCCCCGGCGGGAGCGTGTCCCGGCGGGGTGAGTGGAGGTGCCGCGTGAGCGGCGGTTCGATGCGCCCTGTTGTCTGGGGCGCGAGAAAGCAGCGAATGAAAAAAGCTGTAGTTACAGCGTGACCGCAAGCGCGTCGCGTTGCTGCGCGCTGAGCGCCGAGAATTCGACGCTCGTCTGCCTGCGGTAAATCATCATTCCGTAGACGTCGGCCAATGCACGCGCCTGCGCGCATAGCACGAGATTTTCCGGGTCGATATCCGGCGAGACAGGCAGACTGCGCTCACGCCAGTGATTAATCGCGCTTTCGATCTGCGCGATGGTCACCGCAGTCACCGTGAGAGGTAAGGGGGTCATGGGGTTGCTCCCTTCAAAAGCCTTGGGAGACGCCGCGCCGTAACCGGGACGGGGTCCCTTGCAGGCACGTAAATGGGTCGGCGATGCCGACAGTTCGATGCGTCGTGGACGCGGGTGATAACGCCAGTTTAGGTGTTCGGGAAAAGCCGCCAGCGTTCAATGGTGATGAATTCGCTATGTCTTTCGCGCGACGGGGTAAAAGTGCGGACGAAAAAAAAGACCGGCGCGGGAAGCGCGCCGGTCTGGTCAAGGGATGATAGTGACAGGATGGTTCACGCTGCGCGGCGTTCGAGACACGCGCGGGCGTATGCGAGCGTGCCGTCCTTTGCGCTCAGCCTGCGCGCGGTACGTTCTTCCCCGCGCACCAGTGCATAGCACAGGACCGCACCGCGCCGGAAGCTCCGGATCGTCGAGAAGCCATCGCTGATTGCACGATCGACGTGATCGACGCCCGTGATCTCGACGCGTTGCGGGCCCATGTAACGCGCCTCAAGGGCCGCGTCGCGCGCTTCCTTCAGGTCACGCTCGGCATCGGCCGCCGCCTTGCGTTTCTTGGCATCGGCTTCCCAGCGTGCCTGCGCGGCCGCATCGTATCCGCACATCATGAATACGGCACGGCGACGGGCGGCCGACCGGACACCTAGAAACTTCACACCGAGCACCTCGTGAAAAGCCGTCTTGCTGGCCTGGTTGTGCTCGTCGGACGTGTCCAGCACTTTCAGCAACGCCTCGACGTCTCGGCTCGCCAGTGCACGGGATAGCCGGTTGCCGTAGGCGAAGGTATGTCTGCCGCGCTCAAGCCGTGCAACATCGCACCGATGCCGGTACGTGCGCTGACTGATGCGCCCTGCCTTCAGTTCGTCATCGGCGTGTCGCAACGAGCGCTTCATGACAGACCCGGCGACCAGCTCGCGTACGCGCTCAGCGAGTGGCGTGACCGGCTGTCCAACGTCGACGGGCACGTTGAAGGTGTCAGGCAATGGCAAGTCGTCAATCAGGCCGTGCGCGTGCAAAACATCCTCCGCCTGCGGATACGCCGGCTCGTCAGGCAGCAGGTGCGCGAGCATCGTGACGATGTCCGCATTCTGCCCGTCGATCACCTTGCCGTTATGCCGCATGACAGATGCGATCGTGCGCAGCTTCGGTCCGGCGATCGCGCCACGAAGGGCAGGAAGTCGAAGTAGCGGATCGGCCCACTCGACGTAGCGCAACGCCTCCGCATCGCTCCGATAATGCTCCAGCACCGCCTCCGGAACCGGCAGACCGGCGAGCAGTGCGTGGGCCACGTGAAGCGCGTGACGGCTGTGGCATTCGCGCGCGCCCGGCAGCTGCGGACCGCAGTAGCCGAACCCGAACAGTCGGGTCATGGTCTGGATGCACAGGTCCGACAGGTCGAACCGAAAACCCGCGCCGCGCGCGCTCTCGTTGGCCGCGTCGATCTGGTCGGACGACAGCAACAGGTTCGGCTTGCGGCAGAGTTCAACGAAATCAAACAGAACGTCCCAGTTGCTCGCGAGAACTTCCCACGGCGCGCGGTGCGTTCCGTCGGCTCGCAGGAAAGCGCCCACACGCCGGATTTCGAGCAGCATCTCGTTCACGATGCTGTGCGTCGTACCCGGCATGCGCAGGGCGAGCGCGCCGTTGTAGCGCGTGATGCGCTCGCCTGCCGCGGCACCGCCAAGACGGATAAAGCAGGTGTCGAGCGTGCGCACGCGTTCGTCGTTGAACAGCCGGAAAACGCCTGCGAGTGTGGGCGACGTGAGTACAGCGTCAGGAAGGGAAAGCGAATACATGGATGATGAGCTCCAGAGGCGCGAGACATCACCCATCGGGGCGATGCCCCGCAAGGGAAGGAATTAAGAAAGTGCGTCAGTCGATATCGAGCATGCGTGATGCAGCGGCCGCAACGCTCCATGCATGCGAGCGCGTCAGCGTCTTGATGCGCACGAGCGGCACGCTGGTCCAGTGACCGCCATCGCCGACCTTCTGCAACTCGACGTGATCGATCTGGACAAGCCAGCCTTCGCAGTGACCGGTCGACACCGAGACGCAGAGGCGTCGCCGATTGTGCAAGTCGCCGGGCTCGGGCCATGGAGCGTCTGCTTTCAGGCCGCGCACCGACTCATGCGCGTCATCGACGAAGTTAGCGACTACGACCCATTCCGGTTCGAGGTCGGCAGCTCGCAGGTGACGGCCGATACGATCGACCACCTGGCCTACGGTTTTGCCGAGCGAATCGAGAGCCGCAGGCGCGAGAGCGACGGGTAAATCCAGTTCAACAGTGCTCATTGAAAACGGTCCAGAAAAAGAAAAAGGGCCACACCGTGAGGTGCAGCCCTTCAGATTTGCAGATCGTCGGCTCAGCCGACGTCGTCTATAACAGTGTCAATGCCCACGACGTTCGCGGTCCGCCTTGCGACCATTGTGATTCATGACCATACCCAAAGCGCACAACGCGAGGGAGACACCCAGTGCTGCGAAACTCCAGCCCATCGCTATTCTCCGTCCATTGAAATAATGCCGATGTAAAAGAGTACCACGGCCGCCGCGCACAGATTCACCAGAGAGAGCGCGTTCTGTACGGTCCAGACGTTCGTGGAATGCCAGAAGCCGAATCCTCCGATCGTCGCGCCTGCCGAAAGGGTGTGCGCGAAACGACCGAACTGCTGTCGCTGGTCCTTCGACGGGCGACGAACGAGCTCCACGAGTTCTGCGAAAAAGCCCTCCGACTCGCATGGCGGTAGCTCGTGCGATGTCAACCTGAAGTCTCCTCCCGGAAGTACCTCAGCTTCGATAGTCCGGCCGCGGCACGTCGCCGAAACCACCGGCGGCGCCTCGGTCACATCGAGCTCGCGACAAAGCTGCTTGAGCCGTTCGGAAACGTGGACGACGCCCGAATCAGCATCCCACGTGGCACCGTCCGTAATCGCGAGGCCGCCCGGGAACTCGATCCTGATCGTGATGATCTCCATCGGCTTCCCCTAGCGTCGCTCGCTGTCCAGACCATTGACCAGACGCAAGGCGCCGAGCAACGACTCGAAGCCTTCGCGGGTTCCGAGCTGTTCGGCGCTCACGGCATTGTCGCCGCCGCCCGACAGGTCCGCGTAGCCGCGACGCGTGCGGAACGACATGCGCACCGACTGGTTCACCGGTAAATCCGAAACTTCAACGATTAGCCGCGCGGTGCCGAGCGTCACGCGGCAGCCTCGATTCTGGCAGCGCGGAGCGACCGTGATTTCGTGCTCGCCGGCGCGCAGACGCAATTCACCCGCGACGCGTTGCAGGAAGCCGCGGGCACGACGGGTAAAGCGGGCGTCACGCGCCTCACCCGCGCCATGGCGGTCGGCGTGCATAACGCGATTGACATGCTTCATCTGAATCTCCAGAAGTAAAAAAGCGAGGCACGCCGTGAGGAATGCCCCGCTGTCATAAAAAAGCCCGCTTTCGCGGGCGGCAGAAGATGCGTCAGTGCGTGACGCGGATACCGGAATTGGTGCTCATGAGGAGCACGTGGTCGCCGGGAGAAAAAAGCTGGTCGTCGGGCTGCGTGATGACGCGAAGCGCTCCGTCGGGCTTTCGCACGACGATCTCCAGCCCCGCGGTGCGTGAGAGCGCATCGCTGACATGCTGCGCGACGAATCCGGTCACCGCTCCCGACATCGCCGCGGCGACATAACGGCCGCGACCATTACCGAGCGTCTGCGAACCGAGAAAGGCACCAACCCCCGAGCTGACAAGGCTGGTCAGCCCCGAGTTGTTACCGGGGACGCGAATCGTTATGCGGCGCACACGAACGATTGTTGCCTGTTCGAGCGTGCCGGCGCGCTGCACGTCAGTACGCTGATAGACATCGGGCGAACCGAAGTCAGTCATGTTTGCGCAGCCGGAGAGAATGGAAAAAACAACGAGAGCGATGAGAACGCGGATCATGGCGGTTGCCTCAAGGTAAAAAGGCAACCGGCGCCGATCGGGCAGGGTTGCCCGGACGGGGAAGAAAAAGGGGAGCCGCGTCCCTGTCGGGAGTTGGCGCCCAACGGGGTAACGATGATCGGCGGACTACGTGCCGTGGGGAATACAGCGGGAATGCACAGCAGCGTGCTGCTGTGGTCAGGTCGATGCGCTGTGAGGCGCGGGGGAATGGACTCAGTTTACGGCGACGGGCCGGCATCCGGGACCCGAATGCTCGCCGAATCGACGTATGTTTTATCGAGCCGCCATCCGGGCGGCGCGTGCACGATGTTCGCTGCAGCGCACGCCCGATTCAAGACAGGCACCGCCGCACCCGTCGCAGAAGTGCCGGTCAGCGACGCGGGCCGCGTTCCAGCCCGAACCGGACGGTAGCCTCGTTCCGTATTCGATCCCGCCCTCCCGCGCGAAGAATACGGGCTCGCCCGCATGTCCACGCCGGACGATCGCATTGATTTCGTCCGCGCCGAACGCCTGCCTGAGCGCCGATACGAAGCCGGCGATCTCTGGCATGGGTGAGGTACTTTTCCTGACCACGGAGCAACTCCTGTATATATGTACAGTATATTCTCTGCGCAGTCGCATTTCAGCCGCGAAGTAACGGCTGGCGTTCTGGCGTTGCTGGATTTACCCCATCTCGGGGCTATCGCGTCCGCACTCGCAGCGGGTGCTGCCGTCGGCGGGTGCCTGCCGCCGATGTGCGAGGCGCTGGCCGCCGCCGCCCTTCGCTCGATTGGCGACGAGACACACAGCAGCTCGCCAGATCGCCGCATCACACTCGTGACGATCGTGCTTTGCGCGCTGGTTTGCGGCCTGTGTGCAGGGGTATTTGGCGTGGGCCAGAAAGGCTTCGCAGCGTTCGCCCTGTCCTGCGCGTTGCTCGTCGGTGCCGTAATCGACGTTCGCTACCGGCTCCTGCCTGACATCGTCACCGCCCCGCTGCTCTGGATTGGACTGCTCGCGAACACCCGGGGGCTCTTCGTGCCCCTACCCGATGCGGTGCTCGGCGCGATAGCGGGCTATCTGGGAATGCGCGCCATTTCCTGCCTCGCCAGCATCGCGACCCAAAGCCTGGGTATCGGACACGGCGACTTCAAGTTGCTGGCCGCGCTCGGCGCCTGGCTGGGTTGGACCGCACTCCCGGCCGTATTGGCGATCGCAGCGCTGTCGTCGATCGTCTGGTCGCTGTCCTCCGCGCGCGGCAATCGTTTGCCTCTGCGAGAATCTATGGCGTTCGGGCCGTTTCTCGCGCTCGGTGGTCTTGTCGGTGTCTGCCTCAGCGCGCCCGGCGTCTACGTTCTGCTCCGCTAGGACGCAAGTTCGACAAAAAGAAGCCCGCTCGAAGGCGGGCTTTAACACACACGCCGGCGACTCGGGGAGAGCGCGCCGACGCTAACTTGCACGGTGGGGCGCGCATTGGCGCCGCTGTCGCGTTGTGTGAGCAAACGCGGCCAAACGGTTGTTTCCGCAATCCATGCTCCCGCGTGCACCCTCGCGCCCAACCCGTCGTTTACCAATTATTAAAAAAAAAAGCCACCCGGGTACGGGTGGCGTGTATCAAGTAAGCGAAACGAGGTGACTAACGCCGCCAGAGAAGCCGGCAAACGGTTCATTGACCGTCACTGGCGACCCTTCGTCGCTTTTTCGATGGCCGCATCTGTGGCGCTTCATATCCGAAACGTCTCCACGTTTGCGGGTCGATGGGCACCGGGTTCGTACGGCCGGTTGCAAGATTCACAAAGACAGCCGAGTAATTCAGACCGCCATTGCGAAACAACGTCCAGAGCAGATTGAACGCCTGCACCGAGATCGCCTGATTGATCACGAGCGACTGCTTGCGCAGCGCGTCCGCCATCGAACAGGACGGCGTATCGTCGCCCTTGTCGTTCTTCGCGTTCAGCATGTCCGGGAACAGGTCACCCACATGGGGCAACCGGTCATGCCGGGCCTTGCCGAACTCGCCCAGAATGACCTGCCCCCGATCCGTCTCGTTGCCGCAGTCGAGGTAGTAGCGGACCTTTCCACGCTTTGCGGCCTGGACGATCGCATGTCGCGCGCGACGCGAGTCCACGCACCCAATCACGATATCCGCTCGCAGACTCACGCTCGAATCGACGCGACGAGGCTGTGCTACCCAGTTCGTGCCCATCAGCAGGTTCAGGCGGTTCACCAGCAATGTGGCCTTGTACTGGCCGACATCGTTCGGATAGAAACCCTGCCTGCCGACGTTGAACTCGCTGACCGTGTCGTCGTCGTACACCGTGCAATCGATCCCGCCCGGATGACCGAGCTCGACCATCGCATGATGCAGACGCGCGAGCGACGGCAACAATGCGCTGCCCGTGCCGCCAGCGCCCACGACGACGACGTTCCACGGCCTCCCCACCATCTCCCCGGGCGTGGTGTGCAGGATCGGTCCGTTCATGCGACCTCCCCTGCCAGCGCTGCGCGCCAGTGCTGCGGGATGGCCGGGGCCTGTTCGAAGCGACCCTTCGCACAAAGCCGCAGCGCCACGGTTGGCGTGCAATCGCAGTTGCCCAGTACGAGCGCGAATTTCACGTCGTGCTGGTCATCGCGATCGTCTGTCGACGAGAAATATGCGGAGCCATGGCCGTGAGAATGGCAGTCGACCACAAGCGACTCGCCCGCCCGCAACTCCGGCCGTTCGTAACGCAGATGGTCGGGGCCGTGAGACAACGACGGAAGCGGCACGAGCCTGAAGCGGCCCGTTGCGGCGTCCCACACGATCCAGGCGCCCGCTTCGTTGGGCAACGCTGCGCGTGCCATATCCGCGAACTGCACCACAAGGTCCGCAGGCACTGACCCGCACATCAGATCGGTACGCTCTGCAGCCTCGCCGTAGGGTACCGGAGTCGCCCAGTCGAAGGAAGACAGCCGCCGCACCAGACGCACCCACGGACGGCTGATTTCGAGGAAGACGCCGTTGGACGCGATGAGCAGCCGCTCACCGGGAGCGTCCATCGGTGCGACCGGCTCACGTGTCGGCACCATCACGCTCGGAAACGAGCCCTGCAAGGCAATATCGACTGGATTCATGCTGCACCTCCGTTCTTGCCAGCAACGAGAGCGCCAGCCGTCAGCTCTTTCATGCGAACGAGCGCGCGCGCAGGAAATGCCTCGAACTTGCCGTCGAGCATGTCGGTCCAGAATGCGTGGAAACCACCACGATAAGTCACGCGCTTGCCGCCCGCGTTCGGATGCGTGAACGCCGAGTTGAAAAACCCGTCTTCCCAACCCTTGATCGCAGAGATCTCGATGCGTCGCGGAACGTTGGCCGAGCCAATGCAGATTCTCCCCTTGTCCCACGTGTTGAAGTACGGTGGCTCATAAAGCGCCGTGCCCTCCACCGGCCGATCCGCGCCCCTCACCGCGAACACGCAGAAACCCTGCGCGCCCGCCTGAAAAACCAGACCCGGATGTGGCACAACGGCGCTGCGATTGCCCACCTTCGGACAATCGAAAAATACACGACGCGACGCAGGCGGACACCACCAGGTGATCGCCGCCGACGTCACACCCAGCACGTTCGAGGAAAGAAACTCCGCCTTCGGGGCGGCATTGCGATCGAGCTGCACGAGCGCGTCGACGAGAGCACGTCGATCGAGCGGCCGGCCTGCACCGATGACTGGCCGTCCGGTCTTTGGTTCTTCCGTGACGGCGTGGACAGTTGCATAGTGCGCGCCGTTCGACCCTGCATAAAGCAGCAACGCGCGGGAAAGCGTGACGTCGTGGCCGGTCTGGCCAATGGAAACTCCGTTCATGGAAACACTCCTGATATCAAATATGGACCACCAGCGCCATCAGGCGGTCAAGGCGGCGAAGCATCTGGAAAGCAAGGCCCCATTGCGCGTACTGCGCGCGGATGCCCTGCCGTGTCGTGGAAAAGGTATGAAAACTATGGAACTCGGTAGACTCGCCGTGCTGGTATTCCATGTTCATGTGATCGTCGAGAAACTCGCCGATCCGTTCGTTGGTTTCAAGAACGAACGTGCAACCGGAATACAGCGGACGGGCGTCGTAGCCGTCCTCGAGCAGCCTGTGACGCCCGGCCTTGCGGAGTAGCGCGCGCAAGGCAACCAGTTCGTGACAGACCGACGCCACACGGCCCTCGTGTTGCGTCGCCAGCGCGAGCAGCTCCCTCGCCGACAGGGACGCATTTCGCGACCGGCGCCCGGCTACCCTGGCCGGACAACGGATCTCGTCCGGACAGACGGCGGGCCTGAGCACCGACGGCAGATAGAGCTTCACCATCTCTTCGTCGTTGCCGTACCAGTCTTCGAGCCAGGTCCGCGCTTCGGCGTCGCTGGCCGATTCGTCGCCCTCCCAGTACTGGCAGGCCATCTCCGAGAGAAACCAGCCGGGCGTACGGATCGGCACGGTCCGACCCGACACCTGATCGACGATCGAAAACAGCGTGTAAAGCAGTAACGGATGCGCCTCACGCAACGGCTGGGCGAGCACGTCCATCTCGTGGACCCACTCATCCGAAAGCCTGATGCCGAGATGCAGCGGCGTCAGCGGCTTGAAGTCTTCCTTCTCGTAGGTTGCTTCGATCGCATCGAACACTGCGTTTGTGTCGCACAACTGCAGTCCCATCGAGATCAGGCGAAGACCCTGCGGCATCAGCCGATCCACCCAGGCAAAGAACGCCTGCTGGAAAGCATCGACCGGACTCACTGGATCATTCACGTCGGCCGCACGAAGCGGCCCGTGTCTGAACTGCTCCAGCACGACGGACTCGACCTGGGTATCGACACGCCATTTGATGCTGGCGTTACGCGGCACGTCCAGCGCGAACGTCGGAAGCGTCAGAACACTATGGGAAGCTCGATGTCGGGCAGCGGCAGGCCGAGGCGGTTGCCAGGCCGTACCGGTGCCGACATCGACCGCTCCATCAACGAAAGCAGGATCGAACAGCATTGGCGAACCTCGTCGTCATAAGAAAAAACCGCCCTTCCGGGCGGCTCCTGGTTGAAGCCGGTCGCCGGATCGGCGAGCAGCTTGAGAAGAACGTCTTTACGCATAGGTTTCCTCCGGCATGGGCTTCCTCAGGTGTGGGAACCTTTGGCGCCGGCCGCGCGCACAAACCTGTAGATCGCGACCTCTCCCGAGAACTCCGGCCCGTCGACCGCAGCGGTCGTCAGTTCGGGGTACTGCGCGGAAAAGAGATCTCGAACGTCGTCAGGGCTGAATGCAGGCCCCGGATCGGCGAACTTCATGCCGTTGTAGGTGAACTCGCGAATGATCCTTGCGATGCTGATGGTCACGGGCGTGTCTCCTCAAAGCAGGCCAAAAAGGTCGGTCTTGCCGTCGCCGGCAGACTGCACGGATGCGGAGGTTTCGACCGCGGGCGCGGGGGCGGCACTATCGGTGTGCGCCCCGTCATCGGCATCCTCAGGATCGTCACCGGCGTGCTCCGACGGCGCTGGAAGCGCCGGCTTCGCGCCCTTCGATAACGCTTTCTGGGCCTTGCCCGCCTGCGACTTTTCAGCCGCCTGCAGGATCTCGTTCGTCGCGCTCACCTGCTCCGCGAGAGAACGATGCGCACCTTCGAACGACTGCAACGCCTGCACAAAGCCCTCATCGAGCTCGACCGGCGTCGCGCTCAGCACAAGCGGCTGACGCAGCGCCGTCTCCTTCGAGTCGCCCCAGGGCACAACGACCACGGACATCTGGTCCCCGGCCATCTTGAGTGTGAGCGTGACCTTGCCGGTCTCGCGCACGAACGCTTCGAGTTGCTGGAACATGGAAAAACCTCGCAAATGAAAAGCGCCGCGCAGTCGATCGACTGGCGGCGCGAAAAAAGGAAGTCGCGGCGAACACCGCGACACGCATCAGAACTTCAGGACCTTCGGAACCTTGCCCGCGTAGTCGAAGCCGTCAACCGACAGCAAGGCATCGATGACTTCGGGCTTCGATTTCGCGAACACCTTCTTGAAGGCATCGCCCATCGCGCTGCGCAAGCCGAGTTCATCGGCCACCACCTTCATCTCCGATTTCGTGATCAACTCCAGAAACTCCTTGTCGAGCTTCCAGTGCTTCGCGAGATCGAGCTTGTGGTGGCGGCACATCTGCATGAGATAGGAGACGTCGACGCCCTGAATTGCCGAGAGCGTGATGGAAATCATCATCTTCCCTTCGGCGTCGGCATCGAGCGCAGCGGCCGACGTGGCCGCCTTGCCGAAGTCTCCGACAGCGGGCTTGTCATCGATGAGGCGTTCCCAGACCGTGTTGACCGGGCCTGCGTCGATACTGCGAGCCTGACCGGTCGCCACTACAGCAAGCAGATAGCGGCGCGCGAGCGCTGCATCCTGGCTCACCTCGCGACGTAGCGCCTTGCGCCAGAGCGCGACGCGATAGGTCTTCACGCGATCCGATTCGGCCACGACCGTGGCTTCCGGCGCAGGCGACGCGGCAGCAGACTTGTCGGCCTTCGTCGCATCCTTCGCCTTCGACGATCCACCGGCGCTGGCCGCCTTGGCGGCGACAGGCTCCGTCTTCTCGCTCTTGATCCGCGCCGCCACCTTCTTCATGTTGCAGACGGTGTCGAAGCACTGGCCCTTGTAGACCTTGCCAAGCGAGTCCGGCAAACCACTCACCGCAGCGCCGAAGTTCTGGCACGCATAGCAGGCTTTCGCCTGCTCCTCGCCCACGCCCTTCGTGCCTTCCGCTACGAGCTGGATGCGCGTGTGGTTGTCACCCGGACGCACGATCCTGACGGTCTGGAACTCGTCGCGCAGGCCAGTAGCCGTCGCGTCGAGCTGCTTTTCCGTCTTTTCGTTGTAGCAGTTCCGGTTCGTGCAGTTGCCGGTGCCGATCGACTCGCCGAACATCTCGGCCTGCGCGGCCGAGTTGTGCTGGCATCCTGCACAGTCCGCCTTGTCGAAGATCGCCGCAGCGAGCGAGCACGAGGCACGCTCGAGCACGTTCTTCAGGTCGGCAACCGTATGTCCCTCTTTCACGATGACGGGCAACAGCTTGTCCTGCTGCTCCTTCGTGAAGGCGGCGAACAGTTCGGCGTGGCCGAGCTTGATCGTGCGGGTGTTGAGCGCCTCCAGAACGGATGCGCTGCAGTTCATAAGCGCGAGACGCGAGTCGAGCATGGCACGGGTCCAGCCAAGCTGCCGTGCCGCTTCATCGCGATCGCCCTGACACATCCCGACGATTTCTGCCGCAGCCACGGCCTCTTCGGACGGAGCCATGTCGTCGCGCTGGATGTTTTCGATGAGCGCAAGCGATCGCGCCTCGAATTCGTCCATCTCTCGAACGACAACGGGCATCGCATAGTCGTCACCGTGCGCCTCGCGTGCGGCACGCACACGACGGCCGCCGGCGACGAGCTCATGACTGCCGTCTTCGAGCGGACGCACGAGAACAGGTTGAATAACGCCCTGGGTGCGCACCGATTCGATCATCTCCGCCATCTTCGCGGGATCGAAATACTTGCGCGGGTTGCGGCCGGGCCGGATGTCGCCGAGGCGAAGGGTATTGGGATATTGCATTGCGGGTCTCCAGAAGGGGAACCCGCTCCCGACGGGAAGAGGATTCCCGAAGGGTGAATAAAGAAAGGCCGCAGGGGCCGGTATCGATGCGCACGAGGCGCGGTAGGTGAGGTAACAATATCGCGTTATCGGCCACCGCAAGAGAGGAAAGCTCACGTATCCGGTATCGCTTTCAAAAAGAAGCCCCGGGAGATCGAACCGATCCCCGGGGCTGCGCATCAGAATAACGTGAGCTGATCGACCAGCTCGAAGATGTCATCGCGACGAGGCTGGGTGCTCACCGCGTCCTCGAACAGATCGGCCAGTCCAGTGGAGGCTTCGACTTCAACCGGGCGCTCGAGCACGGTGACCTCTCCTTCCGGGTCGGCCTCAATCGCCATCGGCGTCGGCGGCTCAACATCGGCCGCAACCACCTCGTCCGGGACAGGTCCCGTGCCGACATCGGCAACCTCGTCGTCATCGCTCATCGATCCGCGCATGAGCTCGCGCATTGCATCGTGAGAGCGGCGCGCGCGCAGCTTCCGCGACCAGCCCCCAAGCACGTGCGCCGGCGTAAACCAGTGTCCCCAGACCTCCATCGTGAGCGAATTGCCATGCACCACGATTGCCGGGATATGGAGTAATGCCAACTGCAGATAAGTCATGTGCACACAGCACGGGTCAACATCAATGCACGTTGCGTGCATCGCCTGCTGATAGTTCAGGCCGGCGTCGTGAAACGCCTCCGCGGTGGCAATCACCATGCCACCCGCACCGCACGCTGGTTCGAGAACACGCGAGAAACCTTGCGCGTCCGCCCTTGCGACTGCGTCCCCGCCTATGAGGCCCGCCATCAGCTTCGAAATGGCATAGGGCGTAAAGAACTGCCCACTTCTCGCATTACCGAGTTCCAGCATCATGTACGTCTCGCCCAGCACATCCGTGAGGTTCGAAGCCATCACGCCACGCTCGCGCGCAGCGGCCATGACAGAGACCCGTTTCTCGAATGCAAGCGTGAGTTCGGCAAACATCTTCGGAAAGCGTGCCACCTCATCCGGCTTGTACGTACCAACAATTTCCATGTATCGCTTCTCACGCACTTCGAACTGTGCCCGATCAACGCTGTTGCTGATCGCAAGTGCGCTGAGTTCGACAAAGTCCCGGAAAACCTTGTCGAGATGATGAGCGTATGAAAACGCCTTGATGAGGGAAACGAGATTGCGCTGATGTTCATCAGCAGTTTGATCGAACTTACGCTCTGCGGATTTGCGGCTCATGCCCGCTCCTTGATTGGACGGGACATGGCCCATCGGGGCGTACATGCCCCAATGGGAAATGGAAAAAAAGATAGCCTTTTCAGGCGGGTCGATGCGTCTGACGACGCGTGAGTTGCAATGATCGTACGCGATGCAATCAGTGGTTTCGGCCCGAAAGCAGCGTGACCATGGTGCGCTTTCGGCGCCGGCTACGGTTATCCACATTTTCTGGTGATAAGGCTGTGGAAAAATTCCTCGGCATCTCGCCCGCGCCAGGCTACAGGCCACGTATTGGCGATCTTTCCGGACCGCTGTACGTGCGATCGCCGTCGAGAATGAACAATCGCTGGCACTACCGCTTGCGCCATTCAGGAGGCCTCCATGCTCAATCCCAATCTCCGGCTGCCGTGGGCCGGATCGCTCGCGTTCATCGTCGCATCAACCTCTGTCGCCTTCGCTTCAATCGCCCTCTTCCTGCCCACCACGGTCGATGCAGGCGTGATCGCGAGACGACTTTGCCTCGCGCTCACCATCGGACTGCTGCTCGAGGCCATCCGGCGCGCGAAACTGGCCGAAGTTAGCCGCGAGGCGGCGAACGCCGACGACGAAGTGATAGTGAAGGTTTCGATCAACGGGGTGACGGTTGGCGAATTGTCGGAGCTGGACTATGCGCAGACGCGGCTCGCGGCGGCAAACGATCCGCGCAATTACGTGGCCCAGGCCGGTCGGCTCGCAGTCGGCCTGTGGCGCCACGGCATGCTCGCATTCGCATGGACTGCTTTCATCGTCGCCGCATGGCTGGTGATCACCTGCCTGCTCGCGCCCGACGAATTCGCGAGCGACCTTATCGCATACGCGGCGTCGCCGGCCAGCCGCGTCGGTCACGCGACTGCCCTCGCCACCGCGTTGCATGACGTGGCGAAAATGCTGGCATGGAGCTACGGAACGGTGTTTGTAATCGCGGCTGGCGTGCGGATGCAGTTCGGCGCGCCCCTTTCGATCCTCGGTGCGTTTCGCACAGATGTACAGCGCAGGGTGCGCCTCCTTGTTGACACGCCCGTCGACGGTAACCTGTCGCTCGTCTGGACGCGTCGCCGCTGACCCCTGCGGGAGCGACAGCGCAGGCGCATGCACGACTTCTGGCGGAAAGCTCCACTTTTTGTTGAGCTTTCCGCCAATTCCCCGCCTTTTCACGCTCCGCTGGAAATCGTCCCGATTTCCGCACGCTTTTGCCCCACGAGCACATCGCGCGCACGCCATGATGAAAGCATGGCCATCCGTGCGACCTCCTCTTACCCCCCTCCAACGCTGCGCCTGCGACGTGTCCTGTACCAGACCGGCATCGCGGACTGGAGCGAAGGCGTTGTCACCGAACACGATCCCGACAGTGGCATGGTCACGGTTCTCGACACCGATGACGGCTCGTTCTGGCGTGGCCCCGAAGATCTCCTCGAAGTCATAGCCTGAGGCCGCCCATGCCTGACGTCTCCTTTTCGGGTCGACGTGTTCCGCTTGAAGATGTCCAGGAACATCCCGGCCGATATGCCCGCGCGCTCGAGCACGCAAAGATCACACCGGGCTACGCGCTGTGCCATTGCCGCGCCGATGCACCGCGGCAACTTGTGATCCGCCGCTATGGCTCCCTGTTCCATCTCGCCGGATGGCCGGATGACGGCGTTCACCACCAGCGCGGATGCGATTTCCACAAGGATCCAACGCATGAGCAAACCGGCGCCCGCGGCGAGACGACTGCCGCGATAGTCAACGGACCCGACGGCCTCAACGCCCGCCTGACCGCAGCGCTCATGCAGGGCGCTACCGCACCCGGCGCGAGTGACACAAAAAACGGTACCTCAGATCGAGTCTCTCGCCGACGCGCCGCGTTGCTCGCCCTGCTTTCAGGCCCTCTGGCACAACGCCCGGCTCACCGCATGGTCCGGCAACTCAGGTACGCGCGGCTGGGGCGCAGTCAACACGATGCTGCTCGGCGGTCTGGGCGAAAACGCCAAAATAAATGGTTGCCCTGTCCATCTGGTCCTGCACATCATGCGACGGTACGAAGAAAGCGAGCGCGAATCGATCAACGCCGAGTTCAACGAATTCCTGAACCGGCTCACCAATGATGGCAAGCTGAAACGACGCGCCCTGATCGTGGGCGAGCTGGGTGAACTTGCGGATATGCGTTTTGGTAAAGCCATCACCCTGCGGCAACGCCGCCACAGGTACTTCTGTACTGACGCGATCATTGAGCACGCAGCAAAAACGTACCCGCACGCGTGGCGTGCCATCGGTGTCGCCGGCGCCCGGGTCGTCCTGATGATGCTCATCGAGCGCACGACCAACGGCTACGTCCGGGTGGTGGATCTTGCCGCCATGCTCTGTTCGTCGGCGTTCCTGCCCTGCGACTCGATTCACGAAGTCGCAATGGCGAATCGACTGGTCAACGAGCGGCGTGTTTTTGAAAAGCCTATGCGCCTGGCGGAGGGCGACGACATGCTGCCCGACTTCGTGCTGCTTGACACGCGTCCGGCTGCTCATGTTGAGGTGTACGGCATGAACGGTCTCGCGAGCTATGAGCAACGCAAATCGGCAAAACAGGCGTTGCGTCTCGCCCGGGGCATTCCCGTCGTTGAGTGGAACATCGACCGCGAATCACTTGAAAGCGTCGCACTTCCCCCGCCCGAAGCGCGAGCTTGACTTTGCGCGGCAACCCGTAGGCTGAAAGGGCATCCCTACTTTCATCCCGGAGTCCGCGCCATGAAAACCACCGCTTGCGCAACACCCGCCGATCAGGCCGATCTCGATACGGGTTACCGTCTGCAGTTTCCGGGTTGCCCGGCCAGCACGGTAACCGTGGCCGACGTTCAACGCTGGCTGGACCAGCTTCCCCCGCTCTATCGCAATCCACTGGAGTCGACTTCGTCCGAGGCCATTGCCGCGTGGCTTTTCTCGCGCTCACTGCGGCTCGTCGAGCAAGGCCTGCAATCGCTCGACAACCGGAACTGGCTCGCGGCGCGCGAACTCTGCGCTGCGGCCGACACGCTGCTCAAACCCGAAAACACTCACGCGACGGTGCAGGACACCCGCTACGGTTGCGCGCCGAAGCCGCCGCGCGAGCGCGCCGCCCGGCTGTTCGCCACGCTGGCGCAGGCCCGGATAGGCTTGCTCGCGATGTCGGACGGATTTTCCCGCACCGGCGTTTCGATCGCCCTCGACGACGCGGAGCTGCTCGCGCGCGACGTGCTCGACAACCCCATACCGGACGACGTGCGCGCGGCGCTCGACCGGATGTGCACGCCACTGGACGAATCAGTCCTGAAGGGCGCAACGGCGACGGCCGATGCCCATTCGATGCAGGTCATTCGCGCCCACATCCTCGGTGGCGAGAACGAAGCGATGACCGGAGGCCGGCGTGGCTGAGAACACCGGCATCGAATGGGCCGACCACACTTTTAATCCGTGGCTCGGTTGTACGAAAGTTTCCCCGGGTTGCGACCATTGCTACGCGGAACGCGAACGGGCTATCCGTATTCTTGGCGTCCATTGGGGCGCCGCTCAGTCCCGTCGTCGCACAGCCGTTTCCACCTGGAGAAAGCCCACGCGCTGGGATGCCGCGCACCCGGCGTTCTTCGACAAACACGGGCGCCGGCAACGCGTCTTCTGTGCGCCTCTCGCCGACGTCTTCGATAATGCCGTGCCGGCGCAATGGCGCGCCGATCTGCTGCAACTGATACGGGAAACACCGAACCTCGACTGGCTGGTCCTCACGAAGCGCGTCGGCAACGCACGTGCCATGCTCAACGACGCGGTGAAGACCATGACGGGCGGCGCTACCACATGGGACACCGAGCCCATCCCCAAACTCTGGCTCGGTGCGACGGTGGTTAATCCACCGGAGATGCATCGCGATATCCCGAAACTGCTCGATGTACCCGCAGCTGTGAAGTTTCTCAGTCTGGAGCCGTTGCTCGGCCACCCGGATATCAGTGGGTACCTCGCGCCGGGATGGCCGCACTGCGCAAGTGGCTTCACCCAGGGCCCACAGTACGCAACCGGATATTGCGGAACATGCGCGGGCCATCGCACCGATCCCATGCACGATCCGTCCACGCATGATTACGTCGACTGGGTCATCGGGGTGGCGAGAGTGGGCCGGATGCACGCCCGATGCACCCGCAAGGGGTCCGTGAAGTGCGCGACCAGTGCCGCACGGCCGGCACTGCGTTCTTCTTCAAGCAATGGGGGGACTGGATTCCCGCCGATCAGGCAGACCAGAGCGTGCGCGATGCCGCGCGAATGTCAGCCTCCCTGTCGATCTCCGGCTGCCTGAGGCACGGCGAGGACAATACGATCTTCGCCACCGGCGAGGCGAACATGCTCAACGTCGGGAAAGGACAGGCCGGCTGCGAGCTCGACGGGCAGCGCTATCAGGCATTTCCGAATGTCTCACTGGAGCTCGGAACTCCCTGACTTCGAAAGCGCCAGGGAAGATACGGCCGAAGAGGTACGCATCTTGCGGAATTGAAAGCTCGTCGACCATGGATAATGTCGGCACCTCTCCAGCCCATTCTACTCAGCCATGTACGAGCAGCTCATTCCCTGTGACCATTGCGGCGGCCGCCCCACTGTCGGCCGCTCGCAACGCATCATCAACGACACGCCCGATCCATGGTTTGACCAGACAAGGTGGGGCCGGTTCGGCGGCCCGCCGGTCTTACGCGACACGATGCGACGGCCGCCCGAAGCACCACAGACCGAACCCCTGGTCTGCATCTACTGTGCTGAATGCGGAATGCAAACGCCGTGGCAACCGTGCGCTGAAGATGACACGGCAGCACGCAATACCGTCGCGGAAATATGGAACCGGCGAGTGAATCGTCCCGAAGCGGACAAGACCGACCTCCAGCGACTGGTGGAGCGCGAACTGGGCACGACCGACATTCCAGCGTTCATCGAGCTCCTTTCGAGACTTGACGGTGACTGGAATGAACTTGGTCCCATCGTTGCCATGATCGCCCGTCGCATGGTGGATGCGACAGTTGTTACCTTCGATTCGTGGCCGATCGATCCTGTGCTTAATGACGCAGCTCGCTACCGGAAGCTGGTCCAGCTCACCAAATGGGTCGATATCGACGGTGAGCGTTACGTGCAGTTCCCCAAGGTTTTTACGCACCCGGAGGACCGCGACCGTGCGTTTGAAGACGTGATCGCCGCCGCAGTGGACTCGCTGCCTGACCGCGATCGCTGGTAACGCATCGGTCGAACGGCAAAAAAAGACCGGCCACAAGGCCGGTCATGAACGCTCTGGCTTTTCCGGGGTGCCAGAACCTGAGAGACGACTTCATTGTGCCCCGCGCCCGTCTCTCCCTTCACCCCGTATCGTTGGTTCTTTCACGCTCATTCGCTTCGCCCCGGTGAAACGTTGGCAAACCATTATCAAACCACCTGAAACACCAGAATGTGCGACAACGCACTTTCATCAGACGAATCACCGCTCACTAGCTCGATGCTTCCAGAAGTCGGTAAAGCGCCTGCCGCGAAATACCGAGTGCGGCCGCGGCGTGCGTTTTGTTGCCGCGCGCCGCATCTAACGCCGCCATGGCATCGTCAAGCGAGAGAGTGGGTTTCGCCAGCCGCTCCTGGCGCGCGAATGTCGAGATATACGCATTCGCCTTGGTCGGTCGGCTGTGGCCCGCGGCCTCCACCACCCGCCTGATTGCCTGTGCGTGCTGCTCGCGTTCGGGACGCTCGCCTGCCCCTTTCACCGGCGCGGCCACGCCAGCCCACTTCGCGTAAAGCTCTTGCAGGTACTGGTGGCGCAAACCGTGGCTTGTCACCCCAAGTCCTGATTTCGTAATGCCATGCCGGGCGAGCACATGGTAATACCAGTCGCGCCACTGTTTGAGCGTCCGGTCGGCTGGTACTGTCGAGCCCGTGAGTGCGTTCGCCAGACGCGCGGCCTCCTCCAGCACCGCATACTTCTCCTCAATCGGCACCGCGCGCTCGCGACCGCCCTTGGTGCCGCGCGTCACGTGCAACATTTCAAGATCACTTACGGCACGTCGGGGCTGCAGCATGAAGCTCTCCTCAATGCGCAAGCCGAACGCCACCTGGAGTTTCAGCTGCACCGCAACGCGGGGGCATGTCTGCGCGATTTCAGCGATCTTCGCTCCCGCGCTCAGGCCATTTGCATCCCACGAACGATCGACCTCGGCGACATACGATCGCACAAGCCCCTTATCCTTGCGGTTCACGTAATCGTCAAGCGTGCCGACGAGGCTGGTCTTGTTCATCCAGTCACTCAGCGCACGGAGATACGTGAGCTTGTTCTCGATCGTCCCGCCGCTCTGCCCAGCCGATACCCAGCGCTGCACCAGCCATTCGATATGCTTGCGCCGCAGGTTCCACGGGCTCACAAGCGCGAAGCCACCGTCCCGCAGTTCGAGCAGCGCGGCGCAGATGGCCCTCACGCGGAATTCCTGCGTCTTGATCGATAGCGGCTTCGCACTGATGCGCGTGCGGCTATGCACGGACGAAACATGGTCGTCGAGTAACTGGATCAGTGCCGCCGCTACAGTCGGCGCCAGCCGGTAGCCACGCACCACCGCGCGCACGTTGAGGATCGCTGCCATGCCTTCTCCGTTCTGGGCCTCTGGTTTGACCGTCCCACGGCCGTTCTTCGGTCGCGGCTTCACCGGGACCGGGTTTGCTGCCAACGCCTGCGGCGCGACGCTCCTGCCTGGCATCACGTCCGCCCTCGCGGGCCTGATTCTTTGCTCATTACTGTGCCGCTCACCATGCGGCTTCGCCGTTCTCCCCGGCGCGGGGTACCACCTTCCTGTCCTTTAGCGATTCCATCCGATCAGCCCGACGCATGGAAGAGATGCGTTCCGACTGTCCACCTTGCTGCGGCACGGACCGGCATGCGCTTCGCGCAAACCCGCACCCGCGTGTACTGCTACTGCGTTGCCGCCTGCTGTGGCTACCCTGCCGGCCCCGGACGCACGGATGCGTCTGGGCGTAGCGGACGCAGCACCTGCCGTCCGTACGCCCGGGCCAACTGCCGGGCAATTCCTGTTGCGCGTTTCTGGTGACGGTTGCGCGGACCGTTATGTCTTCCGTACAGGGAGGCGCGATTCGCTGGCGTGGCCAGCGCGCAGGCTCTCCCCCGTTCCGAAGCACGTTCATCTCCGCCGCGGTGTATCGGGCTTCGTGAACGCACCCAGCGCTGTGGGCTGAAGGAACGTGTGCAGGCGTATTGGGAAACGGCTCGCGAACTGTCCAACTGTCCGCGTCCACATTTCCTCAATACGCCACATTGCGGCGGACACCCGCCAATCGTATGGATATCGCACTGTCCAGTGGTCCTCAATATGGATCACAGTGGACTTGATCTGACTGAAAAAAAATCCGCCTCATGGTGGAGCGCGGACAGTGGGTGAGTTCTGGTCCGTTCGGACCGGGGATGCTGGCCTCTCTGGCCAGAAAAAGGACGCACGAAGTGCCTTGCACTTCAGGTCGATGCGTCAGGGACGCGACAGGTGTAACCAGAATACGCGGTCAACGCCATCGAGCGGCAGCAAAACATCGCCTCATTCTGTGCGCTTTCGGCGACTTGACTTCGTGATGCGCTCGCTAGACTGGATTCAGCAATGTCGGAGATTTGCCCGGAGTTTTCGGGATACCTCATGGAAAGTCCGGGTTCATACCGGAGTTTGCGAGAGGCCTCCCGGACAACTCCGGGATTATCTCCGGGTTCGCTTTTTCTCGACTTCGAACTCCGGGAATATCCCGCAGTTCGAGGACGCAACCATCGAAACACCCTGAAGGACGCGTACACCATGAAAACACCAGTCTTTGCGATCGACGTTGGCTACGGCAACACGAAGTACGCCTGGCGCGCAACGAGCGGCACCGTGGCCACCGGCATGTTCCCCTCGCTCGCACCAATGGCGGATCTGGACACGTTTGTTGGCGACGGCGATGTCGCGATGCTTTCACGCGAGATCGCCGTGGTGACGCTCGGAAACCTTGAATATGAAGTCGGACCGGGCGTGAGGCTCACTGCAGCCTATGGTGAAAACGGGCGTGCTCTCGCCGACGATTACGTACTGAGCGACAACTATGCAGCGCTGCTCTTCGGCGCGTTGCATTTCTCCGGTGTAACCCACATCGAACGCCTGGTGCTCGGCCTGCCCGTTCACAACCTCAATAAATACTCAGCGTTCCTGAAGGAACGGTTCACAGGCGAGCTGAGTTTCGGTCATGGAAAGGTTGTGGTCGACAGGGTGATGGTGGTTCCGCAGCCGCTCGGCTCGCTGGTGCTCGCCAAGAACTCGCGTGGCAAAGACTTTGGCCCCGACGATACCCATATCGTCGTGGATGTTGGCTACTTCACGACAGACTGGGTTTTTGCAACTGGTTTTTCGGTAGACAATTCGCGCAGCGGTGGGATGCCCGGCGGCGCATCGCAGATCTATCAACGCATCGCCAACCTCATCGCGCACGACGAAGGTGACGAGGTCAACGGGATCGAACTGATCGACAAGGCACTGCGCAATCGCACGCCACTCCTGTTTTACAACAAGCATATCGATCTCGCACCGTATGTCGAACGCGCGTCGCCGATCGTCGCGGGCGTCGTGAAGGAAATGCAGACGAAAGTCGGACGTGTGTCGGGCATCCGTTCGATCATTCTCTCAGGCGGTGGTGCGGTGCTCTACGCGGCAGCGATCCGCCGCGCTTACCCCCGCATCGTGATCGAGGTGATCGACTCGCCCTGCCTCGCGAACGCACGAGGTTTTCTCCTCGTTGGCGAGGCCGGACTCGCACGCGAGCGTCGCGCAGCATGAACGGCAAACTCGTCATGGAGGTAACGATCGCCGAAGTGCTGCATCCGCTGCTCTTTGAGCGTCTGCGCGAATGCGCTTCGGCGCGCGAGCGTGCGGCGATCTTCAAGGCGTGCGCCGAGGCCTATCTACGCGGAGACTCCACACGCCCAACCCTCGACGACAACGAGTTAGAGGATGTTCCTGATCGCACAGGGGCTGCAACCGGCGTGGTGTCGCATTCCCGGCATACACCGACTGCTTCCACTCTTGAAGGTGGCGAGTCGAACGAATTCATGCCCCTGGGCACGGAGGATAGCGACGGGATGTCTGGAGACTTCGGAGACGCGCTCGGGGACTTACTCGACAAATACTAGGCTGACGCGCGTCTTGACTTCGTATCAAACGTGCGATCATCAACTCACATACACCGGTGCAATATCCAGCCAACCGGAATTGCACTGGCCTGTGTCACCCACCAACACGACGGAGCATCAAGATGGAATATCAACTTCTGGACGCCATCCTTCATGGCCAGCGCCTGGCTGAGCCGCTTACCTGGGTGTATCTGGCCTCACTTGCCACCGGAGGCATCGGGGCCTGGAAGCTTGGCGGTTTTCTTTTCGATCGGCACCCAAAGACGCACGGAGACGAGTGATGTACGCGATAGAACGCGCCTGGGTCGCCTTCATGAAGTGGCCTTTTCTTGTGCGCCGGGCGGTCATCGGGGTCGCCTGCTACCTTGTCTGGATTGGTTGTGCCTTCCTGTATCACGCCGGCGTCCACGACGCTGCGATCGTTATCGGCATCACAGCGCTGTTTGGATGCTTCTTCGCACTCGGTGGCTGGTATGTACTGCGCGGCGCCCTGCATCTGCTGGCGATCTGGCTCCGCGTGACAAGCCGTTGGTAGGCTCATCGGCAAGGCAAAAAAAAAGCGGCCCAAAAATGGGCCGCTTCTGTTTCAAGTTTTGTTGTCATTGCGCGGACTTCGTCGCGATGACGGCAAGTCGTCGCGTACAGAAGTCGAAAGCCGACTCGAACGGCTCGTCGCGAGCAACCGTCCTGCAGATACGTCGGTCGATCACATCGAAACCGGTCGCTTCGGATTTGTGGACAGGCTGATGACCGTTGGCAGCACCATTGGTCGCCACGATCGTAAAACGATTGCCCACCTTCATCTGGAAATAGCTCATTTTTCTTCCTCAGGAAAAAGAGCCCGGACGGACCATCCCCGGCGGGGATGAATCCCCACCGGGCTGGTTCACGAAATTGCCGGACGCTCCGGCTAGAAAAAATCAGACTGCAACTGCGACCGGAGACACGTTGGTAGCCCGACGTGTCGTCAGGGCCGACTCATGGGACGCGGTGAACCGCGCCTTCCACTGATCCGCGAAGTCGGTTCCACGCACGCGTGGCCGATGCGGCACGACCGTGTAGCCTTCCGCACGCAACCGTTTCGCCAGCGCCATACCGGCCGCAACACCCGGCGACTGACCCGTCTTCGGATCGACGTGATCGAAATCCATGAAGACGTGAACGACCTTGATGCCCAGCCCTTCGGGCACGACGAACTTCGACAGCAGCACGCGGTTCAGGCAGTTCCAGACCGGCACCCCCGTTTCCATGTGCGCCCCGTACACGGTCTCAAGCCCTTCCCCCACGCCGATTTCGCCATCTACAGGTTGCATCAGACGAACGGCGCCTCCCGCGAGGGGGTTGAGCGTCATGTCGTTCAGCTTTGCATCGAGCAGCTCGCCGTCCGCCGAAACGATCGTGGCCTTCGCAGGCTTGACCGGATCGAGGAAGGTTCGATGCAGCGTTCCGAGCCGTCCATCGGGAAGCTCGAACCTGGCAAGGATGCCGGGCCATTTGCCAAGTAACCGCTTCTCGTGCCTGTACTCCAGCATCCCGAGACGCAGCGACGAGGAAGGAACCGCCGTGAGACGCGGCACCCGCTCGTGCAGATATCGCATCGACAGATCGCCCACGGCTTGCGGCTGTGCGTCACGCCACATGCCATTGAGACGTTTCTCAACGAAGGCCGGATCGGCCTTGCGCTTCGGGCCGGGAGCATTGACCTGGGCCGCGCGGGAAGCCGGTGGCGGGGAACCACCGTCGAGCTCGCGCATCAGCCTGAAAAGGCCAATGCGGTTCACGCGGGTAATCAGCTGCAAGCCGTCGCCGGCCATCGGGTAGCCGTCATTGCACTTGCGGCACACCCAGTCGCCGCGACCGCTCCTGTTGTCATAGGTAAAGCGGTCATCGCCACCACAAACCGGGCATGCCGTGGCATGGCCAGTCAGGTATTCGGCGGCGACGCCGTAATTCATCAAGGTCGAAATCCACGCCTCCGGAGAGAGCGCGAATCCCTTCAGCTTGCGTTGCAGCCACTCGTACTGCCCGGGTGACAGCCCGCGTCCAGATGTACTCATATGTCACGCTCCTCGAACGGAAGGTGGGTTGGGTCGGTGCCTGAGACAGGCGTGAAAACGCGTGCTCAAAAGAGGCGCCGGTACAGGCGACTCTTTTCAGCAGGTTCTCTTCGGGTTCAGGAAATCGACGTACTGTGCGGCGGCGATGCGCCGTAAAGAGGGGCGTCACGCGACGCACCCGAAGGTGCGTCACGAAACGTGGGTGAGGATTTACGGGATCAGCAAATCCTGAAGGTGAGCCCTTCCGGGATCAGATGGCTGCCCATGCTGCACGGGCGTATGCCTGGCGAAACGGAATGTCGTCGTCCATCTCATCGAAGCCACCGCCGCCCGACTGCGCAGGCTGGGCTGCCTGTGTGCGATTACCGGCACTGGTGGGTGAAACACCGCGCCCGTTGCGCGCGCCGGACGCCGACGACGCTCGTTGCGGCTGCGCGCTCCGCGCACCCTGCTCGAAGTCATCGCCGGCGCCAGACTCGCGACGCTCGCCACCGTTGCGGCCGCCGAGCATCTGCATCTGGTCAGCAACGATCTCGGTCGAGTAACGGTCCGTGCCGTCCTGCGCCTGCCACTTGCGAGTGCGAATGCGGCCCTCGATGTAGACCGACGAGCCTTTTTTCAGGTACTCGCTGACGATCTCCGCGAGCCGGCCAAAGAATGACACCCGGTGCCACTCGGTTGCCTCCTTGAACTCGCCCGATGCCTTGTCCTTGTAGCGGTCGGTTGTCGCGAGGCGAATGCTGGCCACCGCGTCGCCACTGGGCAGATAACGCACTTCAGGCTCCGCGCCTAGATTGCCGACGAGGATGACCTTGTTGATTGATGCCATAAATGAAGCTCCTGATTAATGTGTGATGGACCAGAGCCATTTGTCCCAGAGAACCTGCTGGCCGTCTTTCATGACCGGCTGCCCGCTTTCCCTGAAGGCTGGTACCTTGATCTTTTTCAGGCGACGAACGGAGACGACATCGCCGACCTTGCACTGCGATTCGGCGATCGCGTCCTTGAGGCCTTCGCCCTGCAGGATCTGCTCGCCCATCACCGTATCGATGCGCATCGCGAACGACGTGTAGAACGGCTTGCCGGTACGTTTGCGGTTCGGAAACTTCTCCTCCCCCCAGGTCACCACCCTGCCGTGCGTCGCAGCCAGCATGTCCGCGCGTTGGGATGACGTCCCCAGCGGCATGCCGGCGGCCGGCTGCATTTGTGCGGGTGCCAGCCCAGTCGCTTCGTGATGCGGGGCCTGCATCTGCCGGTTGACATCCAGCTGACTCATGTCGGCCGGCGTCGTTACCGGCGCGATCGCCGGTCGGCCGTACGAGCGAATAGCAGACGCAATGGCGTCGTTGAGTGGCACGCGATGCTCGCGCAGCACCGACCAGTGCGGTGCGAGATCGGGCAGCATCTTGATACCGAACCGTGTGTCGCGCGGCCGCTCGTCGAACGCCGGTATGAGCTGCACGATGCAGTCGCCTTCGTCGACAAAGAGGTTCGGTAGATCGGCGATCGTGACAAGCGTTTCGTTCGAAGCGCCCTGGCCCACCGTTCGCGGTTGCGCGGGCGTCGACGCATGAGCGCTTGTCGAGGGGGGCTGTGACCGGTGCGCCTTGCGTACATCGCCGTTGGAGCCTGGAAAGAGCTCGGCGAGCGCGCGGAAAAAAAGATGTGCTGCCATTTACCCTCCTACAGTAATGAACCGAAGCAGAGTCGCCGCAGTTCGTCGAGATCACGCGCAAGGAGCGGTGTGTCGAAGATCACGGCCTGCAATGTCTCGGGATCGATTCCGTTCACGCTGCACACGTGCTCGTACGGCAAGGCACCGTCCCAGTAGCCCATGATCCAGCCGAGCGTCGCGCGATAGTCGTCGACGTCGAGCTTTACGTTGCGCAACCGTTCGCTGAGCATCGTCGCGCAATCCATCAGCGATTCGGGCATGCGGTCGCCGCGGCGGCTATCGCGTGCCAGTGTGATCAGCGCGTCGACCATCGACTCACGAATGGCCACGCTCCAGTACTGCGGGTCGGGTAAGGGATCGGGTCTGGGTGGTACGACGAGCACCGGAGTGGCTTCGCCGCCAAAGATGTCGAGCTGCCAGCCAGCAACTTCGGGTTTCATGGAATTGCTCCGGAAGCGTCCGGGCAATCGCACGCCCCTTGCCGGGAGTGGATTCCCGGTGGGGGTAAGGCCACCGCGACCAGGGTCGCGGTGGAGAAGGAAACGACGGGACTAGTCCTGGGTGCCCGTCTTCTTCAAGGGGATGACGACGGCCGAGCGCGCGTACTGTCGAGGCGCGACCGGTTGATCGATCGTCGGCGGCGAGGGTGGGGTCGGTTGTGCCGCCGCAGCTGCTCGAAGAGCCCGCTCGCGTTCCTGATCGGCGTGTGACCGGGCGGCTTCGGCATCAGCCGCTTCGATGGCCTTCGCTTTCAGCGCGACCTGCTTTCGCACCCAGCGAATCGCCAGGCAGAAAAGAAAAAATCCGACGAAGAAGGACATCGTGGCCAGATAGACGATGCAACACAGGGCCACCAGCTTGCCCGGGGACTTCAGCACGTCTTCGACAAATTGCTTCCGCATTTTTCTCTCCAGAAAAATCAACTCAAAAGGGAATGTCCAGGTCTGGCCTGGTGATTTCGATGCTCGTGACGAGCAAGGAAAGCGGCGCGCGGAAGCACGTTCGCGGTGACCCCGATGGGATCACCGCGAACGGACTCTTGCGTACGGGAAGGAAAACAGGACAGGCGGCACGGGAACCGTGGGGCCGTTTCGATGCGTGCTGGACGCGGTTGACACTTTGAGAATACGGCTGAATTCGCAATTGCGCGGCGGCTATGCTCGCGGATTCACATGGCCTTTCGCCCGGCAGAGGACCGGCAACGCAGCCGGGCCCGCTGATTCGCTCGAAAACAGTCGCCTGCGCGCTAAAACCCGGAAAGCTTCACTTTTTGTTGAGCTTTTCGAAATTCGCCGCGCCGCGTCTGCCGCTTACTTGACTTCGAAATATTCCAGGCACACTTGGGCCATCACCCTTTCCAACACGGAGCATCCATGTTCAGCATTCTCGTTATCGCAGGCCTTGGCTATCTCGGCTATCGGGTCAGCAAGCGTGCGCCCCGCGCCCGTCGAGGCCTGTTCTCATTTCAGACTTACGTGCCCCAGAGCGAAGCCGTCACGCCCGCAACGCGCGCAGTGGTCCACGGCGAGCAAGGCGAGGCCGCAGTACGCTCCGAACTGCGTCGTGTGCTTTCCGCTCTCTGCGGCGAAAACTTTCATTTGTATGACGGCGCCGTGCTTATTCACCATGCTCCCGGCACAGCATTCCCGACCGCCGAGATCGATCACATCGCCGTCACGCCATTTGGAATTTTCGTGATCGAGACCAAAAACTGGAGCGGCGCCATCACTCCCGGCCCGAGCCGCGACGAAGTGTCGCGCACGGGAATTGACGGTGTCACGGAAGCAAGGCGTTCGCCGCTCGCGCAGAACCGTACCAAGGTCGACTTTCTGATTGCAAAACTCCCTGCGCTCTGGCCGATTGAAAGCCTCGGCGTGTTCGCATCGCCTGATTGCACGCTCGATCCTCGCTTGCCGTTGCCGATTATTCACGTCAGTGAACTCGCTCTCTGGATGCGTCTGCGTCTTAACGACTTTAGAGAATCCGGGAAAAAGCCAGTCAACGTATCCGGCGCTTGGGAGGCAATTATGCTGACTGCATCAATAAATGCTTTCGAACTCGAAGAACATAGAAAACGTTTGCGCGCGCACCCTAAAGATCGCGCAAACAATGCCGTTTGAAGGTGGATACGCTGCGCATTAAGTAAAAGCTACATCAAAAGAAGCAGCTTTCGGGCACGCAGCGTTCGTCCCCCGCCGTACCCTTTTGGGTATCAGCAGCAATGGAAGTGCGCGCTCCATTTCTGACGTCGGGCTTTCATTGGCCGATCTTTTATCGAGAGACACAGAATGAAAAATGAAGATCCGACCCGTCGGAGCCAATCTGATTCGCGCGCTGCCGCAGACAGTTCGCTCGACGCCGTGCGGGCCCACCTCGACGCATTGAAGGCAGAGTACCTTTGCAGCGACAGGCCCTCGTGCTGGGGGCACGCCTGAAGATGCTGATCGACGCGATCACCTCTGCACACATCCGTTTCGCCCGCGACGACCCGCGGAATCGACGAATTGCTACGAAATACGCATACGACTATGTCCGGGAAATATTCAACTTCTCGCATTCGAAGATCCGCCTGTATGTCCACGCCTACGAGAAGTTCCACCAAAACGATGACGCAGTCATGTACCTGCGCATGACGGACATGCAACTGCTTCTGAGCCACGAGATCGGAGACGACATCGTCAACGCCGTTATTCAACGGCGCAAAGAGAATCCCCGTCTTTCGACGCGCGAAGTGAAAGCGTTGATCATCGGAATGCGTCCGCAGCCCCTGGTAGGCCGTGATGGCAGCAGCCCGAGCGTCGGTGCGCAGGCGTGAGCGCGGCGCGTCCTGAAATATCGAATCAAAAGCGCTGCCAGCGACAAAGAGAGACCACCATGACTGACAAGAATAAACCTGTATCTGAAAAATCGTTTGACCCCACCGTTCTTGAAAAGGGCGCAGTGTTGCCCAAAGAAAAGGAATCGGCCGATATTTTCGGGACCCACCTCCCCTCGAATACGGAAATCGCACAAGCGGCGCGCGAGACATTCGGTAGCACGCTCAACGAGGACTTACTGCAGGAACTAATTCGCAGCAGTACGGAAATCAATGAATCGGTTCGTCGCATCCTGCACGAACACCTTTCACTAGGTTTCCGGTTCGGCGAGGTCATGCGTATCCTGCAGCGCGCCTATATCGAAGCATACGGCGACCGTCCGGATACGATTGAGCGCGCGAACAAGGATGCACACAAATATATCGAAAGACTGCACCGCTTTTCCCGGACCAAAATCCGGATGCATCTGAATTCGTACACGAAGTTCCATGCAAACAGCGAGGCGGTCGAGTTCCTGCGGCAGACCGACATGCAGATGCTGCTCCCCAAGGACCTGGGAGACGAGATCGTCAGCGCAGTGATTGCAAAGCGCAAGGCGGACCCGTCAACATCGACGCGCGAAGTAAAGGAGTTGATCGCGGCCTACCGGGCAAAGCAGGACGAGCTCGCCGCGACCCGGGAGCAGGTGGAAGCTGGCAATGAAGAGATCGCTCGCCTGACCTCGCTTTACGACATGAGCCAGGTCGAGGAAAAGCGTCTGCAACGTGAGATGGAACGGATGCGCCTGGAGCAAGCTTCGAAGGAAGAGGCGACGAACCGCCTGCGCAACGATCTCACGCTGGCCGGGCAGTCGCGCAGCGCGCTTCATCAGCAACTCAGCGAAATGGAAAAAGAGCTTGCCGCTGTACGACGCGAGGCGGCCGATCTGAAAAACAACCCGCCGCCGGCAACTGAAGACGCTGAGGCGAAGGCGGACCTGCGGCGGGTTAACGAGCAGTTTTCTAAGCTGATGAAGGAAAGCGCAGAGCTCGAAGAACGGATCGCGGCGCAGAAAGCCGAGGAAGCAGTGCTCGAAGCGAAGATCGCAGAAGCCGAAGCCGCCTTTGAGGATCGCCAGAAAGTCGAAGAGCAGGTGAAGGGCCTTGTCATCGACTTCGGTGAATTTGCAAAACGCTACACCAGCACGCAGTTGCTTTGCATCGCCGAAGGCCAGCCGCAACGCTACACGCCGATTTTCGAGGCGCTCGCCGACGTAGTCGGAAAATTTCACCAGGAGATCCTCGCCGCAAGCAAGGCCGCCTGAATGCTGGACGCGCCCCGGGGGGCGCGCACGACCTGCCACACCTTGGCGGGTCATGAATACATCGTCAAAGAAGAAGAAACATGACCAAAGCTGAAGACAACCACGCGAAGACCGTCGACGACTACAAGGCGCTTGACCGGCTCCACCTTGCTCCCTGGGTCGCCGAGCGGATTCGCGGGGCCAACTACGATCACGTGGAGCACATCCGCCACGTGCTCGTCTCGAACCCCGCTTTCAGCACGATCTACGGCGTCGACCTCGAATCGATCGAGCACCTGCATCTGAACGACGCGTCGCTTCGTAGCCTGCTCGGCACGCCGTTCCTGATGCTTTCGCCGTCGCTTCCTTCCGTGGAGGACTGGCGCTGCTTTGTTGACGACACACCCACCACCGTCGCGGTCGACACCCTGCGCCAAAGCATGCCCACCGAGCGAAACGCGTTGACCACGCAGGCGATCCAGAGTCACAACCGGCACTTCCTCGACATCGTCCAGGCGGTCGCCAACACGAGCGTGCTCAGCGCGCCCCTGCTTGGCATGACACCGGAGCTGGTTCGCTATCTGGGCGGCCTGCCCGCGTGGAAGCTGCGTACCGCACTGGAGCGGATCCGCGACCTTCCACTCTTCCAGTGGCGCTTCCGGAACAGCGCCTTCTGGTACGAGTTCGCCGCGCACAATCTCAATGCCGAACAGGTGGCCCATCAGATCATGGCGACGACACCGTTCCGCGCGGGCGATCTGCCGCACTCGGCGACGTGGACGGACCTGCGCCTTGGCCGCGAGTCTCACGAAACCTATGCAGGCGCTCTGATGGCGCACGGAGGCCGCGCGAGTACGGCGGCAACCCTGTTCCGCCTGCCGCAGAGCAAGACTCGCCAGATGTATTTCACGATTCACGGCAAGCGCTCACCGTGTGGCAACCTCCCGAACTCCCTCCAGTGGTTCGTTGAAAAACCCCAGCACCGTCTGCACTCGACCGCGTTCATCTGGCTGTTTAGCGCCGCGCTTGAGATGAACGCGAATACGCCGCAGGCATTGATTGCTGCATCGGATCTCTACGCCCATCTGTTCCCCGGCAACACCCTGCTTTCGGTCGATCGCGCGTGTGGCCTCACACGCTGGATGGGCGCGGGCACGCGTTTGTCGATTGCGCCCTGCCGGGAATGCCAGACGCATTACATCGTCTCGAACAACGAGTCGAAGATCGAAATGCATCACAGCTTCGTTTGCCCGGCATGCACCGGGAGCCTTCTGCCCCGCGCAGGCAATCGTGGCCGGAAGTAACCCTATGGCACAAGTCAATCATCTGCCCGAACTCCCGTTCGGCCTTGTCGTGTTTAGCGCCGACGGCACAGCGCAGTTCGGCTGGCAGGACCCCGAGCACGGCGCCTACTATGCCGAGTCGGACGGCAGATGCATTTCCGACGCAATCGGCTGCGTTCCCTGGCTGGCTGACGTCGTGCATTGAAGGCTCGCCGCGACATGGACGATCTGGCATGGATGGTTCGGGAAAGCGCGGCGGCGTGGCTTCGCGGCCACGGCGACGCCCGCTTTCCCGGTTACGAGGCGTTTTACCGCGACGCGTGGCGAGCGGGGACCGATAACTTCGACCTCGAAAAGCTCAACGAGGACTATGCGAAATGGGTTTCGGAACGCCCTTCACGGCTTGCCATCGGGCTGAACCGTCCGATTGTTGGGCAAGCGCTCATTGGCGTGCTCGCCGCATGGATCGGAGCCCATACCGTGCCGATCGCCGCGGGAATGGCGCCCAAGGCCACCGCCGGTCTGCTCGTCGCCACGTTCGTGGCCCTGCGCATCTTCCACCGAAAACGGCGACGCCGTGGTTAGCGGCCCCTAGCTCACCCGCCATGCAAGGCGGGTTTTTTACGCAAACGTTTAAAGTCTTTCAAAAACTTTCCGTTAGTCATGGCAGTATCGGCGCGCCCGGGAACGCGGCGACTTGACTTCCCGCCGGGCACAGTAACCTGGTATCAGGCTCGCGCAAGGGGCGCAGCTGCAACACTCGAACTAGAGGACCGCATGAACAAGAACAAGATTTCGACTCTCACCACGATCGCTTTCGCAGCATCGCTTTCCCTCGCCGCCTGCGGCGGCGGCGGCGGCGGCGGTGGCAGTACCGCTGCGTCGGGCTCGAACACTTCGACCTCGGGCTCGGGCAATACCGGCACGACGTCCGCAACGACGGGCAATGTCACGACGCCGCAATACGCCAACAACAGCGCCCAGCAGGCGCTGTTCAATACGATCAATGCACAGCGCACGCAATGCGGCTTCCCTGCCCTGACGGAAAACACCCTGCTCGATAAATCGTCGCAGGCGCACGCCGACTACATGGGACAGAACGGCGGCACGATTACCGATACCGAAGTGTCAGGCAACCCTGGCTTCACCGGCGTCGACTATGCTGCGCGCGCAACGGCGGTGGGATATCCCGCCAGCACCGTCTTCATGGTGGGAGAAAGCGGCGGCTACTACACGAACGCCACGCTGACGGAAGCCGCTTATGGCGCGGGGATCGCGAACAGCTTGGCCGGCAGCGTTTATCACGTCGATTTGTTCATCTTGCCGGTGACGCAGATTGGTATCGGCTGGAATGAAACCACATTCGACAACTACCCCGAAGCGCACGCCGCCATCACAGCTGCGAATCTGCAACCCATGACGGGCAGCCTGCCGTTGATGTTCCCTTGTGATGGCGCCACCGGCGTTCGCTATAAAGTTACTGGCGAGACGCCGACCCCACCGAATACCAACGGTACCTACGGTCCGGCAATCTCCGTGGCCGCGAATTCGTCGGATGTCGTTGTGCTGACCTCCGGGACGCTCACCGACACGTCGGGCAACGTTATCGTGCTGCAACTGCTCAACTCGACCAATGACCCCAACAACTTGACTGAAAAGTACGAGGCTCGGGCTTACTCCGCTACGCCGCTGACAGCGAACACGAAGTATTCGGTGTCGCTTGCCGGCACAATCGATGGAACGCCGTTCAGCCGAACGGGGTCGTTCACCACCGGCAGCTAGTCGGCCGGGCAGACGCTCCCTGGTGTCAGAAAAAAGGGGTTGCCTCAACGAGGCAACCCCTTTTTATATCTGTCTCAACGTCCCATGATCAGTGACATGTGCCGGGCACCTTCTGAAGTCCGATGCTGGTTTGATAAGCGACCGTCGCCGTTCCCGTAGGAACATAGCAGATACTGGCCGCAGAGTCCCCCCACTGTCCGGTATTGGGATTCTGGGCGGCCACCTCAGCAGTAAACACGTCATACAGACTGCCATCCGAGCCGCCGGGCATCGAGCCTTGGCTAATGACCTGGCCGCCGTTGCAGCTGACGGTGGGTGCAATGACCTGTGCTCTCGCAACGATGGGCGCATAGACACTGTTGCTAGCGCCAGCACCGGTCGTCGTGCCAATGGCCGTGAACACGTTTGCGGAGGTCGGTGTAAAGATCGATGCCACCTTGTTCAACTGCGTCGGGAAGAAACCCGTAGCGGCACACGCGGCAGCTTCTTCCTGTTGCGTATGTACAGGCGCGCCGGGGACGCAATTGAGCCCAACCCAATTGGCCCCGTTCCATACCGCCGGGGATTGTTCATCGTATCCAGGTGCACACGTGGGCGGTGCCTGATACGCGCATTGGGGAGCCGAGTAACCCGAGCCGATCCACTGAGGAGCAACCGCGGTCGTCCAGCCATCGACGGCCGGACAGGTGGGTGGCGTCTGCGCGACATTCACCAGCTTCGGCGTGCACGACGAGTCCTGATACCCATACGAGCATCGAACGGGTGTCGCAAACGCCGAAGTGCTGATCAGCGGTGCGCACAGGAAAAAAAGTGTGAGAATGATCCGTCGGATACTCATGTTGCTCCCGTCTAAAATTCACAATACGTCGTTGCCACAGCCCATCCCTGTACACCCGCTCCGCTTCCATTGGTAATGGTCACGGTCCACGGTCCGGCCCCCTGGGTTCCAAGATTGATCGTCGCTGTCGGATCGGTGTACAGACCCTGTCCGTCAAGCAGAATCGCTGGAATGCCTCCCGCTGGGCACCAGGGCGCGGGCACGACCGAACCATTCGCCACGTTGTAATACGCATAACGCAGCGTGGTTCCTCCGATCGGTAGCCAGATAAAGCCCACCCCCGCTGTGTACTGGCACGACAGCATCAAGCCCGAGCCGTCGTAATCCCCCGCGATCCCCGTCCCCGAGCAGGCTGAGCGCGGCACGGCGATGCTCCCCGCCTGCAAGGTCCCCGTGGCCGTCGCGTTTCCGGTGATCGTGGCCGATCCCATCGAGACGGGCGCGGGCGCGCTGCCCGCCGCGTTCTGTATCTGGAGGGTGCCCGGCGTTTGCACCGCATTGCTCACGGCGACGTTGGACGCCGACACCGCGGGCGCTGCGATCGTGCCCTGTGCGTCGATACTTCCGACGTTGTGCAGGTCAACGCCGTTGACGTTCTGGCTACCCGTCCAGGTGAGGCTGCCGTCGCGCCGGATATACAGCGCATTGCCGTCGTCGAGATCGGGACCGTTTGTCGCGACAATCGCCGCGGCTGGCGTTCCCGGCAATGGATTCGTCGCTTGCCATGCACCGTTGATCCCGAACACAGTGCCCGGATTGCGCGTCGACGAGTAACCAAACTGTGCGCCGCTGGTGGAGCCTGCCATCGCAATCTGCGATGCACCCGAGACATCGACCACGCCATTTCGCGTATAGGGCTGCGAAGGATAGAACACGTAGGAAACGTGACACGTCCCCGCGTCCGCCGAACAGTTGTCCGGCACCATGGCAAGCTGGATGACGTAATCGCCGCCCCAGAAAGGTCCGGCCGCATACGCCTGCTTGAGGTTGCCGGCCGCGTGCAACTGGTCGAGCGTCGGTGCCGTCAGCACCGGATTGCCCGACTGCTGGTACTGCGCGAGGAGCGTGGCGAAGTTATCGTCGACCCAGCTGCCCAGCGCCTTCACAATGACTGCCTCGTTCTGGCCTTCGACGCCCAGCACCTGGCTGCGATGCTTCGCAACGTCCTGCTGGATGCCAATGACGGTCAGAATCGCGGTCGCGCCAAGCACGAAAACCAGTTCGATCAGGCTTCCCATACAGATCTCTTAGCCGCGCGTCGTGTACATCTCGACCGTGGCGACCTCACCCGCCGATGCGCAGGCGGTGCCCGCCGTCGCGCTGCTGAACGCGGTCGTGGGGCTGAAGACCGTTGTGCCGTTCACGGCCAGTTCCGGGAAGACGTTGGCCAGCGCGCTCACGCTCATCGAGCACACGGAGGTCGGCACCGGATACGACACCACCACGGCGTCATTCGCGTTGTTCACCGTGCCGGGTTCGGCCGTGACGTCGCCACCGAAGAGACCCTGCACCGCCGACTTGTCGGCGGACAGGCGAGTACCCGCGGCATCGAAGGCGTGATTCTCGGCGAGCGAGCCGAGGGTTTCGGCAGAGAAGTCGGCGTCGTTCTGTGTCGCGTTCTGGATACCCGTATGGAACATCGCCGCTTCGCTCTTGAAATGCGCCGACTGCACCATGCTGCGTACGAACGGCACGGCCAGATACGCGACGAGTGCGAGCAGCGCCGCAGCGCCAAGGACAGCGCCGGCTTCAATGAGGGAGAGTTCGCCCGCCTGCTTTTTTCGGCGCGCGAGACGACGCGCGGCTTCCGCCTGGGCCAGACTGCGTTGCTTCGTGTTCATGATGTTTTCCTTTAGAAAGAACCCGTGTTGGCGCCGATGGCGCTTTGAAGGCCGACGAGGCCGGTGACGACATACGAACCAATACCCACGCCGATGAAGAGCGCCGCGGCCACGGCGAGCAGTACGTAGTGCGTGACCTTCGCGTTGCGGCGCACTGCCTCGACCACACGATCGAGCGAGCCGCGGCCCAGCGATTTCACCGCGTCGACAAAGTTGTCGCGGCGCTCGGCGTCGGCAATACGGTCGACGACAAGATCCGAAAAAATCCCGGTCTGCAATGCGCGCATCGGCTCCTCGGGCTTCGCCGCAAGCCGGCGCAGCATCCGCGCGAGATGCCAGCGCAGCCAGGGATCGGCGTTGCGCTTGAGCCGCTCGAGCGCGCCGCTCAGCGTCAGTCCCGAATCGAACAGTCCCGACAACGAGACGATGAGGAGCGCCGCGCGCAGGTCCCGCCGGTTGCGCCACATGAGGGGCGCCGCGTCGAAGCGGTTTCGCATCGGGCCGGTCCAGCGCTTGAGTCCATAGAAGTACGCAACGATCAGCGCGCCGATCAGCGCGATATTCAGCCACCAGTAATCTGCGCAGTACGTATCGATTGCGTAAAGGAAACGCCCCGCACTGGTCCACTGGTCGAGCGGCCGTACCTCCAGAATCTGCGGATAGATCACCCCGCCGAACAGCGCGCTCAGGCCGTACATGTACGAGAGCAGCATCACGGGATACGCCATCTGCATAGCGGTCGTGGTGGAGAGCGTGCGGCGCGCGGCCGCCGTCATCGCGCACAGTTCGAAGCCCCGACGGGCGGCATCCTCGCGGGTCGACGCCTCGGCAAGCTCGAGCAGTGCAAATTCTTCCTGCGGCACGAACGGCTTCATCGCGACCGCGAGTCCGTCGCCCTTGCCCAGCCGCTCGCCAATCTCGCGGTACACGACCCATACGATCTGGCGACGCCGCCGTGCGCGTTCCTCCAGCACGCCCAGGCGCTCCATCAGCGTCTCGCGGTTTCGCAGACCCTTCGTCGCCTCGATGTCGAGTCGCGACTCGTCGTAGAAGGACTCGCGCACCTTCTGGAATCGCCACTTCGCAAGGTTGATCCGCTCCTTGCGCGGCAGGCGCATGAAGAGCGGATAAATCAGCTTTCCGATCACGACGGCACCCTCCCGTCACGGCCGGGCGCCACGCGGTAGACATTGAAGGATTTCATCGCACGATCGATGAACCGCGGATCGATCAGGCCCTGCGTCGCCTTGTAGAGCGCGTGCTCATAGATCGTCTTGCCCGTCATGTCGGGCGAATTGAAATCGGCCGTGCGCTCGCGGCGCCAGGCGTCTTCGGCGCCCCGCCAGTCCCGCACGGCGATGTGCGCGAGAAACTCGGGCGTGGGCCGGTAGAGTTCCATTGCCAGCGTCTGGCCTTTCGTGCCGGCTGCGACCTTGCCATCGCGCGCAAGAAGGCCTTTCTTGCGGCAGTGGTCGCAACCGTCATCGTTGCGGCATGCCATGCGTGAGGTGTCCAGGCCGAACTTCACACGCAGCAGCTCGAGGGCAGCGGCATCCATGACCTCGGCGGCCGGCCGCTTGCAGTGCGGACACAGCATCGGAATCAGCTTCTGGTTGCCCACCGCATTGATAAACTTGTCTGAGGCCACTTCGTCGGCCGTCATCTGCAGGCGATCGCCCATCAGGCGCATGAACACGCCGATGATGCTGTCAGCGTGAATCGTCGTGCGCACCGGATGGCCTGTCAGCGCCAGTTCAACGACGAGTCCGGCAACGGTCGAGTCGAGAATCTCGGCAACCGTCAGATCGTCCGGGTCCATGCGCATGAGCGTGCGGATGATCGTCGCGACCTTGCGGCGGAATTCCTCTTCGGTCTCGTCGAGCCCGCGCGTGATCGACTGGTCCGAGAGCCACGGCAACGGATATTCGGACGGCAGGCTCACGGCGTACTGCTTCATGAGTTCGCGCCCGTCTACCATGTAGGAAAGCGCCCGCAGCAGTGTGCTCTTCGCCGATCCGGTCTCACCCGACAGCAGCACCGCACCGCCGCTCGCATGCCCGAGCGAGTCGACGATCGCGAGCTGGCTGGCTTCAAGACCCATCGTCGCCGGCATGCGCACCGAGTAGTTGCGGAAATTCCCGTCGAGGATGCGCAGCGCAACATCGAAGCCACCGACCTGGGGGGCGCTCTGCCAGCGCAGGTTCACCGTGTCGGTTGCGAGAGCGAGCGGGATCATGGCCGATTGCGGCGCCGTCGCCTGAAATGCATTGCCGCTGTTGGTGTTTCGCTGGACCAGATCCTGATAGGACGCCGAGAGCGCGCGCAGCACCGTCGCCTTGGGCATGCGCCGGTAGGTATAGAGATCACCATCCACGCGGAAGCGCAGCTCGGCGTCCGCCTGATAGTCACGCGACTCCCAGTGCACGTCAGTCGCACCGTAGGCGTGCGCCGCCTCGATCACATCGCGGAACAGCGCGATCGCGCGCGAGCCCTCGGGCACATGGGTCGAAAGACGGATACGCGCGCGCTCGTACACGTCGGCAATGACGTCTTCCGTCGCGATCATCTCTTCGCGCACCGAGATGTGAACGCGTTCGAGATCACGCACGTAAGTGGCGTAGAGGGCGGTCTCGTGAAACGCGCGCGTGGCGATCACCACCGCGATGCCGGCCTGCATGTCGACCGCGACAAACTCACGCCGCGCGTGAGCGGTAATGCGCAGCGTCGCGTCGGGCGTCGTATCGCACAGGATGCGCTTGAACTCGGCGAGCGATTCCGCAGAGAAGAGGCGCGGCATGCCCACGGCCGAATACTCGACATCGGAAAGTGCGATCGCATGGTGCGCGTCGCCACTGGCTCCCCGCGTCGGCGCGTCTGTGGGCGGCTCGCCATCGTCGTGCTCGCCAGACGCCGATGATGCAGGCGCGTCAGGCTCAGCATCGTTCACGAATGCACCAGCGCCGAGATCAATGCCGGTGACAACCGGCTGAACCGGCGAGAGATCCGCGGGCCCGTCTGCCCCGATGACGGGGTCGGCGCGAACGGGCTCGATATCGGCTCCGGCTCCGGCGTTGGTGTCGGCATAGGTGCCGGAATTTAGCAACGCGTCGGGATCGACCGCTTCGACATCCGTAATGTCGCCGTCGCGCAGGCGTGCACCGAGCGAACCGGCGGGCGCGCCGGGACCACGCCGTATCGGCCGGAGTGCATCGAACGCCGGTTCGATGGCTTCCGGCTCGTCGCCGGCGCCAGCGCGCCAGCCACGCAGCCGTTCCATGACGCCACGACGGCGCTTGGGGCTCGCTTCTGCCGTTTCAAAAAGTGACATGATGATTTCCCGGTCAGTTGGCTGGCGACGCAAGCATCGCCGGCGGCAACGGGCGCGAAAGGTCGCCCAGTAGCGGAGCGCCGCCGGACACCATGCCCGGCGTTGCCACCGGCGCTGGCGTCACCGCGTCGCCCTTCATTGCAACGCTCCACGTGTGCCGCCCCTGCGCAACGGTCACGACCTGCCCCGTTACCGCGCGCGCCGTCCAGCCGTTGAGCAGCTTCTCGCCCACCCGCGCGTCGTAGACGGCATCGTTGTACTGATAGAGGACATGCTGACCACCGCTGTCGGTGTAGGCACCGAAGAAGCTGACGGGCTCGGTCCGCGCACGCGGCGCGTAGCCCGGCACCAGGGTCGAAGGGCCGGGGCGCACCGGCGGTAGCGCGGCAGCGGGCTTCACGGGTGCCGTAACTGCGACGGGTTGCGAGGCACCCTCTGCGCCGCGCAGCGAGCTGGCTACCCTGTTGCGCGCGAGCCGGTCGATCTCGCCGAGCGTGAGATGCGTGCCGTCGCTCGCGAGCGGCGTCGACGCGGCGGAGGAAGAACCTGCGGATTCACCGTTCGCTGCAGACGCCGCGGGCGCGGGCGACTGCGCCGGTGGCGACGCCATCACGGCTGCCGCTTTCGCAGTCGCAGTTTTTCTCGATGAAACCTGATGACCTGAGAGAGCCGCAGCGGACGATGCCGACGGCACGATCACGGAGGTCGCGGGTGCCTGCGATACAACGGCATCGAACGAAGGCGTCGACGCGGCCGCGGCACGCAGCCACGCCGCGCCCAGCGTCAAACCGATGACGGCCGCAGCCGGAAGACGTTTACTGCACGACATAGTATTTGCCCTTTGCAACGAAATGGATGCCCACCTTGCCCAGTGCCTCGGGTGCCGACGTATCGAGCTTCACCTCCAGCGTTTCGAGGGTCATGTCGGGAGGCAGGTGTTCGAGGAGCGGCGCCTGCCAGCGATAACCATCGATTTCCCATTTGCCCTCACGAACGAGCGCGCCGTGGTGTTCGCTCGCAGGCGGCGGTGCGCTGAGCAGCGGATGTGTCGGCTCAATGCGCACGACGTAGCCAAAGCTGTTCAGGTCCACCGGCTTCACGGACAGGCGTTGCGCGGGCGTCTGCAACGACTCGATCAACGTCTGTTCATCGGGCCACTGCGCGCGCTGCGACGGGGTGACGGCGTCAACCTTCGGCACAACCGGCCCACGGGCCGCGAGCGTGCGGCCTGCGCGATCGAACGCGATCGGGAGCATCGATGCGGGCGCGCCGCGGGCGAAGTCCTCGAAAGCGCCACCCATGCGCAGCCAGGTCACCGTGCAGGTGCCGGTACTGCCGCAGACGGCGTGATCGAACTGGAACCCCTTGCGGTTTGTTTCGGTCCAGTCGAACTGGGCCAGCAGCGCCGGCGTGAGTTGCGACGCCATCGGCGTGACGCCACTGAAGGCCTTCTTCAGCGCCTGGTTGTAGCGTTGCGTCCAGTCCGGCCCCTTCGCGACGATCGGCGGCGGGTTGAAGACGCCAGCCATCTCCTTGATCCCGAAGCCCGCAATCGCCACCACAAGCATCAGCACGACCGCGTTGGGAATACCTGCCGGCACGCGTTTGAGCGGCGCGGCCTTTTTCAGGGTCAGCAGCTCGCCCGGCTGAAACGGTTCATCGCCAGCCGGAATGTCAGCACCGGCCGCCAGTACGACGAGAGCCAGTCCCTGACGGCGACTGCGCTGCAGGATTTCCTCGCGCCGCCTGTCGGCCTGCGCGAGCGTATGCACCTCGTCGTTTTCAACCACGCCGCGCACGACATGAACGAGATGCACGCGCTGGCCGTCCTGCATGAGCACCAGCACGGCCGGCTTCGAGCGCACGCGCTCAAGCATGGCGATACGCGCGGCACCGGAATACAGCGTGACGCGTTTCAGCTCTGCTGCCTCCGGCGCGCAGAAGCCCGCCACCTCCACCTCGCCAAGCGTCATGCTCACGAAGTGCGTCGCCGAGAAGTCCTCCGCGTACCGGACGCGACTGTCCTTTTTGTCCTTGAGCGGATACGCGCGCCAGTCGAGGCCGAACACGAGCCTCGCGCGGCTGTCTCCCGGTAGCGGTTCGGTGATATGCATGCCCGTGCTCACATCGACGGCACGACGGTTGCCGTGAGCATCACCACCTGGAACGTGCGCGCCTTGTTCCACGTGCCCGTGATGCCGGCAATGCCGCCGTTCGTCGTGCTGTCGGCCGTATCGGTCACCGCGCCGTAGAGCACGATGG
Source organism: Paraburkholderia acidisoli (assembly GCF_009789675.1). Taxonomy (NCBI): domain Bacteria; kingdom Pseudomonadati; phylum Pseudomonadota; class Betaproteobacteria; order Burkholderiales; family Burkholderiaceae; genus Paraburkholderia; species Paraburkholderia acidisoli. The sequence goes on along the minus strand of NZ_CP046917.1, from coordinate 50,608 downwards.
TCTGGCCGTCCGAGAGCGCAATCGTCTGGTCATCACGGCTGCCGGTCAGGTGGGAAAGCTGGATCTGCTGCGCCGTCTGCCCCGAGCCGACGCCTGCGGACGTGAACGGGCCGTTGGGTTTGGACGTGTCGCGCCAGTACGACAGGATGATCTGGTTGTGATCGTTGACCGAGGGCAGGATGTTCAGGAAATCGCCCGTCGTGAGCGTGCCGGGCGTGAGACCCGGAACGCCCCCTGACGTGGCCGTGAGACTGCCCGCCGAGGCGGTCGTGGAACGCAGATAGTCGTCGCTCTGGAAGTTGGCGACCGACACCGGCAGCCCGTTGAGGGTGAGCTTGCTGACTGTGTCATCGGAGACGGTGCGGCCGTACTGGTTCAGCCCGTTGACGACCGCATTCGTGCCCGAGAACGGCGCGTTGGACTGAAGGACGGACAGGCCCACCGTGCCGCCGCCTGAGGCAAGCGACGTCGGTGACGCAAAATTCACGGCCCACTTCGCGAGTCCCCCCTGGATCTGGTTGAACACCACGTCGGCGTTGACGCCCGCCTGGCTGCCACGGTTCAGCGCAATCTGGATTGTTCGCACGCGCAGCATGACCTGACGCGTGGAGATCGCGTTCTCGCGCTTGAGCACCTCGGCCATGCGGTCCGCCGCTTCCTTCGTGTCGTAGATCATCACGAGGCGGCTTTGCGGATTCACCGTCACCTGGCCCATCGGCGAGCGCAGCTTGTCCAGTTCGGCCTGGATCAGCGCGATCTGGTCGAAGTCGCCCTTGCGTCCCGTCGACGTTTTTGCGGTGAACGACCCCGTGTCGCTGTTGGAGCCCCCCGAAGAACCGGAGGACTGGTTGCCCGTCGACGTGTCCGTGCCCTTCGACATGGTCGAGTCGATCGACACCTTGCCGGGAATCGCGGCGATCTGGTACATGCGCGTCACGAAGCGGCTGATGCTGATGGTCGACCCATCGAAGGACCATGCAAGACCCAGGTTCTCGCTCACGTCCTGCAGGTACTGCCCGATGCTGCACTGGTCGCACTGCTGCTCGTAGACGGGCTGTTCGGACATTGCACGTTGACCGCCTGTGCCGACCATTCCGGCCATACCCGTCGTCGCCCTGCTCTCGCTTCCCTTGCTCTCACCGCCCTTCCCGTCGCCCCCCGGGCGCGGAATCAGCGTGTCGCGCGGAATATAGACGTCCGGGCTGACATGAACCGGATAGCCCGAAGCGCTGGACACAAGCGTCGCGAGCGTCTTCATTTCGAGCTTCGGCGGGAACGTCACTTTCTTGTCGCGGAACACCGCGGGCAGCGTCGCCACATAGGCGAGCGGCATCGGGCGATCTCCGAGGAATGCGGACTGGACATGCTCCACGAGCGCAATGCCCTGACCGGAACCATCGAGCGCCGCGCCCGCCGTGGCGTTGGCGCGGTCATAGGCGCTATTCACGTCGCCCTGGGTCACGGCACATCCGGCCAGTGATGCAGCCACTACGACAATGGCGGAACGGAAGCGGAGAGATTGCATCGGTCAGTCCTGGCAGTTCGCCGCGCGCGCGATCACGCGGATGACGTTGTTGGTGTGTTCGCAGATGCGCGCGGGGGTGCGCATGTGATTGGTGGCCTGCATCACCTGGGTGAGCACGGAATCGAAATCGCCACTGAAGGAGGCATTGAATTCCACCGGCAGGTCGTCGTCGATCTTCCACGCGAGCTGCCAACCCTGGGTCGACAGCCACCGGTCAAGCGCATTGCGCAGGTTCATGTCCTGCGGAGTGATCGAGAGCGATAGCGTGCCGGTCGGCTCGCCACCCGCAGCGCCGGGCAATACCACCGCCTTCACCTCGGTCGAGGTCGAGGGCGCGGCCCCGGCTACGGCGACGATGGGCGGCGCGCCCGCCAGTGCGGCGGAAGCCGAAATCACCGGGCTCGATTGCGTCCCGAGCACCTGCCAGCCGTCACCGGAAGGCGGATGCACGGCGGACTGGTCGGGATCGACCGCGGCCAGCGCAGCCTGGGCGAAGACGATCGTCAGCACGCTCAGGAACGGTACGAGTTTGCGCATGCAGGGCGTGGCCCGGTTTGCTTGTTTGCTCATGGATTAGTGGCCCTGCAGGCGGCGGTAAATCGAGTTGGCATAGACGAACTGGTGTGCGGGCGTGGGCGAGTTATAGGCGCCGACGGCTTTCCATGTCGGGCCGAACTGCCGGATGTTCGACGCGAGAATCCACGTCCCTACATAGGCATTCACGCAGGCGTTGAAGAGGTGTTCGCGCCGGATGCCGAAGCGCGCGAGCGTCGGCAGCCACGAGGAGTTGATCTGCATGAGACCGATGTCCTCGGTACCGTTGCGGTTCGTGTTCACCGCGTCGGCGCGCATGCCCGACTCCTGCCGCGCGATCGCACGCACGAGCTGCGCACTGATATGGCGATAGGCCGCGGCATCGTCCAGACAGTCGGCGCGGCACACGGCGGGCACCAGCATCGCAATGCAGGCTACGTGGAAGAAGGCTCGCATCATGACGACGTCCCCGCACGCTCGAAATACTTCACGTCGTGACGGCGCAGCACGCTCACGGTCTGGCCGTCGGCGGTCACGATGAACTGCTCGGCCGTGCCGTTAAATTTGAAGTAGCGGCCTTTCTGTTCGCCCGATCCCAGATGACGGACATCGGCCACCGTGACGTTGATGACGCTCGGGGCGAACTTGAAATAAGTCTGCCCACCCTCGTCGAATACGGACTCGAGGTGCGCGGTATTGTCTGCGGGGAAGTCGTACACCGTTCCCGCGCGCCGCGCGACCTCGACACGATTCGTCGCATCGGAGACGACGAAGGTCTCAGCGCGATCGATCGTCATCACCCCCGCGTCAGCGTCCCAGTGTGGATGCAGCGATACACCGTCGGCGGTCGCAATCTTGAGATCTTTCGGCTTCGCGGCAAAGCGGATCTGCGTATGCGTGTCGTCGCCATCGCGGATCGCGTTCGCGCCGAAGTATTTCGCGAGCAACGATTCGGTCGGAGCACCCCCCCGATCCTTGACCGGCAGCTTCGCAACCGCATCGGTATCCACCGACGATGTCCCGGCATAGTTCAGCGCGCCCGACTTCGCGACGTCATGGCGAAGGCGTACATGACGCGCGTCGAAGTCCACGTCGGCATACAGCCCCGTCTGCGTCATGAGGCGATCGAGCGCGTGCATCCAGTTCTCCCCGGGCACCGTCTCAAAACGCGCGGCAGCCGTCAGATCCACATCCTTGCTGGCCGAGCCGCTCCAACCCTGCGGAACGAGCGCCTTCACGATCGAGGCGACCGGCATGTTCGCGTTCAGGCTGCGCACGGGCTCGAGCGCGCCGTGGGTGCCGACGAGCGAAAGCCTGCCGCTGAAACCGGTGAACGCCGCGGGCTGATCGTCTCCCGCGCCGGGCACGATGCCGTGCCCGCCGATAAACGTGTTGGCGCGGTTCCACGTCGCGACGGCCGTGTGCCCCGCGACGCTGAGTTGTATCGACGCCGGCGTGCCCTCCACGACGACATACGGGCCTTCCTGATGACTGCCCGCGACAGCAATGATCTGCCCGGCGCGTGGCTGGATATACGTCTTCGCGCCGTCGTTGAAGATCAGCGCGGGCCGCTCGGCGAGGCCACCCGCCACCTCGTAGTCGAAGTCGAACGGATCGGTGTCCGCGGCACCTGCCATGCGCGAGACGCAAACGAGGCCAAGCGCGCTGATCGCAGCGAGTACGAGAATCCTGCGCGTCATAGTCCCGCCTGAATCTGGTTGAGGTGATGCACGAAACGCGCGAGATAGGCGCTGCCCGGTGCGGGATTCGCGCTGTGGTAATACGCGATGGCCTTCGCAACCGAGTGCGTATGGCGGTAGTTCTCGTTGAGGATGTCTTCCGCTACATGCACATTGGTCGCGGGCGCAAGTGCATCCCATGGCGACGCGAAGCGCTGCCGGTGGTAGCACCAGTTGACCTGCATGAGGCCGACGTCGAAGTCGCAACGACCGGCTGCGATGAGCCGGCGCATTGCCCCGTAGGCGTCCTCGCGCGAGCGGAAGAAAAACCCTTCGCCCGCTACATTGAGTGTCCACGGCCACGCACGGCCCCTGTATGCGGACTCGTTGAGCGCGATCCCGGCGAGCACCTTCGGATCGACGCTCGTGTGAAGCAGTTCGAACGGCTCAACCGCATTCGCACACGCCCAGCCGCCACGACCCTCAGTCATTGCGGCCTGCGCATCGTCATCGAGCCCGGTCGGCAGGAGCCATCCGCTGCGGACCATCAGCGTGGCGAGCGACACGTCGTGCGCATCGACGGAGACGGTCATGCCTGCGTCGGGCGAGCTGCGCACCGGCTGACCCAGCAGCGGCGCAGCCCATCTGTCAAACGCACGCAGTCCGCAATACAGCACGGGCTTGCCGTCCAGTGGCGCAAGTTCACGCGCGTTGCCCGAACCCAGCACGAAGGACACCGGGCTGATGACCTGCGTAATCGAAGCCGCGTGCACCGCGCCGCAAGCGGTCAGGCACAACATGAGACCGATTGGGCGGATGTTTGCAAGGGCGCGTTTAACCACGGTACGGCTCCAGGTGGATATCGCGGTTCACCTTGATCATGAAGCGCTGACCCGGCTTGATCGTGATCGTGGGCGGGATGTTCTGGTAGCGGTTCAGGATCGATTGGGACGTTTGCGCCGCGACCTGCCCTGCCGTATTGCCAACCTGCGTCACACCGTACGGGCCGCTCGTGGTCGAACTCGTATCGCTGCCGTCAAAGTGGTTGAGCAGGATGGCCGTGAGAAACGAGGCGCCGAAGATCTTCCAGAAGTGGTTGTTCACGTCACCGGAAAAGCCCGCGTAGCCGTTCTGGTCGGCGCCCTGCGCGCCATAGAGCGGCACCTGCTTGCCGTTGGGCAGGCGCATCTCGGTGGCGGCAACAAGAATGCTTTCCTGCCCCACCTTGATATCGCTCTGATACGGCGCGGTGATCATGGTCCCCTTCGGAATCATGAGACACGTGCCTGTAACGCTGTCGTAGACGTCCTGTTCGACCATGAGCGCGGCCGTACCGGGCCGGTCGGCGTTCTCGCCCTCCATCACCAGCACGCCGATATGGTGCGGAGGCGACAGCGTGCACGCTCCGGTCTGTCCGACGAAGCCCGCACTAAGGAACCCCTCGCCCGACGCGGATTGCGCCTTTGCATCCTTGATGAACTGGAGATCGCGTTGCTCGGACGAAGCCGGTTGCGCGCCGCCCTGACCGGATGCGGCGGCGAGCGCCCTGGCCTGCGCTTCGGCGGATGCCGTGGCCGACTGCTGGGCTGCGGTGCCCTGTTGTGCCATCTGGCCGGGCGTCAGAAGTCCTGCGATGCCGGTAGCGGCCGCGGAGCCGGCCTCTTCCTTGACCTTGTGCCCGGGAATGAAGATGGGCGATGCATAAATGTCGTCGTGTTTAGCGTCTGCGGCGAGTCCTGACGACGACGCTTCCTTTGCGAACTGGTCGAGCGACAGCCCCGGCTTCGTTCCGGCCGCGGGCGCCGAGGCGGCGGCTGCCTCGCGCGCCTTGCGCTCTGCCTCACGCGCGGCGGCCTGCTGGTCGCGGATAATCTTGTCGATATCGGTGCTGTTCGGCGCATGGTCGACCGACGCCGCCGTCTTCGCAGCCTTCTCCGCTTTTGCGTCAGCGTCGGCCTTGCTCGCTTCCTTCGACTGGTAATAGAAGCCAAGCGTGCCTATGATCAGCGCGAACAGCACGCCGACGGCAATCAGCGCACGTCGCGGCGACTTGCCGCGCGTGACGCGTTCCTGATCGGTTGCAGTTTGTGGGTTCGGGCTCGACATGCTCAGAACCCAAAAATGCCGCGGCGACCGCGCGTGATCTTGACCTCATCGCTCGCCGCGCGCAGCACGATCGTGTCCGCGAGCTGCTGCACGACGATGTACTGCCCGCGACGGATGAAGTTCGGCGCGACATCGTCGCCGTGGTCTTTCACGATCGGCACCGCGAACGGCGCTCCCGCAGGCAGTCTCAGCCAGACGAACTTGCCGTCATCGAACACGGTCTCGGGTTTGAACGGCGCGGAGCCGGACACGGTGTAATCGAAGTTGAGCTTGTCGGGCGAGACGCCAAGCGGGCCCGAATCCGTCCCACCGCCACCACTACCCTCTGCGCCAGCAGCGGCGCCGTCGGCACCGGCACGCGCGTGCACCTTCGCCATGAGCGACTCCGGATAGTGAAAGCGCACGGTTTGATAGAACAAGCCACCAGCGGGCGACGACACGAGCGTCATGTCGTATTCGCGCAGGTTCGTGGTGAGGTGCAACGTGTTCACCAGACCCGGGCGCACCGGCTTGACGAAGACGTGGTTCGCGCCGTCTGTGTCGATGATCCACTGCACCGAGTCGCCCATCGCCGGGTCGACGATCAGCTTCTCGCCGGGCGCGAGCTCGATGGTCGTGAGCTTGAGCGGCGCCGCCATGATGCGAAAAATCTGGTCGCGGCTGTAGTTGAAGACCACGATCCGGGCGTCATTGGGCATCGCCACCGGGTCAGTGCCGCTGTTGTACGGGTTCACCGGGCTCATCGGATCGCCCATGATCGCGCCGACATCGAGCGGGCCGGTCGCAGTCGGCGCGTGGCGCGCGGCGTGGGCGACTTGTGTGGCGTGCGCGTTCGGGAGAAACAGCGCGCACGCGAGCGCGGCGGGCAGCAGATAGCGGTTTGCCGGGATCGTCATGCGGTTTTCTGGAGCGTGAAGAACGGGAAAAAGATCCCGAAGGGGTTGGTCCCAACCGCATCGTCGGAACTCGCCGGCACGATCTGGTAGCGCAGCGTGAGCGCGTAGCGGACTTCGACCGGCTTGTCTGCGGGGAACTGGGTGGTGGTCGTAGAGAACTCCACGATGACGGTCGAATCGTCGAGCACCGACACGCTGCCTACCCTCACCTCGCGAACCAGCTTCGGGTTGGCGGTGATGGTCTGGAACGGGGCATCGAGCTTGAGCCAGGCAGCGAATTGGTTCTTCGCGTTGTCGAGCATCTGCGCCTTGACCGCGTTGATGTTGCGCGCGAGGCGCGACGTCTCGATGGTTGGCGTGAGAACCGGTTCGATCGTGAACCAGCGCTGCACTGAATCCGCAATGGATGAACGCAGCGCCTGGTCGTCAGGCTGGTACGCCGCGAGTTGCCGGATAAGCGGTCGCCCACCCGCATCGGCCGAGATGCCGTAGGACTTCACAACGGAGGGAGGCGGTTGACGAGTCCACACTGCGCCGGCAGCCACGACCGCCATCACAAAGCTGAAGAGTTTCCAGTGGTTTGCCTCGACGCGCAGGCGCGTGCCGCGATCGAAGATGATCTTTTCGGGATCTTCCTCGGAGTAGCCGCCCGGGGATGTAGAGAGGGCGACCTGTTTTCGGGAACGACGGAACAGGGGCATGACGCGCGCAAGACGAGTTGGTTCGCGTCAATTGAAACAGTGGAGGTGCGGTCGCTTAGGGGCAAAAGCAGAGGTATTTTCCATACCATTGCCGGAGCGACGCGTTTGCAGCGCTGGTGACAGGCGCCTGCTGCTGTTTTCCCGGAATGGTGATGTTTTTGGCTATCTTTTCACCAGCTCCCCCCGTGGCCGACAGATACCTTGCTGAAAAGACGAGGCAACCACGTTTCACATTTTGCACAACGTCAATTTTGGACGAATCGTGCAGTAAATCCTTTAAAATCAAGCCTTTACGGGTTTTGATCGAGTGGGAAAAAGCCTTTTTGGTGACATGCGCCTGTCATGGGTTTTTCATTTTTAGATACAATGATGGTATTTTATGCTATAAACTTCTAGATTTATTGCATTTTCAATCGTAATAATTCAGGATTTTTGTCGTCATCTAGCCTATCTACCGCCCACAAGCTTCTCAAATTCAAATTTCAAAGAAATCATATAATCTATGATTCTATTGATGATGTTAGGATTTTTTCTAAATCAAGGACAAAATCCTTGCAGAGTCGGCGATCTTTGCCCAGAATACTCGGAACGCGAACCTTCGTCCGAGAGGCATGTTTTGACCTTCAAGCCCTACAAAGTCCAGGCAGTGGCGCAATTACTCGGCGCCACAACCGACAGTGTTCGCCGAATGGTCGACGAGTCGGGCATTAAGGTCGCGCGCCAGGACTCGGGGACAAAGACGCGGATGTTCTCAGTCGAGAACATTTTTGATCTCGCACGCTTCAGCGCCACGAAAAAGACAAAAAAAAAGCGAGGCGAGCGTAAGCAGGTCGTTGCCACGGTCTACGCACCGAATGGCGGCGTTGGAAAGACCACACTGTCCGGCAATTTCTCGTCCTGTTTCAGTCTTCGCGGGCTGAAAACGTTGACTATTGACCTGGATTTCCAGGCGAAACTCACGTCGAGCCTTGGCTACGATTCTGAGTTAACTCTCGAAGAAGCGGCCGAGATCGGAAAGCCACCATCGCAGCTCGTCGAATACCATTTCGGAAACCTTATGCCGAATTGGCCTTTAGGACGACGAACACTCGATGAGGTTGTCAAAATGCCGTATGGCGAAAATGGCCCTCACCTAATTCCGGCGGACCTTACGCTAGATCGTCTCGACACGATGCTGACTACTGAAGCGCCGGCAAGGAGAATGGCCGACATGGCGATCTCCAAACTTCTCCGCGATGGACATGCGAAGAAGGATTCGCATTTCGATATTTCGAATTACGACATTGTGCTCTTCGACGCGCCATCGTCAAAAAACCGAATCACCCGCGGTGCGTTGCTCGCGTCGGATTACGTCATCTGCCCTGTGTCGATGGAGAAGTATTCGACAAAGGCACTCTCCTATCTGTCTAGCGTCCTGAGCGAAATGCACAATCAGTTCGGGCGCAGTCCTGAATTGATCATCGTCGGAAATTTTTTAGATTCGGCTCGAGGACCGGTCATGACGCAACTCAGCATGATTATGCAAACGTACAAGCAGTCGCTATTGGATTACTGGATTCGGCATAGCGAGGACTTTGCGAAGACCCTCGACAACGAAGCGGACGTTCCTCTCGTACTCTCAAAGCCCGGATGCAGCGCGTCAAGCGATTTGCAGAACTGTGCCGCCGCGCTGCTTACCCGCATGCAGGTAACAAATGCCTAAAGCCACGACAACGAGTTCCTGCAGCGGCTGCAAAATCGGCCTGCTCTTGCTAGAACCATAAAGTTAAATGTTCCGCCTAAAGAATGAACAGGGCTTCCCTTCCCGAGGCCGCGGCGGAAGCGAGAGTCGGCATCAATGCGCCAATTGTTGCTGTTCATGCAGAAGTGACCCGTCGGCCGCGTCAGCGCGTTCGTCAGGCGCTGGCATTTTGGGCCGCTGATGCGCAGCTGGGTCTTTTAGGCTTGCTCGATCAGCGTGAATGCAGGGCCAGAAACGTCGGCCGCGACAGCAGTCGGGCCTGCGCGTAGGGCGGTGGAGGCATTCTCCGCCGCTTGACTGCGATGCCAGCGCAGTATGCTTAGACAGGGTTTCTTCGACGAAAACATAAAATGACCTTCATCTACGACTCAAAGCGGGTGCCAAACCGCGTAACGGCTAAAAGCGTACACGCGGACTTGCGAAACCGAGGCGCATCTCATTTCGAGATAGGCTGCTTCTATCGAGCGATGCTCGCGAGACGGTTTTGGCCGACGCAAAGCAGCATGTCAGACTTCTTTGAAGTCTCAAATTCGATGGTGTCGCGGGCGATTTCATTGACCCGCATTCCCAGTGCGGTCGTGGACGCCTTGGGCGGCCCCGAACCCATCACCTTTCGGGTGGGCGACCTTTTGCTTGAGGCCTTAGGGCAACACGGCGAGCAAGAGATCTCGCGCCGTGCTCGGCAAGCATCTTCGTTGGGTTGCATGTCCGCAAGCGATATCCTCGACCTGGTCATAACAAATCGCAGACCGAACCGGAAAATATCAAACGTCCAAATTCGTCTTTCAAGAGATAAGAAAACCTTCAGGCTTGAAATTGCTGAGTTTGAACGATTTCTTCCGCACCTCGGCCAACTGGAGGAGTTCTTGTCGAACATGCTGTTGTGGTTCGAAACGACTCTCGAGAGCGGAGCGGTCGAGTCGCCGGTGGTAGCTAAGGGAGATTTAGCGAGAGAAATCGATGCGACTTTAGCGGACCACCCGAAAGTCCGGGTTTAGCCCGGAGATTGATATAAATTTCCAGTCAGTCCGGTCAAATCCCGGAGTTTTTACCTTCAGCGAAAGCCTAAGTTGAGTGGGCGACGCGTAAATTCTCACCAGTGGATCGGGATCGGAGATCCGGCTTTCAGTGTTTGGCGCGTTTGGTCATTGGAAGCCGTCAAGTGCCGGCTCGTCATCTTTAGCTGTAGCCGGGTGTTTGCGAGCAAACATCGAGCGGATCTCATTCATCATCCGTTGCCCTTCCGCCCGCAGGAAGATCGACGTGGCTTGGGTTGTGCGATGGACAAGAACGAGCTGCACGACGTCAATCGCCACGTCGCTGGCCGCTCTCTTGTGGCCGATCCCATTCCAACACCAACGGTTTGACGTTTTGAGGCGATTGCTAAATAGGTCAACGTCTATGGTCCCTGCTTTCAGTCGATTCTCGACAGGAGAACGTCTATGGTTCGGGGCAACGAAGGCATCAAGTCGCTAGACGAAAGTGGGCCGATCGTGGGTCGATTCGAGGCGTTCGACTGTAACGGGATGTCTGAGATTTGAACCCGCGGGCGCGTATGAGATGAACGCGTATGGTTCAGCTAGTTTGATAAATGTTGAAGAGCACCAGCGACGTTTACGTGTTTCAGTTAACACGTTTACATCCTTTAATAGTTTACACACCGCAAAGCCTTATCCCGTAGGGGTTTCAGCCCGATATGGTTCAACCCTATGGTTCCCGAGGGGCATATCCATGGGTCGGAAGGTGAATGCACATGGTACGGAAGGGGCACACGGATGGTTCGACAGGTGAATGCACATGGGCAAAAGGTGAACGCACATGGTTTTCGGCCAATTCCCCAGTGCTTAGAGACCGTCGTTTCGGTCCTACGTGTATGCCGCTGGTTCGCCCTTGCTCCTGCGTGCGTTCTGAGAAATCGTGCAGCATAACGTCGTATATCACTGATTTTTAAGGTTTTTTGTTTTTATTGAACTCAAAGGTGAACGTGTATGGTTCAGTAAATCTGCCTAATGCTGGATGTCCGGAGCACAGCTTGCCTCTTTAGGTGAACCCCTATGGTTCGCAGCGCGGCCTTTTCCGGTAATTACGCAGCTTCGCGGCGTTAGGTGAACGTCTATGGTTCTGTCAAGGGGGCAAAAGCTCATCTTTTTGAGCAGCTTTCTGTAGAAAGGTGAACATGTATGGGGTAAAGATGACCCAGAAGTGAGCGGTTACAAACTTGTAAGTATATGATTTAAATGCACTTATTTTGAAGATTTGGTTGTTTTGCCGATTGGTGAACGTCTATGGTTCTAACCAAGGCTGTTGTCCCGTCTTGCTGATGAAGCTCTTGAAGGTGAACATCGTACAGTGTATTGTTACCTTTAACTGATCCATCTCTTTGACGCATAGTGTCCAAAAAGAACGAATCCAAGCTCGAACCCACGCAGATCGCCTTGTTTCAAATTCCCGATCTGCCCGAGCCGTTCCGTAAAGCGGTTCCCGCCGTGCACATCGCACCGCAGGCAGGTCCGATATCGCTTCAGCAAGCGAAAATGTTCAACGCTCTCATCAAAAATGCGATTGAGCAAAACAAGGAAGGTGAACGCGTATGGTTCGAGTACGCTGTCACTGAGCTCATCTCGGATGTTGGGCTAAACACAAAGAACCGGGATTACGTCAAATCAACGATCAACTCGTTGATAGGGCTTGTTGTGAACTGGGATCATCTTTCGGGCACGCCGGTGTGGAATGCTAGCGGGTTGGTTGCTGGAGCAAAGCTGGCCGGGTCAACGCTGCGATATCAGTTTTCCGAGAATATCCGCGAGATTTTGATGAACCCGAGAATTTACGCGAGCATCGACATGCGGATCGCTCGCGAATTCAAGCGGGGACACTCTTTGACCTTGTGGGAAAACGTTGTCCGTTACGAAGGAGTCGGACGCACTCCGAGACTTAGTGTTGATACACTGCGAGATCTGCTTTTGGGCATGGAGTGGAAGCGCGGCTCTTACGCCCAATACAAGACGTTCAAGAGTCGTGTCCTTCTTCCCGCAATCGAGGAGATTAATCGCATCGCGGACCACGAGGTTGAGCTCGTTGAATTCAAGGTCGGACGGACGGTCGCGGATATTCAGTTCATCATCAGGGAAAAGAGAAAGGCGGATACGGTCCAGGAAGATGACCTTGAGCTCCTGACCGCGATGACGCGATTCGACATTCCACTGACCGAGGCGCGAAAGCTGTTGGCTGAGCATGGAGCGACCGCTGTTCAAAAAGCGATCAAATACACTGATCAACGGGTCATCAAGAAAAACGCTCAACCCATCGAGAATGTAGGTGCGTACTTCCGCAAAGCCCTTCAAGCCGGCTGGCAGAGCGAGGAGCAGCGCACCCAGGCCACGAGCGGGGTCATCGCGATGGAGGCTAGGCAAGGCCGCGCAGAGGACCAACTACTCGCAAAATATCAAGCTTACCGTGCGACCGAAGCACAGAGCTATTTCAACGAGCTTAATGTAGAAGAGCAGAATGAGTACGTGAGCAAGTACAACGATCAGGCAGCGACCCAGCTGAAAATCTTGGCAGGAAAAAAGATTAAGAAGACGGCTGAATCGTCGTTCTTCAATTGGCTGGCCGAACAGGTGTGGGGCAAGCCGACTGATCGCGATTTGTTGAACTTCCTTCTGAAAGATGCGGCAGTCGGCGCAAGGTGACCGCTGAGGTTGCGTCTGTGCAGCGCCATTACGGTGCACAGTGTTTACTTCGCTTTGTGCCCATCGGCTTCCAGCAGCTGACGGAGGGCCTCGATGTAAGCCTCGGCACGCTCCGGGTTGTCGAGCGCTAGACTTACTTGGATGTTGCCGCTGCCCCATTCCTTAATCGTCCCGATCGAAGCGCCTGCGGAATTCGACACCTTGTACTGACGAGAGAAGGTCTTCCGTGGTGCGCGTTGCTGAGCTAGCCCCTCTCGGGCTGCTTTTACCTTAAGGAAAGACAGTCCCTCCTCCACAATGCGCTGCGCGAACTCCCTCGTTCGAGCTTCATCTGTGGCTTTGTAATACAAGGCCAGCTCGTACGAAATGTTGATGCCAAATTGCTCCGGGTAAATGGAAATGAATTCATGCAAGACGGGTGGCAAGTCCAAGACGGCCAAGGTTTTACTGACCTTCGTTTTTCCTTCTCCCACCAACGCCGCGAGCTCGTCATTCGAGTTCGCATATCCTTCGTCGAGCAATTTTTTGTATCCCAGCGCGACATCGAGGACAGTTTCTTGTTCACGCTCGTTGTTTGCCGCACGTGCCAACCGATAAAAGTCGATGGGTTCAAGGCCTTCCAACACTTTCAACTCTAGCTCGGTCCAGCGATTTCGCAATGCGCCTTGCTTTCGATAGTGGCCGTCAATCAGAATCACTCGCTCAGGGATGCTCGGGTGACGTGCCGCTAACGCGGGCACGAGCTGCCCGTCTTTGCTCATTGATGCTGCGCGGGCAGCGATTTTTTCTTCCTGATAAATCGTTCGGCTATTCAGAGGATTGTCATCAATCTTATCAATTGGCCACGAGACGTACGCAGTTCTGACCCTCCCCTCTTTTTCGAGAGTTTCTACGTAGAAACTGGCCGAATCCGTTTTAAGCGTGTGTACCGGATCTGCCGCATCGAGCAGCGTTTCGCGGCCGTCGAGCGCAGCCTCTACACGGTCGAAACGCCCCACGACGGATTTATCTCGCAACTCTTGGTCGCGTTTCACGCCCGCGTTCAACGCTGCGGAAAAATCTTTCTTCGCCATTGTCACTCTCCGATTACGGCAAGCACTTCGTCCACGAAAGCATTGATTTCTTTCTGTGCTGCCTTTGCGCCGCGGATTTGCAAGACCGTAGTTCCTGACACTTCAGCTTCCTTGTAAGCGGTGCGGAAGCCCAATCGGGTCTTAAGCATTGGGATTTCCTCATCCTGTTCAGCCGCTTTAAAAATTTGCTGAACAATGGAGACTTTTTGATCCATATTAGCGAGGGAACGCAGCTTTAGATCCCCATTTGTCACTTGTGCAGTGAGGCCGAGCCTCTTGGCCTCTTGGACGGCCCAGAGATTTCCGCCAGACGCACCTACGGGAATCAAACCGAGATCGGAGATTAGCAGTGCGACGGAGGGCGCGCTCGACCTGATGGCAGGCGGACAGTCGATGACGATGAATTCGTAGTCATCGACGAATTTTGCGATTTCGCGATCTGGGCGCGGAGAGCGAGAAAGATTCGACAGAGCTGCCGGAAACGGTCGATCGTCAGCTGCGGCACCTACGGATAATGTGGCCGTCCCCTGTTCATCCAGATCTACGAGCAGAGTTTTGAATCCGCGTGACCCCAAGACGCCGGCTAGGTTGCACGAGGTGGTCGTCTTTCCGGACCCACCCTTTTGATTGAAGACCGTAATAATTTTTGCGGGCATTTGTACTCCGATCGTTTCCGTGCTCGTGATGGTGCAGTTTCTACGTAGAAACTGCACGCGCGTAGGATGTGAATGATGATAGTTTCATAATCTAGTTTTCTCAAGAAAAATTCACCTAGATAGCGATAGTCATCAACGAAATAATGTGAGTGATCTTGCTTTGTACCGGTAAAATCATCGTCCGATGTCTTTGGCGAATTGCACGGAGCTTGACTTCGAGTCTGTTGTAGCGTTCTTCGCGTGGAAACTACCAGCCGTAGTTTCTACGTAGAAACTGGGATGAACTATGACGGTCGGCGCTTGACCCTATCGGCCCGGTTCTCGCTACGCCCATAGTTTCTACGTAGAAACTATGGGTCGAGAGCCGCTTTCAGTGGACCATTCCTCGCGTGAAATCTGCCCAACATGAGTTGCGGGTACTTTATTCGGAGTGCCCTTGAAACGCGATGTCGCGTTTCGCCCGGATCGGTTAGCAGCCATGTCCATGAAGGGAAATGCAATTAACCGTTCGGGCCAGTTGAGATATGCAATTGATTGTCGCGCGCGCCAGTTTCTACGTAGAAACTGGCAGGTGCCGGGATCGGCTGAGGGAGGCTTCACGCAGAAACTGAGGGATCTGCCCTCGGAAGGGCCGCCATCATCGTGCGCGGCGGGTCCGGACAGTGGGCAGCGCTCGTTTTATCGGTTTTACCGTCTACATACCGATTGAAGGTAGTAGCTCCATGTGTCCCATATCCGTGAGAGTCGCGAATATCGAGGCCAGAGTCCACCGCTTCCGTTAGCCCCTTCGCGGACGAGTGGCGTGACAGTGCGTCGACGCCTCGTTGATCTGTTGAAAGTCAACCACTCGACCTTGATGTTGGGCCCAAGCGATCGCCTCGCGCAGACCAATACATAATTTCCGTATTGCCGCCCTCTTGGTGGGGCCTGTCCATTCGGCAGATTTTGTTCGACGAACTGCGACGCGACCGGCTCGACATTGGAGATCTTTCGCTATAAGCATGCACCGAGGGAAGGGCGCTCGCGGTGCGACGTTACATCGCCGTGACCCATTATTGGTTGCTGCTGGCGCAGAAGCGGCTCGCCGGGTAAGTTGGAGCCCGTGAGGAGACCGCTAGATGTCCGACGCTACGTCGATAGGCTCGGAGACACCGTTGGCAGGCCGCTGGTTTTCGGACTCGAGGCGGCGGCCAAACATAGCGCCGACTTCGGTCATCATGCGCCGCTTTTCCGCCTGTAGATAGATGGATGTCGTCTGAATCGACCGGTGCCCGAGGACGCGCTGAACGACGTCGAGTGGCACGTCGTTAGCGGCCGCCAACGTGCCAAAGGTGTGGCGAAAGGCGTGCGGCGTCGTTTGCTCAAGCTGAGCGTGCGTTGCGGGCGAAAGATTCTGGAGTTCAGCAAGTAGGCGTGCGCGCAACCACTCGATCAATCGGTAGAGATGGTTGCTCTCGTAGGGCATGCGTTCGCCGCTGACATGCTTGCGGCGCGCTGCCTCGGTGTGAGGAATAATCAGCGGTGACAGCAGGGGGCCGGCAGCGGCAGGGACATCAAAGTCGTCACCCCTGTCCTGCCAGTGCGCGCGCAGCGCGTCGACGGTCTCGACACTGACGGGAACGGTGCGCTCCCGGTTGCGCTTGCCGACGATCGTCAAAGCCCAGACTTCCACATTACTGTCGCTGACGTACGGCTGGAGGCGCTCGCGTCGTGCGGCCGCCGCTTCTTCACGCCGCAGGCCAGAGTCACCCATCAGCAACATCAATGCGTGCACGATACGCCAGCGCTGGCTCTCCGCTGCGGCGCACCTGCGTCGAACATGAGCGCGAACATCGGACCACAGCTCGCCGTTCAACGCACGCTCGATCTGAATCTCTCCCTCGCGCCGGATAGTCTCCGGGTCCCTGACACCTTTCCAAGGATTTCCCGCCAAGTAACGCATGTCGACGAGCCACGCGAAGGCGGCGCGGAGAACGCGAACCGCGTATACCTGGGACTCGGGACTTAGTTGGTCACTCGCGAAAGGTCGCCACCGGCGCGACGAGCGCGGTGCTCGCGCGCCGATGAATGACGGGGAGGGCAGCTTCAGAAAATCCTTGTAGGCTTCGCAATCATCGACGAGCAGGGAGCTGAGCGCCTTCCCACGGACGGTGACAGCCCACAGCAAGAATCGCTCAACCTCTTTGGTATAGGCGCGCAGTGTCTTCGGTCGATCGCGATAGAGATGCAACCACGCACGAACGGCGGCCAGGTCGTTATGCGCGGCAATGTACGGGAAGGCAGTTGATCGGTTGATGCCGGCGGAGCCATCGAGCACTTCGCGTAGCGCCATGCGCTCGAGCGGAGCCAGCACGTCAGCCGTGCCGCCGATGGCGACGATCTCCGCGTCGGGCGCGACAAGTGGATCGTCAAGATCCACGTCTGCGTCGACGTGAAGGCCGATATCTCGCTCGTGTCGGCGCAACCATCCCACGATCGCCCGCGCGCGGCCCGGGCCGATCCGGGGAACGGAGCGCCACCAGCTGCCGCCTCGTGCGTTGCAGTACGCGACAAGGTTTTCGAGCGTCGACACGCCGCGCATGTGGAGATAGCGGGTGACCAACGGTCGGAACCACATCCCGATGCCGTGTCCTGCAGCCGGTCGTGCCGCTGCGAGACGTGCTGCGTCCTCGACCATCTTCAGGGAGACAGCGGTAAGGCGCGCGCTCCCGTGCCGGCGGATGGAGGCTTTCAGGTGATCGGCGAGTACAGGGGACCCATGATCAATCGCCAGCTCAACGAGCGTGGCCAGCATGTCTCGCAGATAGCGTTCGGTCGCTCCTGGTGTGGCAGCGTGCGGGTCGTAGTCCTCGTTGAAATAGGTGCGCGCGATGACGGCCGGCGGCAGGCGCTGGACGAAGGCTCGCAGTGCCGCGAAATCTTTCGCGGTGTACAGGCGTTGGCGGTCAAGGGTTTCGGACAACGCTGCTCCTCACGCAACTAACGCTCAGCCTCGGTTAAAACACGCATACGCCTTCGGCGCTGAGGCAATCGCACTCATCGGGCGTTGGGGCCGCCCACCGGCAGACCGATCTGACTGAGAGCCAGATGCGCATCGGCGTAGCCGGTTTCGGGGTGGCGGTCGAGGATCTGTTGGAAACGCGTCGCCAGCGCCGACAGCGGGCGAGAGGGAAACCGTGCCTCGAAAGCGAGGATGACGTGGGCGAAACGAACGGGACCGAAGCGAATCACCGCCTGCAACCGACCTTCAAGCCTGTCCGTGAACAGATCGGCGCCGAATGCGTCCACCATCGCATTGACGATTTCGGCGGCCGCTGGCGTAAACGGTGGCATGGCGCGCACGAGCTGCATCTGAGGAGAGCCTTCGTCGCCGAAGGCTGAAAACCGCTCAGCGCCCTCGACGTCGAGGGCGAGCCGGCTGACGGGCAGGGCTGCGCTGTAGATAAAGATTCGCAGGCGCTCGGTCAGAGCGGCAGCAGACGTATCGGGCGGCGTGGAATCGTTTCGCAAACGGCCTCCGGAGTGAGGTTCGACGGGAATTACCCATATTTTAGCGATCAAACGCAAGCATGATAATAACAATTATCATGCTTGAAGATGTTCACAAACAACAATAGGTTCTCCGAAACGTACCTCCATTAAACGACGGCTGGTGCCGAACGCACGTTGCTTGGCTCGACGGTGAGCCGGTTAATGTTTCAGGGCACGGGCCGTCCGGCCGGCGTGGTGGCACGGGCATCTTTCTAGCGGCTCGCGCCGACGCTAGAATCTGACGGTTGCCGCCCGCCGGCCTTACACCCAAGGGTCCATGTCTGAACCGAAACCCGACCTGAAGCCGCTGCGGGCTGAACTCGGCCGCGTGAACGATCTGTTGGCCGATGCGCCCGCCGGCAAAGTCGCGGCAACATTGGCGAAATTCCGGGAGGACGTGGCGATGCTCGGCATCACCGAACAGGAAGTGCGCCGCGCGCTCGGCTATGACCGGCCTGCGCAGTTGCCTGCGAAATACTTTGACCCGGTCACCGGCAACAAGTGGTCGGGCAGGGCAGGCGCCCACGCTGGCTCGTGGGCAAGCGGCTCGAGGACTACGCGATCGACGCGCCGCAACCACAGGCATGGTGGCCGGGCGGGAAGTGACGAGACTCCTCCCGCGGTGGCCGGCTCGCGCCAGCCACTTATGCATACATACAGGCGATGCGCGCGATGGGTGACCGCCTTGAACTTGTCGCGATTGCATTGCCAGTTGGCTGTGCTCCCGAGGCGCTGCCACCAGCAATTGCATCGTTCGTCGGCGAGTGCTGGAACGGGATGAGTCGCGCTCAGTTGCTCCATCGTGCCCGACGAACCGGGCTGCGTGTCTCGCTACGCAGGCTGCACAACTCCGCAGTTGGCGGCGTGAAGCGTCATACACTGCGGTTGACCGCGATGACCGGTCAGAAGGGGCTAACGGGCGGAGAGGTGAGCGTCGAACTGGTGGCGTACATGCGTCGGGTCTTGCTCCGTCGCGGCGCGCGTCGGGCGAAGGTCTCGTTGCCACCAGCGAGGGACACACGGCAGGGCGGCCTTTTCTGAGATGCGGCGCTGCGGGGTGGTAGCGGCATTCGAACTGGACAATTGATGCCCGGTTAGGAAGTTTCCGCACGGTGAGGAAATGTCGGCTCGCGCGGGGGCGATTCGTTCTGCTGCGGTTCGTTCCGGGTGGGCGAGCCGGCGGCAAGCGCCAGCCGTGATCCTGCGCACCGTATTTCACGATCGGATCGCGGCAACGCCCGGCTCCGGGTGTACTAACCAATGAGAGCATGATGACGGATGTGATTTCGCCTGACGGCAACTACAGCGCGACACTCAGTGACGTGATCGAGCTCCTGGAGGAAGCTCGACGCAGCGCCGCGCGCAGCGTCAACGCCCTGATGACCGCGACGTACTGGCTGATCGGTCGCCGGATTGTCGAGTCCGAGCAGGGCGGGGCGGAGCGGGCCGCATACGGTCAGGCGCTGCTTGAGCATCTGTCGGTCGATCTGACCCGGCAGTTTGGACGTGGCTTCGGGAAGGACAACCTGGAACTGATGCGGCTGTTCTACCAAACCTATCCGTCTGCAGAGATTGCCGAACCGGCGATTCGGGAATCAGGGAGCCGGGTCTCGCGGACAAAAACCGAATCACCGATTCGGCATTTTCCGCTTGCGGGGCTGGCCACCCGTTTCCCCCTGTCTTGGACGCACTACGTTCGACTGATGCGGCGGACACGCTCACCTGAGGAGCGAGCGTTTTACGAAACCGAGGCCTTGCGCGGTGGCTGGAGCGTGCGGCAGCTCAGCCGGCAGATGGACACCCAGTTCTACACGCGTACGCTGCTGTCGAAGAACAAGCGTGCCATGCTTGAGAAAGGGTCCGTTGCGACCCCCGCGGACACGGTCACGCCCGAGGCAGCCATCAAGGATCCTTACGTGCTTGAGTTCCTCGACCTGAAAGACGAGTATTCCGAAAGCGATCTCGAGGACGCGCTCATCCATCGGCTCGAGGACTTTCTACTGGAACTGGGCGGCGACTTTGCCTTTGTCGGGCGGCAGCGGCGACTGCGCATCGGTGACAGCTGGTTTCGGGTTGATCTGCTGTTTTTCCACCGACGGTTACGTTGCCTGGTGATCATCGATCTCAAGCTGACCGAGCTGAACCACGCCGATGTGGGCCAGATGCACATGTATTGCAACTATGCGAAAGAGCACTGGACGCTGCCGGATGAGAATCCGCCGGTAGGCTTGGTCCTGTGCGCGCGGAACAACGCCGCCATTGCACGCTACGCGCTCGATGGACTTCCGAACAAGATACTTGCGGCCGAATACCACACGGTGCTTCCAGACGAACAGCTGCTCGCCGAGGAATTATCGAGGACCCGCCGGGAATGGGAAGCGCAGCATGGATCCTCGCAAGAGAAATCGGAACCCGACGATTGATGCACCGTAGTCCGCAATAACTTTGTCACTTGGGCGTCCCCGACGTAGAGGGGCGTCTCGACACCGAAGTGACAGAGTTTATTCCTCTCGGAGCGCGATAAAAACCGTGTCTTCGCCTCTGTCGCATTAGACACTTAGCATCGGAGCTGGGCCGCCTCGGAATCTCAGCGGCTTGGTCGGTGTGAATGCAGTTTTGGCGAAAAACGCAGCTATCTCGCATGTGCGTTAGCGACAGGGTTGCGGATCGGCGGCAAGGTGGCCGCACGCATGCCGCCGGGGGTGCCCGCTCTCGGACGATGCGTCAGGCGCTAGCCGGCCAAAAGCGGTCCCTCGTGCCTGACCGACCAGCGTCCGTTCGTCAGGCCAAATCGGCCACAGGCCGAGCAATCCCGAACAGACCGCATGAGGCTGCCCTATCGAAGAAGTCTGCCGATGGACGAATTTTGTCTACCCTAGAATCGTTTTCATCCATGCACGGAGCAGTTAACATCAACGGAGAGCTGATTGACAGTCATCGCGCAACTTTCGGATATCCATGTCCGGCCTCACGGCGTCCTCTATCAAGACGCCGTGGATTCAAATGCGATGTTCTCAGCGGCCGTCGATTCGCTGAATAGCAATCGGCCGGAGCCGGATCTTGTCGTCATCTCCGGCGATCTCACGGACGAGGGGACGGTAGACGAATATCAGAAACTTCGTGAATTACTTGCCAGGTTGCGACAACCATTCGTGGTCATGCCGGGTAATCACGACAATCGCGGGAATCTACGGGCCGCGTTCCCGGACCACCCCTGGCTTCCGGGCGAAGGATCGCTCTCGTTTGCGCGAGACGTGGGCCAGCTCCGTCTAGTGGCATTGGACACCTCCGTGCCGGGACTGCATCACGGTGAACTGGACGCGGCATCCCTTGCGTGGCTCGACGATGAGCTTACAGTGCATCGCGATCAGACCGTGGTCATCTTCATGCACCATCCGCCGTTCATGACGGGCATCCCTTATCTGGACATCTACGGGTTGCGCAATGCGGATGCATTGGCAATGGTTCTCGCGCGCCATAAAAATGTAGACCGGATTCTCGCCGGGCATGTTCATCGGTCTATGCAGACACGCCTGGGGAACGTTCCGGTACTCACTTGCCCGAGCACGACCACACAGATCGCGCTGCGAGTCGAAGCGGATGCGCAACCCGCCTCTTTTCTCGAACCGCCCGCCTACATGCTGCATCGCTGGACGGGGCGAGGTCAGCCGGCGGTTTCTCACCTCTGCTACGTAGGTCGCTTCGAAGGGCCGCTGCCCTTCGCCTAAGTCGGCACAACCACCTTAAAAGTTGTAGATGAGCCCGACCCGCAGTTCTCGTGGTTCAGCCGGATGAATCACATGATCGTTGATCCCTTCAGGCTGACCATTCGCGTCCACAGGCGACACTTCGCCTTTCAGCAAGGTCGCGTAGTAGTAGTCAATGTCGTTGGCCCTGCTGTTGAGCACGTTGAGCACTTCCGCGAAGACATGCGTGTTCTTTGCGACGCGATATCCCAGTTTCAGATTCACGAGAAACGACGACGCCGAACGTTGCGAGTTATCTTCGATCAGCGGGCGCGGTCCAAAATAGCGCAGCCGCGCGCCGAACGACCACTTTTCATGCTCGACCGACAACCCCGCCGATGCCGTCGTTTCGATAGCTTCCGGTATGTAATCACCCACGGGGTCATAGTCGCGAAAGCGCGCATGCGACCAGGCGCCGTCGATATCGAAGGTAATGTAAGGGTTCGGCTTGTAATACGCCGCCAGTTCGATGCCTCGGCGGCGGCTTGGCCGGCTCGGCTCGGTCGTCCCGGTGTCGCCGTCGTAGACCAGCTCGGACGCAAGATCCAGTTGCCAGAGCGACGCTGAAAGCTGCAGGCCGGGGATCAGCGTCGCCGACTTGATGCCGAGTTCGTAACCGGTGCCGGGCACGAGAACATTGACCCTGGACAGCGGCGCGCCCGTGACCGGATCGATCGTCGCCGTCGCTCCACGCACGTCGTTGCTGTGATAACCGCGTCCGTAATTCAGGAAGATATCGGTTGCGGACGTCGGCGACAGGACGATGCTGAATTTCGGACTCAATATATGCTGGCTGCCCGATCCCGAATTCGCTGGCGTCAGTTCGCTCGTCACGTTGTACCAGAACTGGTCGGCGCGCAGTCCGGCGATCGTGCGCAGCCAGGGCAGCCATTGGGTGGAATTCTGCACATACAGCGCGGCGCTTGTTTCATTGGCCGTGTCGATACTCACGTCGTCGACGACGGTTCGGGCCTCCGTGTTTGCCAGCGTAATGGGATCGAGTCGATCGTAGCGCGACTGGAAGCCCACGGCGGTCTCGCTGTCGCGGCCGAGCAGCGAGGAAAACCATTTCCGTTCTACATTGGCACCGGTTGTTACACGGTTTTCATACTGCTCGAACTGGTCGCCGTGAACCGGGTCGGTCAAGAAGAACGTGAAGTCGGAAAACAGTTGCAGACGGCTCTTGATGACGTAGACGTTCGCCTTCAGCGCGCCGTCCGCGAGCGGTTTGTACCAGTCGACCGAGAGGCTGTAGCGCGAAGAGTAACCGCCATCGGTCGGGTCCAGCGCGCCATAGCGGTCGATCAGCCCGCTGTCGATCGCGCGCTCCGGCACCTGATCCGTGCTGTTCCAGGCATTGCGGTATGCCATCGCCGTCACGCCGAGTTTCTCGCCCGCGCCGAGCGGCACCGTGTATCGGACGACACCGTTCAGCTTGTGCATGTTCTCAGGCGTATCCCACGGCCCGTTCTCGGTTTGCCATTCAAAACCATAAAGCAGCGTGCCCGGCCCAAGCTGGAACGAATCGGCGAGTACGCCGCGCCGATAAGCGTGGCTGCCTAGCTCGACGCTGGCGATTCCCTGCGGGAGGCTATCCACGTATTCGATATCGACGGCACCGGCCGTAGCAAAGTCGCCTTCGCTCGCGAAATACGGACCTTTACGATACGCAATGCTGTCCACGAGTTCAGGCATGACGAAGTTCAGATCGGTATAGCCCTGTCCGTGTGCGTTGGAGCGCATGTTCGCAGGCATGCCGTTGAAGGTCGTTGCGAGATCGGTACCGTGATCGAGATTGAAGCCACGAAGAAAGTACTGGTTCGCTTTACCATCGCCGCTGTGCTGCGTAACGATGAGGCCCGGCACCGCTTCGAGAAGTTCGCCCGGCCGCAACAACGGGCGCGCCTGGATTTGTGCGCGAGGAATGTAGCCCTCGCTCGCCGAGTCGCCTACCGCCTCTGCTGCGGCGGCAGAGCCCGATCCTGTGACTGTGACCGCCGGCAGGGTCTGGCCAGCGTCGGGAGGCGGCTCCTGAATACCGCCTGCGCGCGCCCGTGGCATAAGGTCAAATGTGCAGAACACGGTGGCGCAGGCGAGCACGATGGCGCGCCTGCCGGACAGCGGCGCGCAAGGCAAGGAGTTGCACGGCATGACGATTCTCTTGGTCGTTGGTGTTTTTATCGAGGCGTGACGAAGCCCTCCGCCAGTGAGGCGGAGAAACTTCCGGTACGCTTTTAAGGGTGTCCGCCGCAGCGGAACGGGTCAGATCGTGGTGGTTCTGACTTCGAGATCGTCGTAGCGCTTGAAGCGGTAGATCAGCGCCGAGACAATCCAGCTTCCGATGAAGATGCCGATCACTGCAAAACCGACCACACCGAAGTTGTCGTTCAGTTCCCCGATGCCGTCCCAGAACGCCCCTTCCAGATGGAGCTTGTCCGCGAGCAGGCCGAGCCCCTCGACGCTGCCGATAGCCAGCGCGATAAGCACCGAGATCGTCGTAATGGTGATGTTGTAGTAGAGCTTGCGCACCGGCTTGACGAACGCCCACCCATAGGCGCCCAGCATGAGGATGCTGTCGGTGGTGTCGATCAGCGTCATGCCAGCGGTGAATAGCGCCGGAAACACAAGAATCGACCAGATCGGCATGCCCTGCGCGGCGCCCGCCGCCGAAATGCCGAGCAAGCCGACTTCCGTAGCGGTGTCGAAGCCGAGCCCAAACAGGAAGCCGAGGAAATACATGTGCCAGCTACGGGTGATAAGCGAGAAAAGCGGCCGCAACAGGCGCGAAAGCAGACCGCGGCCCGCAAGCAGCACGTCGAGGTCTTCATCGGCATAAGGCTCGCCGCGCTTGACGCGACGGAATACCGCGATCACCGCCTTCAGGATGAACAGGTTCATCACGGCGATGGCGAAGAGAAAAAACGTCGAGACCAGCGTGCCGATCAGGCCGCCAATTTCCTTGAAGCCGTCCATGTGGCTTTTCATCGCCAGTGCCGTCGCCGCGATGCCGATGGACGCGAGCACCACGATGGTCGAATGCCCCAGCGAGAACATGAGACCGACGGTGATCGGCCGACGTCCGTCCTGCATGAGCTTGCGCGTCACGTTGTCGATCGCGGCGATGTGATCGGCGTCAACTGCATGCCGCAAACCGAACGACCAGGCCAGCAGGCTTGTGCCGAGCAACACCGGATAGTCGTGAAAGGCGGCCCACGCCCATATCCAGGCGCCCACGTTGAACGCGATAAGTAACGCGTACAGGCTGCCGATCTTCTGCTTCATCTGCCCCTGCTCGTCGCCGAACAACGCACCGATTATTTTTTTCATCTCCGATCCCAATCCCTCTCGCCGCGCGAGAGCTTTTTGTTGGCTGACGGAGCCAGATAATACCTTTTTCAAAAATAATCATACTCATTTCGGTGTCTTATCATGTCGCATCGAAGCCGGAGGCAACATGCAACGCATCACCATCACCATTGACGACGATTTGCTGGAAACGCTGGACGAACTGATGACGGAACGCGGATATACCAACCGCTCGGAAGCTATCCGCGATCTCGTCCGGGAACACCGCGTTCGCGACCGGCCCGCGGAGGTTGGCGCGCACTGCGTCGCGACGCTGACCTATGTGTACGACCATGCGACACGCGAGCTTGCGCGGCGGATCACCCGGGCGCATCACGAGCGCCACGACCTATCGGTTGCGAGCATGCGTGTTCACCTGGATCATGACAGTCTGCTTGAGTCTTCAGTCTTGCGCGGGCGCACTGAAGACGTGATGGCGTTCGCTGACGGGATCACCAGTCAACGAGGTGTCCGTTACGCAAACTTGCATGCAATTCCGGCCAGGGTGGAGCGTGAACTGCATTCGCATGGCGATGCGGCGGATCATCACGATCATCTGCATGTTTGATATCCACCAGTTGGACTAGCGATTTGCTGCGATAACGCGCAAAGCGGACGTTCGTTCGCTGGAGTCGGACGGCTGCTCAGGGTCGAGACCGGAAGTTCGCAACCGGTGGCGGTGTTTGCCGCGGCCGCTCGTCGGCGCGATACGGCTGGGGGCGTGTGGATTGCTACGTTCGTGGTGACTCAATTATCGTCGCGACGGTGTTACATTATTACGGTCTACGGGCCCCGTGCGAGAATTGCGCATTCGTCTTTGCCCAGAAGGAACCGCAATGTCGATCGACCCAACGGAACTCGAAATTGCCACGCTGCAGGCCGAGAAGGGCTTGCTCATCTATGAACTACGAGCGGCTCACCAGATCATCCGTAACGCCCTCTCTGTCATGACGACGGAGCAGCAGGTCGCGTGGGCGCAGATGAACGCGCGTGACGGCGTCGACGGCGAGGGCGCGACGCGCGCCGCGGAGCGGGACGCCCTGCTGGCGAGACCGCGCATGGTGATCGGATCCGCATGACCGGAGCATTCGCGCCGACGGCGGAGCAGGTGATCGCGCTAGACGCTGCCCGCCGCGGCGGCGACCTCAAGATCAAGGCGTATGCGGGTGCCGGCAAGACTTCGACCCTCGGGCTGATCGCTCAGGGGCTCGAAGGGCGGCGTGGTCTCTACCTCGCATTCAACCGTGCCATCGCGGACGCCGCAGCGCGCCGGTTTCCGCCGCACGTAGCATCGAGAACGATGCATGCTCATGCGTGGGCAGCCGTCAGCGCGTCGCTCAGAAACCGCGGTAATCTGGAACCCGAGCCGCCCCATATGCTGGCCGCGCGTTTCGGCATTGGACCGGTCGAGGCGCGTACGGTGACCGGGCGGCGCGTCGAACTCCTGCCGTTCGAGACGGGCCGCCTGATTGCCGACGCGCTCGGTCGCTTCTGCCGTTCGGCCGACGCCGAGCCGCAGGTGCACCATGTGGTGGTTGACGAAAAGCTCGATGAGGTCTTCGCCGCCGAGCTGCGGGCGTGGTTGCTGCCTGCGCTCCGGCGGATTTGGGAGGAGAGTGCGGCGCCACAGTCGCGCAGCGCCGTGTCGCCCGATGTCGTGCTCAAGCTGTGGGCGATGTCCGGGCCGCGCATCGACGCCGACTACATCCTGTTCGACGAGGCACAGGACAGCGATGCCGTCATGCTGTCGGTGCTTGCCCAGCAACGCCACGCACAGGTCATTTACGTGGGCGATCCGTACCAGCAGATCTATGAGTGGCGGGGCGCCGTCAATGCGATGTCGCAGATCGCGGCCCCCGAATGTGCGCTCACGGAATCGTTCCGGTTTGGCGCGACCGTTGCAGCGCTGGCGAGCCGCCTGCTCGCCCGCCTGGGCGAGACAGTGCCGCTGCGGGGACAGGACGCCATCGGCACAATGCTGGTCGAGGATTCTTCGCTCGCACCGCCGGTCGACGCGGTGCTGTGTCGCAAGAACGTGACGGCGATCTGGCAATTGGCGGCCGGACTTGAAGCGGGCCACCGGCCGGCGATCCGGATGAGCGCGGCAGAGGTCACCGCCTTTGCAGACGGTGCCGACCTGTTGCTGGCTGGGCAGCGCGCATTCAAACCCGCCGCGTTTTCCCTGTTCGAGAACTGGGCGGACGCGCAGGCGTTTGCGCGCACGCCATTCGGACAGGACTTGTCGCCGATCGTACAAATCGTTGACGAGCTCGGCACCGGGTACCTGCGTGCACTTGCGCAACAGGGCGCGCCCGAGGCGCAGGCCGACTATGTCATTTCGACGGTCCATCGAGCCAAGGGGCTGGAGTGGAAGCGGGTCAGGGTAGCAAACGATTTTCGCTTTCGCGGCGCAGACGGAAGTCCGGTTCCGGACGACGACGAACTTCGATTGCTGTACGTTGCGATCACGCGCGCGCAGCACGTTCTGGACATTTCGGAGATGCGGGATGACCTGGTGCAGCGGGTAGTTGAGCAACCGTTCAAGCGCTCGGCAGTCGCGCCGCAGGTGGAGTGCGGAAAAGAAAAAGCCCACCACAAGGGGCAGGCTGCATTCCTGTCTGGAGAAGACTGAGGAATTTTAGGTTTCCCTTATATTTCGCAAGTGCATTCAGGCAACGCGGAGAAAGGTCGTAAACCTAAAAATCCCAAGTGCGAGACCTAAGCCACTTTTACACCATGACACTCGGAAAAATCAAAGATTTCGTACGCGGAGTCGGGCGCGCTTGCTCCCACGAGCGCCTTTACCCGTTCCGCATGCGAAGCAGAGGTAGTGACCGGCAGAATAGAGAGCTGGCCGTTCACAGCGGCGTTGATCTGATGAAAGCCCTCGACCCATTTCAGTGAGTCCACAGTCGGCGCCACAAGCGGCATTTCAAACATGCCCTTATCAAGATACCGGGCGTGCATTTCGACCCTTGCTTCATTCAGGTAGTAACGGCTGTTCGCCTCCATCACGGCTTTCAGCTTGGCCGTATCGGTGATAACAATGACCTGTGTGTCACTTTCGCTAAAGGCGCGATCCAGATGGCCAAGGGTCTTTGAAAACAGCGAGCATTTAATCATGTGACAACTCCATTCAGCGACGCGGTTTAATTTAACATAAATTATTTTATCGACCTTTTTAATTGTAAGAACCATTTGCAAATGTCGCGTTCTTTTGGTTCTCGCATAGTCATTCTCTGCTCTCCATTTGTTTCATAGTCTGTGTCGCGTCCGACGCGATTGATTGGGGTTTGGAAAAGCCGGTTGCGGCAAGCGAGATCTCGACTGTTACGCGAAAACCGCATATTCATACAGTCCTTAACTGCGCGCTATGAGAAGCGGACACCGTCACTTGCTGCCGCTCATGGCGGCTGAGCCGGACGCCATGTACGACGAGAATCCTACTTCAGTCTTGCGTCGATTGCTGTGGGAATTCACCGGTTGAGATCAGCGATTCTGCGCGCACATCATCTGTGCGTCAACCGTCGAACAGGGCCGGTACATCTAACCTAATTGAATTTCTTTTTCACCGGTGCTGGCTTGTTTTCCGCTGGATCAGTGATTTTCGGTTTTGCCTTCTTCGGCGCCACTGTGAAATCTTGAAAAACCGACTCTGAAGCCCCGAGTAACGTCTTCAACTTTCTTTGATGTCTCGGCGTCAACCACGAGCCGTCATCAAGGCAACTGATCACCTTGTCCAACTGTTCAGGGGTGAGTGAAGTCAGCACGTTCTCGGCGACACCGTGCAGCAGTACCAGTGCACCATTTCGTAACTCGCTTGCCGCCCTAAATGCTCCATGTACGCGGCCAAGTTCCGCGCTAGCCTTTTTGCCTTTCGCTGTAAGTAGCCAACTGAGCAACGATTGATGCTCTACTACGCGTGGAGTGCCATTTGGCAACAAACTGGGAACTGTGCGCTTTACTGCAGCCAGTGTGAGTTCGGGCCATTCGGGTGGTCGGAACTCTGAATGATATGGGAGCGGGCACTGAGCGTTGTAAGCGTAGGCGATCGGGACGCCAAGCTTTTCGAACCGTAAATTGTCGGCATGCTGATCGGAGTCAAACGCGGGTAGAACGCCAGAAGAGCAGTCAAGCTCTTTAATTTCCAAGAGGATAATCTGTGTGTCATTTAACCGTCCGACAAGATCAGCACAGAATTTTCGTAGCCCTTTTCCTTGCTGGACGGAGTAAGGCGGAAACAACTCCAATCTGGGCATGCCGTTTCCGTGGCAGTAGACTTCTAGCGCACCGGTGATAGCCGCCTGAACAACGTTTTCTTTTTTTGACACTATCGTATCCCACTATGCTATTGCAACGGATCATCCATATTGAATCCGTAATTGTTGCCGATTGATTACTTGGCCTATTCGATGCCGCGCTCGTAAGCCTACTATCGATAGGCCCGATCGACGAGATCGACGAAAACGAATCATGCGCCATCACGTGAAGCGATCTCGCTGATTTAAGGAACCGCTGCGGCGCCAGCATTGTTGACGACGTCTCTATTTTCTAACCTTCGTACTCGGCGAATCACCTAGCGCGTTTTCTGGCATTCTCCGGCTCTTGAGGGTGGCTGCACACAGGCGAGTCGATTGGCGACTTTGGACGAGCACAGTAAGCCTTCTCACAGCACGGAAACCGGACGTACGACCGTGATTGAGAATTCGCTACCGTTCGATGTGCGACTTGGCGAAGTATCCTATGGCTTACACAACCTGAACTTGAATATCTTCCTGTTCGTCCGCTGTGCGCATATCGGGAGGAGGATACGCAATGAACAAGGGAGTCGTCGCTCCATACAGAGCAACCACTCCGATAGAAGTGGCGCCGAGCTCCTCTACCGAGGTGGAAAGCCCGGCCGCCTTCGCGGCCGACATCGCGCCTGCAATCTCTCGACTCCACATGTTCACCTTGGCTAGGCTGATGTCGCGTTCGACGTGGCGCCCCGTGCGTTTTGTAAAGTTCCGTAGCAGGAATTGGTCTAGCTTGCCGACGAACCACTTCTCGAGGGCATCAACTTTCAGTTGGGGGCGTGCAAAGAGCGGCGCCGTCGCCCGATAGAGATACTGACAGAGAGCAAGCGTTGTAGTGCCTGAAACCAACATCCGTTGTGCCACCTCCAATATGACGGAAGCGATGCTCCCGACTTCGAGCGTCGGCTCGGCTACATATCCCACAATCGCCGACGTTGCTGACTGCCGTGTCGAAGCGGGACTCTTGAAAAGCCACAGGAACTCGTGTGCGGAGAGCGCAACGTGTGTTCGGCGATGCTTGATGCTCCAGACGACGAAGGCTCTATACGCCTCCTCAGAGCAAAAACCATGGGCGAGCGCCACATTGCAAAATACCTGCGGCCAAACTCCGTCGATTTTGCCGAGTGCCTTGGCTATTTCGCGTAGGCGCCCATCAAGGGTCAATAGGATCGCTTCGTGCTCTAGACACAACAGAAGCGCATCGTATGAGTCGTCACCCAGATGCGGGCTAAGCTCGGACAGATTCTCTGGCAACTCTTCATTGCCCCATGCCGGCGCGACCTCGCAGTAATCGTCGACGCACCGGCGCAGTTTGCGGAGATAGTCGTACCGCTGTTGATGATAATTTGCTCCGTACTCGATTACGGAGATTCGACCACCTTCCTCGCGCATATGACCGCGTGCCCGATCGGTCTTTGCGCTCAGGATGAGTTCATCAAGCGCCTCTACGGCTGAAGTCGAGACATAAACTTTTTCGGCTAGCCGAAGAGCGGACTCTAGGTCGTTAGCAACAAGCTCGTTCAAGGCTGTCAGGTCAAGCACCACCGATTTTGGACGGGATGCGAGAAGTGCCTCAGCCGCGGAACGCTCGGCCGCCGTTCCCTGGCACACGTACAACTTGGGCTTGGATCCATCTGGCCAGTCGGCGGCCACTACCATTGCACCTACGCCGAGAAACTTTCCGAGGATGCCAAGGGTGGCAGGACCGCTCGAGTACAGCTCAAAAGCCTCGTTCACCTGAGACGAGCGTGCGGTCAGGAGTTTAAGGACTTCGGTGAAATCCATGTCACCATCTTCCTTCACTGACATGTGAATCGAGAACATAGAACCGTTCTGCGCGACCGCCCTGCGATTAACTTCATCGGCAAGGCGCGTTAGATGCCGATAAGCAGAATCGATATCTGCAATTCGATACTTCTCGTCACCACCCAGGCCGCTCGGGAGCAAGACAATGTCATCGAGTTGTTTTCCAACGAATCGGCCATAGAGATCGCTGGCTGTGTTGATGAACTCAGGAGCTGGAGGCATTTGGCCGAGGTCGTCCGGGTCGATGACAACTCTTCGGATTTCACCCTTGTCACTCACAATGGTAATTGCGGTGCCTTCACTGACACTTGTCGCCTTCGCCGGCGTTACATCCGGGTTGTTGAGGAGTAGGATGTTTGAGAAGTAGGCGACCGCGGCTTTTACGTCGCCGAGAGCACTGCGGAACATACGATAGAGGCGCCTGAAGCCACGCGCTCGGTTCCCGAGCTCGATTTCGAAGCGTGCCAATTGCGCTTGAGCGGGGATAGAGCCCTCTAGATTGAGGGGGATGTCACGCTTGAGTAGAGCACGCAAGTCGGACGTTTTCTTTTGACGGAACAATACAGCGGCACGATACGTCCAAGCCTCTGCTCGATTCGGATGAGCACGGAGCTGCAGGTCGGAGAGCTTGAGTAGCTGCTTCCAGTCATTGGCTGCATTCGCCAAGTCCACGGCCAAGGCTCGAATTTCTGGGTCGTCCATCGCTGAGGCGGGAAATGCCTCAAGCATTTGGTGCGCCTTCTTTCGCGCACCGCTCCTTATCAGCGCCTCGAGCAGTATCTTATGCGGGTCGCTAACCCCCTTGGTAGGCAGACGTTCCTTTAACAGAGCGATGGTTTGATCGTACATCTCGACCGCAAGGCATGCTTGAGCCACCATGAGCGCTTCGCCCATCGAGGAATCTGCGTCAATTGAGGCCGCCATCTCTTCAACCGCCTGCTTGGCCCAAGGCACCCCAAGTGCGAAGGCGACATTTAGCGCGACAACCTTTGCGGCCACCGATTTCATCGACGTCACCGACTGTAGCGTCATTGCCGATGCAAGTTCACTGCCTTTCCCGCTATTCGCGGTTGCCATCCATGCAAACGCCTGGAGCTCATTTCGCAGCCCCTCGTCGTCCTCCTCGCGAAACGACTTTTGAATGCGCGCAAGCGTGTCAAAATCCGCGCGCATCGCGGCCATCTCCGCAACCATCATTCGGGCCTCTTCGTCGATTATGTCAATACACGTGCGCCCGAATTCGAGCGCTCGATCAACGCTCGTGTTTGTTTTGCGGAGCGTCTCCAGATATACCCGCGCAATCTGGCCATCCTCGGGATAGCGTTTGACCCCTTCACGCAACAATTCGGGCGCCTCACTCGCGCGGCCGGTCATCAACAACGCATACCCAAGGCATGCCACCGTCTGCGCTGTCGTCGCCTGGTCTTGCCTCTGCCAAATGGTTTCGTCGAATGGCAAGAAATAGGAGATGGCACCTTTAAGCTGGATCTTCAGGTCATTCGGGAGGAGACTCAGGCTCGCGAGCACTCCGTTCTCCGCGGCTTGGTTTACCAGTGCAAGAAGACGTAGAGAGGTTTGCTGGTGTCCAACTGAGCCGGCCTCGATGGCGAGCTTGGCTAGCCTTGCCGCCTCACGATGCAAGCCGTGATGTGCCGCAAGCCATCCCAGTACCGTTAAAACATCGCCATTCTTCCGCATCTCCGGCGGTACGTCGCGCGGATGGTGAACTCTTCGACCCTGCTGGTCGACGACTTGAATCCACACCGAGTAGACGGTCGTCGATGCAGGGAATTTTTCTCTCGCCTCGTTAATGATTCTAGCTGCGTCGTCGATGTTTCCAACGAGAAGCCGACCTGTTGCATGGTTGCTGATCGCCTTGTCGTCGTGCGGAGTTAGCTTCCATGCCGCTTCAAAATCAGCCGCAGCAAGGTTGAGCTCAGTTTGGTGCCAATAACAATGGGCTCGTTGCGAATACCAACGTGCCTTTTGGTGTTCGTCAAAAGCGTCTAAATTCGAGCCCAGCGCCGTCAGACTCTTCAACGCATCTTCAAACTTCCCGGTCACGAGCAGTTGCTTGACGGCGTCGAGCTGTGTATCAACCAACTTGTTCAGGGAGTTAGCCCGCGCATCAGGAATTGAGCGAGAGGCCGAGGCACCGGCATACGGGGCGGACTGGTCGGCCAAACCTTGAAGTCGGGCCGCCTGCTCATCGAGCCGCTGCATTATTTGCGCGGAGTGCTGATCCAGCCGCCTGTTCTGCTCCCAGAACGCCCCGCCGGACATCTGAGGCGAATACAGATACTGCAATTCGGGATGGCTCCGAACGAGTGTTTCTAATGTGTCCCAAAACGCAAGATGGACCTCAAATTTCCCTTCCGCGCGCCGCTTGTCGGTTAGTTTCGTTGCGTAAGCAACAAGTTTCACGTCATTGGCAACCGTTGTCGCGACAATGAGTCGGTCAATTCGCACGTCACCCGCGTCTGCAGATTTCACCTCGTCATCAATGATTCCCTTCGTCAGCTTTCCGAAGGTCTTCTGCTTGCACTGCACGCCATATCGTTCGGCCTTGCGGGTCACGAAGACATCCACGCCATCTTGCTTTTGCCCTGAACGGCCGTACTTGGTTGCCGTTGGGTCATCTAATACCTTCATATAGACGATGTGGCAAAAATCCTCAAATGCTTGGGGATTTCGGGGGGGCTGTAGACCAATGCTTTCGGTGAGCATATCGAGACGAACTTATTTGAATATCGACTGTGCGAGTTATCGCTGACAATCAAATTGATGATTGGCGCGACACCCAGTATTGTTGCTGTCTTCGGGACTAATATGACGGCGTGATCTTGTGCGGCCTCGTCCAGAAGATCCTCTTCCGCTCAACTCTTCTGGGACCGGCGTGTTTCCGGATGCAAGCCGTAGGACGCCGCAGGGCGAAATTGCACTTCACGGGAAATCTGCAAATCGCCCACACGAGACGGCTTTAATCAGCCTTCTAGCTGCAGCAAGCCGTGTTTCGCAGCATTGCCAAGAACATCTGACATGCCTCGAGCTTTCACCCCGAGCAGCGCAATGCGGTAGCGCGCTCGCGTGATTGCGACGTAGAGCCGTTGGTGAGTCGCATAGCTCACGAAGTTTTCGCTGTCAGCCGATTCCGCAGAGACTTTTGGCGGAACCCGCCCTTTGTCCACGCCGATGAGAATGACCGCATCGAATTCCAGACCACCGACGTAGTCCGGAGTCGAGATGACGAACCGGCCAGATGATCGTGCCTGCCGAACAACCGCCATGTCACCACGATGCTTCAGAAGCTCAACCGGCTTGTTCGCGCCACGTGCTTGCCGCTCGACCTCCGCAAACAGCTCGCTACCAAAAACGATAAGCGCGATGTCGCCTCGAGTGCTTTGCATCTCGCTTGCCAAGACATCGGCAACCTCAAATGCGCCCGCTATCATCGCCTCGTCCGTTGGGTACATAACGTACTTGGGCGGCTGACACTTCCGCTCTTCTGCTTCCGTGAACGCCGACGAGGCTGCCGCCAACGGGTCGTGGAAATTCGTGAAAAGCGTCGCTCCAGAAGATGTCACGCTAAACGCCAAATTCACAATCTCCGGTGAGCAACGGAAGATGGAGCTAAATGTCGTCTCCTTCTCGTTGTCATCCCGGCTCGCTGAGCCAAGCAGCGCGTCGCTCAACTGGTTGTCAGCCCATCCTTTGTCGGCGAGCGACTGCGAGATGTCCGCCGAGTACGCAATGGGGAAACGGTCTGCCGTGCGCGTTAGTCGATGGAAAATCGACAGTTCGTTGATGTTGAACAGATGGGTCTCGTCAACGAAGATGCTGTCATAGCCCTCTTTTTCGCGACGGCGTCTCCAGATGGGAGTATCCAACTGCTGCAGAGCGCTTAATACGACGTCGTCGGTGTCGAACTGTCCGCTCGCCCGGAGTCGGCGCTGATACGCGGAGAACAGCAAGAAGGTAAAGGCTTTGTCTCCCTCACTCACAACGGGCAGACCATAACGCAGTTTGGGAAGTCGCTTGTACTTCTCCAAGTCTTCGTCGGCTCGGCCCTTAATCATCACGCTGATTTCGTGCTGCAGCATTTCAGCGACCACCCATTCGTCATTGGACGTGAGGTAGTCACAGAAGGAAGCGCTCATGTGCGCTCGGTGGCTCAGCAGGTCTGCCTTAATGACTTCTTGAAGCGCCTCCACTGCGTACAGCAGCTGTGATTGCTTCGACTCAAAAGCATCTCGGTCCAGCAACTCGGTGTCCGATATTTCGTATCGAAGAAGCTCACCGCACAGTTCGTGGAGCGTGGTCACCTTGACTGACTGCAGGGCGAAGCCAGAGGAAGATACTTGTTCCTTTTCTTTCTCCGGGTCGAACATCGACTCGATGCTCCGGCGCGTCGCTTCGCTGTGTGACACGAAGAGAGCGGAATGCGCTTCGCCTCGTTCCTTGGCCGCGCGCATCTGGAAGATGCACTTGAGGACCAAGCTGAGCGTCTTACCCGTGCCTGCAGGACCTTCAATTCGATGAGGGGAAGAAAGCTCCTGATTGACGAATGCTTTCTGCGAGTCCGTTAGGTAATCGTCCCATTGATCGAAGTCGCAGCCAGCGATTGCACCGCGGACGGTTCCTTCGGTGAGTCTCGTGACGCTCAGACTGTCGACAGAGGAAGCAGCGGGGTTGCTACCTTCCGCACGGACTCGGGCTCGAAGCACTTCCTTCGCAGCAGCAAGGCCTTCGATCGCTTTCCGAAAATTAGTGACCGATGCCTCTTCTTGCAAACCACCACCTTCGTCCGTGCCGATGCGGTACACAAGCAGCTCAATGCCTTTGGTACGCTTTTCCCGTCGATGGCGGTCTGGAGCCATCTCGACGGACATCCGGATGGACGACTGCGTGGTGATGGGATAGGGAAAGACAACGGCCTTCGAGCTTCCGTTGAACAGCTTTTCGTTTTGTGCAGGCCCGACCTTCGCCCACCGTCGCCTCGCGAAGCGCAGCAGCTTTTGGAAACGAATAATCGAATCGCGCGTGGAGCCGTCGGTGAACACGGGTGCCGTCTCTAGGTCAATGATCAGAACGTTCTCGTCTTTGGAGGCATCTTGCAGGAAATAGAGGCCCTGTTCGTCCTCTACAAGATAAGTGCGCGTGGTCAACTGCTTGATAGCTGAGGTTCCCTTTAGGACTTCGCCGAGCGTTTGACCGTGTTCAAAGTCATCTGACTGCAACGTGCGGGTTGACACGAGGTCGTCCGCGGCAGCGCCATCAACCAAAATGAAGCGACGCATAGGGTCCTTTAGTCTGTAAATTCAAGGTCGGAGACAATTTGGGCGACGAGCGCCTTGTCTGCATCGGCAACACCGATGCGGCCGAATAGATTGCAGAACATCTGCATAAGGTGTTCGGTCCACGGCGATTGAAGCTCTGCAACCGGATACGCGAAATCGAAGCAATCGAACCGGAGCGATCGCGTAGCCACGGCATCAATGTCGTCCGCAGTAACGCCAGAGGTTAGGTGAGGAACTGTCCGGCGAGGGATATGATGAACTTCGCGGAGAAGCACAACGTACCCTCTGCACGAGGCGCGCTCGGTGACACTACCCAGGCTTGGAAGAAAGTAGTAACCAGAAAGCCGATGGCTGACGAGCTCCTTGACGACGGCTTCAACATTCTTCGAGCATGTCGGCAGGATGGAGCCGATGCCTTCGCGGTTGGGTAAGGGGGTAACAAGGCAGTCACCTAGTGTCTGCAGGCGAGCTGCGAAGCCGCGCGCGTCTTCTGCGTCCTTGCGCTCTTTCTGCGCTCGGTTACCCAGCGATTCGTCTGGAAACGGGAAGTTGTTTTCGGCGATTTGCATCGGCGAGTGAACATCAAGCAGACTCTCGCTCAGTTGCTTCTTAACGAGCAGGTTTCTGTATTTGTTCTTAACCTCAAGAAATTCACGGTCGATGCTCAGAAGCCCGCCGTGCGACTGTAACCAGTCTTCCACGGTGACAGCCGGCAAATAATTCACTATTGGCGTTTTTTCGTGCGTGGTATCGCATCTCGCGGTAATCACAACTCCCCAAGCCGGCCGCCCAGGATATTCTTCGGCGCACGCCCCGCAGAACACGGTGCCTTGGGTAATTCGCCCCATACGCGGCTTCGAAATCATGGAGCCCGCTGTCAGCTTGGCCGACGATCCTTGCTTCGATTCCCGACTTGCATTTTCTTGGATGCCGACTACGGTCTTGCGTAGTGATTCGGCCGACAGCTCGCCTGACTCCATTACTTGATTCCTCGGACCCCGGCCGCCTGGACGGCCACTGTTATTAGTGTGCGCTTCACGCTAATTATCACCGGCAACACAGAAGGATTCCACAGCGCTGTTGACCCAATTCGACGCCCTGTTTCCTCCTGACAAGAATCCAGGCTAGAATGACTGTATGGATATACAGTATTAAAGGGGGGCGGAAATGGCGCTGCCACTGGCGAAAATTGAAGAAATTCACCGCGATTTGTGGCTTGCCTCCCAGTTGGCGTCATCCGCTGCGCGGACGGTGGCCAGCGGTCACGCGATGCTCGACGCCGAACTGCCTGGGCAGGGCTGGCCTACCGGGTCGCTGAGCGAGATTCTGGTGCCGCAGCCTGGCTGCGGCGAGGTTCGACTGCTCAAGCCGGCGCTCGCCGCAACCGCTGCGCGGCCGGTCATGCTCCTTCAGCCACCGCACCCGCTGCAACCGGCAGCGTTGTCGTGGTGGGGGCTTGATCCGGGAAATATCCGTGTGCTCACTCCCAGGTCGACCGCCGACGCGCTCTGGGCGGCCGAGCAGATCCTTCGCTCGGGCACCGTCGGCGCGCTGCTCTTCTGGCAGCAACAGGTAAGGGCCGAAGCGTTAAGACGGCTTCAGCTGGCCGCGCAGCGATCCGAAACGCTGTTCTTTCTGTTCCGTCCCATGGCGGCCGCCACGACAACGTCACCGGCACCGCTGAGGGTCTCGCTGGAGGCAACCGCCGGCGGCCTCAACGTTTCGTTCGTCAAGCGTCGCGGCCCCCATCGGGATGAGCCGGTTTTCGTTCCACTATCACCCTCACCTGTTCTGTTGAATCGAAATGCACCACTGGATCGGCGTTCATCTGCCGCGCCTGCCCATCGAGAGTTTCTGCCCGACGTGGCACACGCCAGCGCATAACGCGGGCGTTGTGGTGCTGGAGAAAAATCGCGTCATCGAGCTGGACGCGGCCGCGCGTGCTCAGGGGGTAGTCGCAGGGATGCGCCGCGGTGGCGTGCTGACGCTGGCGCCGTCCGCTGACCTTAAGGAGCGCGACATAGCGCGCGAAGAACAGACCATCCGCGGGGTGGCGTTCGCTCTGCTTCAGTTCACGCCCAACGTCGTTGTCGCCGATGAGTATGTGGTACTTGCCGATGTGACGGCCAGCCTGCGTCTTTTTGGCGGTCTGCGCCGGCTTCGCGAGCGCGTGCGCGCCGCAGTCGCCGTGTTTGGCGTGACGAGCGCTGTGGCCGTCGCGCCGACCGCCCAGGCCGCATGGCTGATCGCGCGCGTCGGAGGCGGCCTGGCGCTTTCGGAGCGCACGCTGTCGCGTGTGCTCGGGCGTGTGCCGGTCGCGGCGGTACCGGCTGCGCGGAAGTTTGCGGAATGGTTCGATGGTCTAGGTTGCACGTCGATCGCCGATGCGATGCGTCTGCCTCGCGCGGGACTGAAAAAGCGATGTGGCACGGCCCTGCTCGATGTGCTTGATCGTGCGACGGGGGAAGCGCCGGAAGTGTTTGAATGGATGACGATGCCGCCGACCTTCAACGAGCGCGTTGAGCTGCCCGATCGCATTGAGCATGTCGAGGCGACCCTCTTCGCAGCGCGCCGACTGACGCTACAGATGACCGGCTGGCTTGCGGCGCGCCGGCTCGCGATTACGCGGTTCGTTCTTTCGCTCGAACACGAGCGCGGGCGCGGAGCGATCGCTCCGACGGAGCTTGAAATCGCACTCGGCGAGCCGACGTGGCATGAGGAGCATCTCGTGCGTTTGCTCAAGGAATGGCTGGCGCGGATCGAACTCGCGGCACCCGTCATCGCACTCCGGCTGGAAGCGAAAGACGTGCGCGAAGCCGAAGCACCCAGCGATTCGCTGTTTCCGGAACCCGGGGGATCGCCACAGGATCTCGCGCGTCTCATGGAGCTACTCACCGCGCGCCTCGGCTCTGAAAACGTGTTGCGACCCAGCCCGGTAGCCGATTTCCGGCCGGAAGTCGCGGCGCAATGGGTGCCGGCTTCGAACGACATTCCGCGAGCGGCGCAGGGCTTGCCGCGCGACCTGCCCCGTCCCGCATGGCTGCTTGAAAATCCGATCCAGCTCATCATGCGCAGTCACAGACCGTTCTATGGCACACCGCTGCGCATGGTCTCGCCCGGAGAGCGGATCGAATGTGGATGGCAGGACGGCGCGGCCGTGACGCGCGACTATTTTGTCGCGGAAGCGGAGAACCACCTGCATTACTGGGTCTACCGCGAGCGTGTCGGCGTGATTGAAGAACGTGAGCCGCGCTGGTTTCTGCACGGTCTGTTCGGTTAGGCATGGGTTCTCGCGATGTCAACTCCGGCCTATGGCGCGCTGCCCGATTACGCGGAACTGCAGTGCATCTCAAACTTTTCCTTTCTGCGTGGTGCGTCGCATGCCGACGATCTGTCGGCGCGCGCGGCTCAACTGGGCTACGCGGCGATCGCAGTCACTGACGAATGCTCGCTCGCGGGCGTCGTGCGCGCACACGTCGAGGCGAAGAAAGCGGGAATTCCTTTCATCGTTGGTTCCGAATTCGTCCTGACGAATGCCAACGGCTCGCCGGCGCTTCGTTTCACCGCGCTCGCGATGAACCGCGAAGGCTACGGCAATCTCAGCGAGCTGATCACGCTCGGGCGCATGCGCGCGGACAAGGGAAGCTACCGGCTGGCCACGCGCGACCTCGATCACCCCGAGACGTCGCACGCCCATCTGAAGGGACTGCCGGCGTGCGTCGCCATCCTGAGCCCGGACTATCCGGCCGACGAGACGCATCTTGACGCACAGATGGAGTGGTTCGCCGCGACGTTCGGTGAGAGAGCGTGGGTCGCGCTCACGCTCCATGCGCGCGCCATGGACGACATCCACCGCGGCGTGATCGAAAAGGTCGCTGCGCGCCACGGCGTGCCGATCGTCGCCACCGGCATGCCGGTCATGCACGTGCGCTCGCGCAAACCGCTTCAGGACGTGCTCACGGCGATCCGCGTCGGCCGTCCGGTCGCTGAGTGCGGATACGATCTTGCGCCGAATGCCGAGCAGCATCTGCGCTCGCGCCTGCGCCTGGCCAACCTGTACCCTGCCCGCGCGCTTGCGGAAACCATAGCGATCGCGCGACGCTGCACATTCTCGCTCGATGAGCTGCGCTACGAATACCCCGATGAGCTTGTACCGGACGGCTACACGCCAGAAGCCTATCTGCGTCAGGAAACGTACACCGGCGCGCACCGGCGCTGGCCGGCCGGCATCCCGCACAGGGTCCAGGCGCAGATCGAGCACGAACTCGCTCTGATCGCGGACCTGAAGTACGAACCCTACTTCCTCACGGTCTACGACATCGTGCGCTTCGCGCGCAACGAGGCGATTCTTTGCCAGGGCCGTGGCTCTGCCGCAAACTCAGCCGTGTGTTACGCGCTTGGGATCACCGAGGTCGATCCCGCCCGTTCGTCGATGCTGTTCGAGCGCTTCATCAGCAAGGAGCGCGGCGAGCCGCCGGACATCGACGTCGATTTCGAGCACCAGCGGCGCGAGGAAGTGGTCCAGTACATCTATCGCAAGTACGGGCGAGACCGCGCGGCGCTCGCGGCGGCCGTCACGACCTACCGGCCACGTAGCGCGCTGCGCGAGTCCGGAAAGGCGCTAGGCGTCGATCCGGCAATCGTGGACCGGGTTGCGAAAGCGCACCAGTGGTTCGATTCGAGCCAGGACCTGCTGAACCGCTTCGCGGAGGCAGGGCTGGATCCGGAGGCGCCGCTGATCGTGCAGTGGGCGAATTTCGCTGCCCTGCTGCTTGGCTTCCCGCGTCACCTCTCGCAGCACAGCGGCGGCTTCGTCATCAGTCGCGGCAAGCTTTCGCGCCTCGTGCCGATCGAAAACGCGGCAATGGCGGACCGGTCGATCATCCAGTGGGACAAGGACGATATCGAGGCGCTCGGCCTGTTGAAGATCGACGTGCTCGCGCTCGGCATGCTGTCGGCCGTGCGCCGCGCACTGGATCTGATCTCGGAAAAGCGCGGGGAGGTCTTCGAACTGCAGGACATTCCGGCGGAGGATGCCGACACGTACGAAATGATCTGTCGTGCTGACACCGTGGGCGTTTTCCAGATCGAGTCGCGTGCGCAGATGAGCATGCTGCCGCGACTGCAGCCGCGCAGGTTCTACGATCTGGTGATCGAGGTGGCCATCGTGCGGCCGGGCCCTGTACAGGGGGGGATGGTTCACCCTTACCTGCGTCGCCGTCAGGGCCTCGAACCCGTCACATTCCCGAGTCCGCAGATGGAGCAGGCGCTCGCACGCACGCTCGGTGTGCCCATCTTCCAGGAGCAGGTCATGCAGGTGGCGATGCTCGCCGCCGGCTTCTCCGCGGGTGAGGCCGACCAGCTGCGCCGTGCGATGGCCGCATGGCGTCGCAAGGGCGGCCTCGGCGTCTACTACGACCGCATCGTCAACGGCATGCTTGAGCGGGGTTACGACAAGGAATTCGCCGAGCAGATCTTTGCGCAGATCCAAGGCTTCGGCGAATACGGTTTTCCGGAAAGCCACGCAGCGAGCTTCGCGCTGCTCGTCTACGCGAGCGCGTGGATCAAATGTCATGAGCCCACGGTCTTCGTGTGCGCGCTGCTCAACAGCCAGCCGATGGGCTTCTATTCCCCCTCGCAGCTCGTGCAGGACGCAAGGCGTCATGGCGTGCAGGTGCTGCCCGTGGACGTCACGCTGAGCAACTGGGATTCAACGATCGAGGGAGCAACAACGCGCGATCCGCTGCGGCTCGGCATGTCGCTCGTGCGCGGCCTGAAGGCGGA
The DNA here is from genome assembly GCF_009789675.1 of Paraburkholderia acidisoli. Taxonomy (NCBI): domain Bacteria; kingdom Pseudomonadati; phylum Pseudomonadota; class Betaproteobacteria; order Burkholderiales; family Burkholderiaceae; genus Paraburkholderia; species Paraburkholderia acidisoli. The sequence continues at coordinate 8,201 of NZ_CP046917.1, read as the reverse complement.
AGCCGCCGCCCGCGTCGAGATGGCACGCGCTGTGCGCTCATTCCGCGATGTGTCGGATCTCGCCCGCCGCGCCCAGCTCGACCGGCGCGATCTGGAAGCACTCGCCTCGGCGAACGCCCTCCGCTCGCTCGCTGGCGATCGCCGCGCCGCACTCTGGCAATCAGTTGCCGCTGTGCCCGATCGCGACCTGCTGCGCGGCGCGACGGACGACGACGAAACACCGGCGCTGGCGCCGATGACGGAAGGACAGGAAATCGTGGGCGACTACAAGTCGACGGGCCTGACACTGGGGCGACATCCGCTCGCCCTTCTCCGCCCGAAGCTCACAACCATGCGCCTCGTCGCGTTTGGCACGCTTCTGGGGTACCGCAACGGACAGCTCGCGCGCGCCTGCGGCATTGTCACCGTGCGGCAGCGCCCGGGAACGGCAAAGGGAGTGATGTTCATGACGCTCGAGGACGAAACCGGGAGTGTGAACGTCATCGTGTGGCAGTCGGTGCTGGAGAAATTCCGGCGTGAAGCGTTGGGCGCGTCGCTGCTTGCTGTCTATGGTGTGTGGCAGAAGGAAGGCGAGGTCCGTCATCTTGTCGCAAATCGCCTCGTGGACGTCAGCGCGCTGCTTGGCGAGTTGCCGACGGTGAGTCGTAACTTTTGCTGAGAGCGAAAAGATGACAATCTTCGTGGGCACGGCCTCATGGACAGACCCGACGCTTATCAAAAGCAGGAAGTTTTATCCGCCGGGCTGCAACAGCGCAGAGGCGCGGTTACGCTTCTACGCGAGCCAGTTCCCCCTTGTCGAGGTCGATTCCAGTTACTATTCGATGCCGAACGGCAGCAATTCGGTCCTGTGGGTTGAACGCACGCTGCCGGGCTTCGTCTTCAACATCAAGGCATTCCGCCTGTTCACCGGTCACCAGACTCCACGCGACATGTTCCCGAAGGACATGCAGTCTGCGCTGCCCCAGAACGGTAAGAAGAACCTGTACTACAAGGACATGCCTGAGGATGTCCGCGACGAACTATGGCGGCGTTACTTCGAAGCGATTGCGCCGCTGCACGACGCGGGAAAACTTGGTGCTGTGCACTTCCAGTTCGCCCCTTGGGTGACGTCGGCGCCGGACGGACGCGCGCATGTTGAGCATTGTGCAGACGTCATGGCGGGCCGGCACATGATGGCAGTGGAATTTCGCAACCGTAGCTGGTTCGATGAAAAGCATGCTTCATCAACGCTCGCTCTGGAACGGGAACGTGGGCTTGTTAACGTGATTGTCGACGAGCCACAGGGGCCCGCCAATTCGATACCGTCAGTCTGGGAGGTTACCAGCCCGTCTCTCGCGCTGATTCGTCTGCACGGCCGCAATCATGAAACGTGGAATATAAAAGGCGCGACGGCGGCGAGTGACCGTTTTAATTACGACTACAGTAATGATGAGTTATCCGAACTATCAATCGAGATACAAAAAATCGCAAAGTCAGTTTCCCAGACGCACGTCGTATTTAACAACAACTGGGAAAATCAGGGACAGCGTAACGCGCGAACGTTGATGGAGATTCTAGGCGCCGCCGCAAAATCTCCGCTGGAAGCAGGTCCCTGAGCCTGCGCGGCTAATCGCGAGTTTTGCTACCGTCAGGAAATACAGATTCAAGCGGGAGCCGCCTCTGTGTCTCGCCAGAAAGGAGTGTTGAAATGCCACGACCGATGACTGCCCGGCAACAGGCCATGATCGAGATGTTCATCGCGCAGACGAAATTCGAGATTATCGACGCGATGTCGAACGGCGAGCTCTCGTGGAGCACCGAAAGCTACGCTGAGCTCTCCGAGACTTACAATCTCGGTCGCTATGGATTTTGCGACGACATGATGATTCGAGGTCTACTGGTCTTTCCCGACGAACCGGGAACGCCCGACGGAACCCACCTTGACGCCGGTTACGCTATCGTTCGAGCAACGATCGACGAGTGGCTTAAAGGGCCGGTCATGCCATTTAACCAGGCAAGGCCGGTTGGCGAACACTCGAACTTCGACGATCCGGAATGGGTGGCGCGGGCCGAAGAAGACGCAGCGTCGGCCACGGTCTCGCCTGAGGCTTTCCGCGTTGCGCTTGCGCTCAAGCTGCGCGGCGTCGGCCGTTTTGCTGTCGCACGCCTGCAAGAGCTCATCGTGGCATGGATGGAGGAGGATGAGGTCATCTTCGCCTATCTGAAAGATGACGATACGCGGTCGATCGAGGAGCAATTTGATCTGGACGATCTGCTCTGGAGCGAGTGGAAAGACGGCTTCGCGAGGTGGGTTTATGCGCCCATTTTTGAGCGTTTTCCAGAAGTCACGGCTCGCATTTCCGTATTAAATCCGCACAATGCGGACACCGGGAATTGAAGTCGGTTGTTTCGCTTTAGGTGACACAATTTTCGGCGAGTTCTCCTGGCCAGATCTTCTAGAACTTCTCAGGATGGGAAGAGAAAGCAAGCGCGGCTGCCCGCCCTGATACGGCACGACGTTTGCGGAATCTCCTCATTATCCGTGCGGGGGCAATGCTTATGCTCGACAATCGCATCCGAAGGTTGGCGGGAGAAGTGAAGCGCATGGACACATCGCCGCTACGCATCGTCGTTGTCGACGACAACGAGCTCGTTGCGGATGCGGTATCCGCAACGCTGGAGTTTGAAGGCTTCCAGAGTGTTCCAGCTTATTCAGGCCTTGACGGTATCGCCAAATGTCAGGAGCATGAAGTGCACGCCATTCTGCTTGACATCTCGATGCCGCAGTGCGATAGGTTTGCAACCTGCCGACAAATCCGGTCGAGCGCCGCGCTCAGGAATATACTGATAATCGCATACACGGCCCTTCCGCCGGATTTCGTCTGTGCCCACAGTATCCCCGGAGATTTTGATGGCTACTGCCAGAAAGGCGTCCCCGCTGACGAACTTGCCATGTTCGTTGCAAGCTGGTTCGCCAGTTAGGCCGTCATGAGCTGCCCTCGCGTACGGCCCTCACCGCTGTCAGCCTCTGGATCTCGCGCCCATCCAGACTTCGCACGTGCCTCGATCGTCGTATTCCTCCCGAATCCTACAGATGTCACTGCGCAGCAATTTGGTTCACTGGAGGTTTCCAGCCTTGCGCGACCGAAGAAGAGGCGCGCGGCCCCGACGAGCGCTATGCGCTTTCAAAGTAAAGGACAATAGCGCTTGCAGTTGCGACTCCGACTTCCGCGGCGGGCGGTAAAGCATCGATTGATACAGCGAGCGAGAGATGAAAGTCATCCTGCAGTTCTTTACTGTCGTCCACGGTCTGATGGCTCTTTTCTTCACGTGTGGGGCGCTGATGTTGATCGCAATTGCTGCTCGAACGGGAGCGAGCGCCTTTGACAGCCGATGGGATCAGGCAGCAGCGCTGTCTGTCTTTGAGGCTCTTGGGCTGCTCGCTGGTGCAGTTGTTGCGATGCAGATCGCTGAGACAATCGTGGAGGAAGAGGTCATTCGCGATGCGGACGTAAGTGCGCCGACACGCGTGAGACGTTTCGTATCGAGATTTCTGGTTGTTGTGGTCGTCGCACTTGCCATCGAAGGTCTGGTGGCGACATTCAAGGCGCTCCACCAGGATCCGTCACAGCTTCGGTACGCGGCCTGGTTGATTGCTTCTAATGGGCTGCTACTCGCATGCTGGGGAGGATTCATTTACTTGAACCGATCCGCAGAGGAGCTGGAGCCGGAGGCCATGGCAGACGCCAAGCGAGAGGATGCAAAGCTGCATTAGGCCGGTGAAGCGGGAATATCGGAACATTGCAGGTGTGACACACGAGGGCCGCGCCGAGAAATGCGCGTTCGTCTTCGATCCATCCGAGCCACACTCGCCATCTTCTGCCCAACGCTAATGGCCAAGCGCGGCCAGCGCTATTGAGCGAATGAAAAGTTAAGCTGTGCTTCGCGATATCATGATGAACCGGCTCGTCAGTCCGGCATCAATCGGCTATGCACTTCACCGTGTTTCTCTTTCCACACAAGGCGTGCCGAACACGGCATACCAAAGCCGTGTCGGCACTTTCTCAGGCGACAAGACTGCTTCCTCCAGAATTCGCGCCCTCCTGGGCCCATCTTGCCAACGTGTCCCCGAAGCCGCCCCCCACCCGCGCCTGAGTACGGGCGCTGGTAGCAACCCGCGGTGAGGCACTCCATACGACCGGAATTCCCGCTGCAATGATGGCGTCGACAAGCGCAAGATCTTCTGAACAGGTTAAAGACGGAAAGCCTCCCGCGCGTTCGTACGCCCAAACGCTGACGCCCAGATTCGCCCCGTGTACATGACGATGCCCGTCGGCGTCGTGGTACCGCTCGCACCAGATCCTACGCAGCGATTCAGGCTGGTTATCCCATTGGTCGATCTGAACGGTCCCACATACTGCATTTGCCCCGATCTCCAGTTGCCTCACCAGCCAGTCCGGCGCGACATAGCTATCCGCGTCCGTAAAAGACAGCCATCGCGCACCGCGCGACACGAGGATATTCGCCCCGGCGGCGCGGGCCGCGCCCACCATGCGCGCTTCAATTCGCACTATTTCGACGCCAGCGTTCTGCGCTACCGCTTCGGAGCTGTCCGAGCAACTGTCAAGCACAACCACGACCCGCACGCGTTCCCCGTCTAGCGCTTCGTGTCGAGAGGCTGTGAGGACGCTGTCGAGACACCGGCCCAGTAATCGTTCTTCATTGTGTACAGGGATAACGATGCCGATCATTCCCGCTCCCGCTCTCTAGTTTTAGCAAAAAACCGTGACTAGCCTGCCTGAAGATCGCCGACAAATCGGCCTTTAAAATCGGGATCACAGACAGGCAAAGGCTATTCCAGGACACTTGGTTTCGCAGCTCACTCCGTCGGAGGAGAAACGCCTCCGCCCCCTACGCATCGGGCATGCCCGGGGCCGTTTCATCGCTATCCGGCAGGCGCCTATGAACGACTCAACGGAACGCCGCTTGCGGTACTCCGGCGAATTGCAGGCACCAGCTAGCGCTTTTCGGGACACTCTCAGGGGGGATATCGGCAATGAAATCGACCAGAATTGGAGTGGCAGTATTTGTCGCCATGACCGGCGCGACCAGCGTCAGTGCACAGGGCTTGGGCCCCTCGCCGTATGGATCTAATCTCGGTCAGGATACGACGGCACCGGGCTCAAAAGGAGATCGCCAGATGCAACGCAAAACGAGAGGAAAGCCGGTGCACGGCGACGCAGCAGTGTCACGCGGTGCTTCAGCACCAAAGGCCAATCCGTCAGAAGATCCAACCGCCACGCAACCTCGCTGATTTACTGCTCAGGATCAGTGCCCAATCACGCCGAACGCGACAATACTCGTCCGCCTGATCACGAAGTTCCTCTCGACGACCAGATGTCTTTGATCGAGTCGATTGAACGCATAAGCGAGGCGACCGCGGCCTGCCTTCTCGCGCAGTGAAGTAAAAAGGCGAGATTCAATGGAACCCACAACAAACAGGCCGTCCGTAGCATTCCTACCGGATATCCCGATTGAAGGCAGGGCCGCCCTTTTTCCGACGGCGCGATTTCACAGGCCAGTCGCGGCAAACACAGACGTCAATCCATCTCGACAATCGAAATAGGCGCTCCACAAGGAGTTTTGCAATGAAACCAGATTCCCGCAAGCTCGCACGAAATCCTGCCGCCGATGACGAGAATAAAAAGGGAGGAGTCGGTCATCCCTACTATCGGTGGCGACGGCCTCGGGCTGACGCGATATCCGACGACGAAACAACACAAGCCACCGTGTCCGGGGCGGCCAACGGTCGAAATTCGAAAGCGGATAGCAGTTAGTTCCGAAATACCATCGGCTCAGATCCTCGATCGATCTCTCACTCGCGGGCAACACTTTCGCGTAGCGCTTGCGCCGGCCTTCGTGCCTGTACCATGGGCCTCCGCATGGCGTACATGTACCGAAGACAATCGAGGCGGCGATCACGCGATTTATAGCGGTCCACATTTCCTGGTGTCACTCGAAGCGCTCCTATTCGATAAACTCGCCGGGACGTCCTTTCAGTGGCCGCCCCGGCCTCCCTGCTTATTCAGTTGCCCCGCCCGCCCCGAGATCCGCACCTGTAACCGGGTCTACGTCGGTACGGGACGCAGTTCTGGCTGCCATCGCCTTGAGAACTTCGACGTCCTGTTTCCCTACCTGGACTTGGGCAGTACCGTCGCCCCCGTCCACAGCTGGCGTCGGGGCCTCGACGAATTCCCATTCCGGCCCTTCGTTCCAGGGCCCACGTTGATCGTCGCCCTTCGACAGGTCGTAATAGACATTGGCAAACTTTGCCACACCAGGAAGTTTGCCCTGCGGGAAGTTAGGCTGAATCGAATGCAGCGCCTTTTCGAAAGACTTCTGGTGCGCAATCTCCCGCGTCATCAGGAAGCCGAGAGCATCCCTGATACCGGGATCGTCAGTCACATTGATGAGGCGTTCATAGACGATTTTTGCCCGTGCTTCGGCAGCGATGTTCGAGCGTAAATCCGCCGTCGGCTCCCCGATCGTGTCGATGTAGGCAGCGCTCCAGGGAATACCGGCGGAGTTGGTGAGAGCCGGTCCCCCACCGTAGAGAAGCGCGGTCGTGTGTGAGTCGTTACCGCCACCGGTGAGTGAACGGTAGAGTTCGGCTTCTTCTTCAACCGCTTCCGCGAGCTGTCCTTTGGCTCCCTTGTTAAGCATCGCCACAATGGACCCAATCACCTCGAGATGGCTAAGTTCTTCGGTTGCAATGTCGAAAAGCATGTCCTTGCGGCCGGGATCGTCCTCCGCGACGGCTTGGGTAAAGTAGCGACATGCGGCCGCGAGCTCTCCCTGCGGACCGCCGAACTGCTCAAGTAGCAGGTTAGCCAGGCCCGGATTGGGACTGGCGACGCGAACGGTATATTGAAGACGCTTGTTGTGGGTGAACATGAGTTTCTCCTTTTCCGGGCAAAGCTATTCCCTTGCGAGGAAAGTTCGCAAAAAAGGAATAGCAGTCGTGGACCGAACAGCTCGCTGGTGACCACCAGAGAGCACCCGAAGGGGCGTTCGGTTCTCGGAACGTTAAAAGAGTTCCGGCCAGATCGCGGTGCGACTACCGCGTGGAAGACAATCGCGCTCACCCTTTCGCATGTGACGTGCCACCGACGAGCGGTCGCTAACGAACGATTCCCCAAAAAGGTCAAGCACGTTTGTTTGCGTCTTTCGCTGCATCGTCGATGTCGCCCACAACAACCTCGTGGCCTTCGTAGGCGCGCCGTTGCTCCGCTCCCCGCAGCTCCTGGCGGGATGCTCCGCTACATGCCCCACAATTTCGGCCACTATGCCCTTCGCTTTTTCAACTACCCCTTTACGGTGTTTGTCGTCATGACGGCGTACCTTGATTAGTACTACTATGTAAGAAAAATGTCCTATCAAGGTAATTTGATTAGTGATGTACTGTGCAGTGGGAAGCAGACGCCCCCGGGAGATCACCCGCCTTCTCGCGTTAACGAACCCGGTTGGCGATGAAGACCACAATAATGCGGCCTACCGCCGGGCGCGACCGCCGAATCATGCCGATCCTAACGCCATCCGGGGCCTTGCCAGCAGGGCATCGCGCTCCGCCGCACGGGTGGCGCCATCACCGTCAATTCCGTCACGCGCGTTCAATTCCGCCCATGCAATTTGCTGCTCTGTCGACATGATGGCGAGGGCGTTACGAATGATGTGATGCGCAGCCCTCAGTTCATAGACAAGCATGCTTTTTTCGGTCTGCAGCGTGGCGATTTCAAGTTCCGTCGGATCAATGGACATCGCGGTTCCTTTAGCAAGAAGAGGAATGCAGCATTTTCGCATTGCTGACTGTAGTACCTGCGCGTTGGGGCTCATCGGTCTGGTAATTGTCACCGCAAAAACTCCTATGCGAGCTGATCGCTGCATGGATTTATGGACTATTCGGGATTAGCAACGTCCTGACGCACCAGCTCTTCTGCGAGTTGCCGTGTAGCGTGCCTGGCTTCTTCCGCAGTCTCAAACGGGCCGGGAACCTTGCAGCCGTCAAACGGATAAATGACCTTGCCGTCCGCTGTTCGGCGAATGCGCAGCTCGCCAATATATTGCCCGCGCGCGTTGATCCGTTGTCCACAAATGACTTCATAGTCTTCTGCCCGCAGCGAAGGCAGAAAAATTTTCTTCTTTCCCATTGTTGTGCCGTGCAT
>NZ_CP046913.1:3000000-3240103 GCF_009789675.1 Paraburkholderia acidisoli | reverse complement strand
CGAATTGCTGTGGTCGTTTTGTTTGCATACGTTCGGCGCGCACTTCGCACTGTCGCCACATGGCGACGAGGCCCTGACGAGGCGACGCCAAATGCTCCGGACGCCCGCGCGGCAAGGGTTTTGCGGCAAGCAGGCGGGCCAGAGCGGCATGCAGGATTCTTGGGATAGGCGAGATTCTACCGCCGATTCCCGCCGTCCTGGGAGTTATCCACAGGGACGGATCAAAGCACGGACGTTCGGCTTGTACGGCTCCCCATCACCCCGTGACGCACCGTTCGGGAGCGCGTGGCGAAGCCTTCGTGAACGCTTCGATGCCCTAAACTATTGACGGCCAAAGAAAAACCGGATTAAATAGCGGGTTCCGTCAAAACCGAATCCCTTGTACCACCGGCCATTGCTTTTTTCCGCGATGCTCGCCGCGGTCAAATTCAACGAGTGAGAGCAACATGAAACGTACTTTCCAACCTTCCGTTACCCGTCGTAAGCGTACCCACGGTTTCCGCGTGCGCATGAAGACCGCTGGTGGCCGCAAAGTGATCAACGCACGCCGTGCGAAGGGTCGCAAGCGCCTCGCCGTCTAAGTCGGGCAGCGTCGCTATCAGCGAGATCACCGGTAGCGGCCGGATCGCGAACGAGACGAACAGGGCGATCGAGTCCGACGTCATGCCGTCGCGAACGCAAGCCGCTTTTCCGAAGGCCGCAAGGCTACTGAAAACGGATGAGTTCTCATCCGTTTTTCGTTTGCGCCCCTGGCGCCGGTCCGCGCATTTCGTCGTGTACGGCCGGGAAACCGGCAACGAGGCACGGCTCGGGCTCGTGATCGGCAAGAAGTTCGCGCCGCGCGCCGTCACGCGCAATCTGGTGCGACGGATCGCCCGCGAGGCGTTTCGCGTGCGCCGGGCGCAGTTCGAAGGTTTCGACCTGCTGCTGCGCCTGCACACGAAATTCGACCGCAAGGCGCTGCCCGGCGCGTCGTCGCCGGGGCTCAAGGCGCTCTGCCGGTCCGAAATCGAGTCGCTCTTCGAGAAAGCCGTGCGCGAGGTCGCGCGCCGCGCCGCGCCGGCTTCGTCCGCTGCGGCGAGTGCGGCCCCGGCGCCAGTGCGGCAAGACGCCGCGCAAGCCCTGCCGCCGGAATCCGGCGCAACGCAGACCGGTCCCTCGCGCGCGTCATGAAGGCGTCGCGGGAGTCCGGTCTGATCCACGCATCCGCCGCGCAAGCGGCACGACGTTCGTCTTCGAGCGCGGCGCAGTCGGGCCGCAACGCCATGCAAACGGTCCTGATCGCAGTTCTGCGTTTCTACAAGCTTGCCGTGAGTCCCCTGCTCGGCAACCGCTGCCGTTTTTATCCTTCCTGTTCGGACTACGCACGCGAGGCAATCCAGTATCATGGCGCCGCGCGTGGGACTTACCTCGCCGCGCGGCGGTTGTGTCGCTGCCATCCGTTTTCGGCGGGCGGCATCGATCTCGTTCCGCCTGTTCCGTCTGCATCACCGAAAAAGCGCTGAGGCGCCACTCCATCGACACTGAGACAACGCATGGATATCAAACGCACCGTCCTATGGGTCATCTTCTTCATGTCAGCTGTCCTGCTGTACGACAACTGGCAGCGCGACCATGGACGTCAGTCGATGTTCTTCCCGAGCGCGACGCAAACGCAGACGCAAACCGCCGCCAGCGGCGCCGCGCCCGCCAGCGCCGCTAACGGCGCGTCCGACCTGCCGGCCGCCGCCGCGGGCCAGGCGCCGACGAACACCGCCCAGCCGGCCGCGGCCGCCGCACAGCTCGTGCCGTTCCACACCGACGTCTACGACGGTTTGATCGACACGCGCGGCGGTACGCTCGTGAAGCTTTCGCTCGTGAAGGAAGGCGAAGGCAAGCAGCCGAACCAGTACATCACGCTGTTCGATCACACGAACGACCACACGTACCTCGCGCGCACGGGCCTGCTCGGCGGCGACTTCCCGAATCACAACGACGTGTTCACGGCCCAGCCGGGCGCGCACGAACTCACGGGCGACGCCAACTCGTTCCAGATGAGCTTCGACTCGCCGGTGAAGGGCGGCGTGAAGGTCACCAAGACCTACACGTTCACGAAGGGCAGCTACGTGATCGGCGTGGACACGAAGGTGCAGAACGTCGGCAGCACGCCGGTGTCGCCCACGCTCTACATGGAACTCGTGCGCGACAGCCAGCCGGTCGAAACGCCGCGCTTCTCGCACACCTTCATCGGGCCGGCGGTCTACTCGGAACAGCATCACTTCCAGAAGATCTCGTTCAGCGACATCGACAAGAACAAGGCCGATTTCGTGAACCAGGCGGACAACGGCTGGATCGCGATGGTGCAGCACTACTTCGCGACCGCGTGGATTCCGCAGCAAGGCGCGAAGCGTGACATCTACGTCGAGAAGTTCGACAACTCGCTGTATCGCGTGGGCGTCAAGCAGCCGCTCGGCACGATCGCGCCGGGTGCGACCGACAACGTGCAGGCGCGCCTCTTCGCGGGTCCGGAAGAAGAGCGCATGCTCGAAGGCATCGCGCCGGGTCTCGAACTCGTGAAGGACTACGGCTGGGTGACGATCATCGCCAAGCCGCTGTTCTGGCTGCTCGAGAAGATCCACAGCTACGTGGGCAACTGGGGCTGGGCGATCGTGCTGCTCACGCTGCTCATCAAGGCCGTGTTCTTCCCGCTCTCCGCCGCCAGCTACAAGTCGATGGCGCGCATGAAGGAAATCACGCCGCGCATGCAGGCGTTGCGCGAGCGCTTCAAGAGCGACCCGCAGAAGATGAACGCGGCGCTGATGGAGCTGTACAAGACCGAGAAGGTGAATCCGTTCGGCGGCTGTCTGCCGGTGGTGATCCAGATTCCGGTGTTCATCTCGCTGTACTGGGTGCTGCTCTCCTCGGTGGAAATGCGCGGCGCGCCGTGGATTCTGTGGATTCACGATCTGTCGCAGCAGGATCCGTTCTTCATCCTGCCGGTGCTGATGGCCGTCTCGATGTTCCTGCAGACGCGTCTGAACCCGACGCCGCCGGACCCCGTCCAGGCCAAGATGATGATGTTCATGCCGATCGCGTTCTCGGTCATGTTCTTCTTCTTCCCGGCGGGTCTCGTGCTGTACTACGTCGTGAACAACGTGCTCTCGATCGCGCAGCAGTACTACATCACGCGCATGATGGGCAAGGGCAAGAAGAAGGAAGTCGTGTCCTGAGTTGTGGGGCCGCGCCGGTTTTCACGATCGGCGCGCTTCTGGATACGGCGCCGCCCAAGGCGCCATCAAGGCACAAAAAAAGCCGTCCGGTGAAAATCGGACGGCTTTTTCGTTTTGCGCGGCTGTTTTCCACCGATGCCGCGGGCGCGAGCGCCTCAGTCCGTGTCGGCGTCGCCGTAAAACTGGGCGATGAGTTCCTGCACCAGATAACGATGATGCGCGCTCAAGGACTCGATCTTCGAGGCCAGCTCCAGCGACTCCTCGGAAAGCGGATACTTCTCGTCGAGCTTGCGCGGCCTCGGCACCGCGGCGGTGACGTTGCCCGGCGGCGGGCCGTAGTGCAGCCAGTGCACATCCACGCCGAACCATCTGGCCAGCGTCTCCAGCTTGTCGTGCGTCGGGATGGTGCGCCCGCTCAACCACTTGTGCGCGGTTTGCGGCGACACCGGCTGCTCGCCGTGATGCCGCAAATTGAATTGATTGGACAGGTCGGTGCTGCCACGCAGTTTTTCTGGCGCGCGCTTCATCGCGAACTTGAGACGTTCGGCAAACGCGGCTTTTTCTTCGGGAGTCGGCATGGGCCAGATTGTGCAACCCGAGATCGGCGAAGAAGACAACCACTTAGGCTATATTTAGCCCATATAAGTGATAATTCGCCCAAAGTTAATCATCTTATGATTTCTGTCGCAGGCAGTGCAAATGCGCCACGAGCCCCGTGCTGAAGCCCTTTCTGGCCGTGGCGGCCTCCGAAATCTGACAGAACGTCATAAGATCAATCTTAGCCAAATCAAGATAAAACGCGAAAGCTTGACTTGCGCCCTCGTCAGGCGTCACGCATGCGTCGCGATACAATGCGTCGCTTCCGGGCGCTGCTTTTCGTCCGCTGCGAGCCGTTGCCCCTATCGCTCGACGGCGGTCACGCGCCACGTGCCGCTTTCCGCTTGCGCCGCCTCGACCGCGATTGCGGCTCCCGCGGCGTGCCCTTCCCTGCTCCACGACCCGCTTTCGCCATGCTCGCCACCGACTCCGATCCCATCGTCGCCATTGCCACTGCGCCCGGACGCGGCGGGATCGGTGTCGTGCGCGTGTCGGCCGGGCGCGCCGGCGCGGCGCTCACCGAAGCGCTGATGCAGGCGCTCACGGGCCAGTTGCTCGCCGCGCGGCACGCGAGCTACGTGCCGTTCCTCGACGCGAGCGGCACCGTGCTCGACCGCGGCATCGCCCTCTCGTTTCCGGCGCCGCATTCGTACACCGGCGAGCACGTGCTCGAGCTGCAAGGCCACGGCGGCCCGATCGTGCTGCAGCTCGTGCTGCAACGTTGCGTGGAAGCCGGTCGTGCCTTCGGCTTGCGGCTCGCCGAACCGGGCGAATTCACGCGCCGCGCGTTCTTGAACGACAAGCTCGATCTGGCCCAGGCCGAGGCCGTGGCCGACCTCATCGAGGCCAGCACCGAGGCCGCCGCGCGCTCGGCGGGCCGCTCGCTCGACGGCGCGTTTTCGCGCGACATCCACGCGCTCGTGGACGACGTCGTGACGCTGCGCATGCTCGTGGAGGCGACGCTCGATTTCCCCGAGGAAGAGATCGACTTTCTCGAAGCTGCCGACGCGCGCGGCAAGCTCACGCACATTCGCGCCCAGCTCGACCACGTGCTCGCCGAGGCGCGTCAGGGCGCGCTCCTGCGCGAAGGCCTCGCGGTCGTGCTCGCGGGGCAGCCGAACGTGGGCAAGTCGTCGTTGCTCAACGCGCTCGCGGGCGCCGAGCTCGCGATCGTCACGCCCGTGGCCGGCACCACGCGCGACAAGATTTCGCAGACGATCCAGATCGAAGGCATTCCGCTGCATATCATCGATACGGCGGGCCTGCGCGAGACCGAAGACGAAGTGGAGAAGATCGGCATCGAGCGCACGTGGAACGAAATCGGGCGCGCCGACGTCGTGCTGCATCTGCTCGACGCGCGCGACGGCATGACCGCCGACGACGACACGATCGCCGCGCGCTTTCCCGCCGGCGTGCCCGTCGTGCGCGTGCTCAACAAAACCGACCTCACTGCCGTCGCGCCGGCCGTCACGAAGCGCCTGGCCGCCGACGGCCGCGAAGTGTGCGAACTGCGTCTCTCGGCGAAACAAGGCGACGGCGTGAGCCTGCTGCGCGCGGAACTGTTGCGCATCGCGGGCTGGCAGGCGGACGCGCAAAGCGTCTATCTCGCGCGCGAGCGGCATCTGATCGCGTTGCGCGCGGCGCGCGAGCATCTCGCCACGGCGGCGGCGCACGCGGATCAGGAAGCGCAGGTGCTCGACCTCTTCGCGGAAGAGTTGCGACTCGCGCAGGAAGCGCTCAATTCGATCACCGGCGAGTTCACGTCCGACGATTTGCTCGGCGTGATTTTCAGCCGGTTTTGTATCGGCAAATAACACGACGCATGGCGCGCCACACGCCATGCAATCATCATTAATTCGCAATCCAAACTAATTTTTCTTTGCTGCAAAGCCTCCCGTAAAACGGCCCGCGATGTCACGCGAAATTCACGCGCCAGACGGCACGAAACGGGCACGAAACGGGCGCAAAACGGCGCGAAATTAAATGCCGCTTGCTGTAATTAACCGACACACATCGTTGCGATTGCAAACGCTCAAACGCGCGCGAGACGCCAATAATGAGCGAATAGGAGAACGACGATGAAAGCAATCATTAGTGCAATCACCCTGCTCGCGGTCGGCGCCGGCCTGTCCGGCTGTGTGGTCGCGCCGCCTTACGCGTACGCGCCCGCGCCGGCTTACGGCTACGGTTACGCGCCCGGTTATTACGCCGCGCCGTCCGTGGATATTGGTGTGGGTGTCGGCGGCTATTACGGCGGTCACGGCGGCTGGCGACATTAAGGTTACCGTAATTCAGGTGGCCGTAATAAGCGCACCGTGACAAACGCGTTGCGACAAGCCATTCGAAAGCTTTAAAAACTTTAGGCCGATGCGGGTAATCCGCCCCTATCCGATGTGATAGCTATTGCACTGTGCGACATGCCACTAAAGTGGCGCCATACGTTCGTACAACGATAGATTGGACCATCGCATCCGGGGGCGAGCATGACCTTTATCGAAGCAGAGATCGCGCACATCACGCGCGCCGTAGCACCGTCTTTGTCCAACGGCATCGCGCCGACGGTGTTTTCATTCGATTACTGGTACGCGCGCCTTTCCGCGCTGCTCGACGCTCCGCAGGTTTCTCCGCTGCAGTTCCGCACGATCGACAAACTCATGCTGGAACTGGAAGCCATTCAAGCCACCATTGCCGCCGACGCGGTCGAAGCGATCGCCGCCTGAACGCGATTCGCCATTTACGCATTCGTGCCCGTACGCCTTCGCGGCGGATCGCGCCAACCCGCTACGTCTAACCTCGCCATGTCACCCGAGCATGGATTCGCCCGCGCAAGCGGGCTTCTTTCTTTGCGCAGACGCCAGTCGCCCGCGAAGCGTTCACGCCCTGATTAGCTGCCGCCAGCGCCGCAAGCCGCGCCGCGCGCGCACTTGAAAAAGCGCGCGCCGTCCCTGCATGTACTGCCCACTTTTTCTGGAGATTCGGATCGTGGGCAATCGACCCTCTTTTATCGACGATCTGGCTCGCGCAACGCCCGGCAGCGCGACCCAGCGCAGCGGCATCGACGACGACGCCGTCCTCGACGCCTATTCCCGCACCGTCATTGGCGCGCTCGAACGCGTTCAACAATCCGTCGCGCATATCGCCGTGGAACGCCGCGCGACGCCGCAAGCGCAAGGCGGCGCGCGCGGCGGCAGCGGCTCGGGTTTCCTCTTCACGCCCGACGGCTATCTGCTGACCAACAGCCACGTCGTGCACGGCGCGACCGACCTGCGCGTGACGCTCGCGGACGGCTCGACGTACGCGGCCGATCTCGTGGGCGACGACCCGAGCACCGACCTCGCGGTGTTGCGCATCGGGGCGACGGAAACGCTGCCGCATGCGCAGCTCGGCGATTCGGCGAGCTTGCGCGTCGGGCAGATCGCCATTGCCGTCGGGAGCCCGCTGGGGCTCGCGCAGACGGTCACCACCGGCGTGGTGTCGGCGCTCGGTCGCTCGTTGCGCTCGACGTCGGGCCGCATGATCTACGACGTGATTCAAACCGATGCGGCGCTCAATCCCGGCAATTCGGGCGGCCCGCTCGTCAATTCGGCGGGTCAGGTGATCGGCGTGAACACGGCCATCATTCCGGGCGCGCAGGCGATCTGCTTCGCCACCGCCATCGACAGCGCGAAATGGGTCATCACGCAGCTGTTCGCGCATGGGCGCGTGCGGCGCGCCTATATCGGCATGGCGGGAACCACGGTGCCGATCGCGCGCAAGGTACAGCGTTATTTCGATCTCGCTTCGACGAGCGGCGTGCGCGTGATGGAAATCGTCAAAGGCAGTCCGGCCGCGCTGGGCGGCCTGCGCGTGGACGACACCATCGTGACGATCGACGGCGTGAGCGTGGACGGCATCGACGCGGTGCAAAGGCTGCTCGACTTTTCGCGCATCGACCGCGAAGTGGAAATCGGCGTGGTGCGGCTCACGCAACGGCTCAATCTGCGCGTCACGCCGGTCGAACAAACGGGTTGAGCGGCGCAATCGTCCACGCTGCACCGACTTGCTTGCCTGCTTTTAAACCGCGCGGCGTAAAAAGCGCAGTGTGTAAAAACGAAGCGCGCCGGTCCGTGAGAACCGGCGCGCTCGATCGCGCCTGACACGCCCTGGAGCGGCTTACCAGCCGCCGCCCGGCTGCGCGTACACGGGCTGCGCATAGCCCGGCCGCTGCATGTAGCCGTCGTCGTATTGCGGCGGCGGGGGCGGCGGCGCGCCGCACGCCACGTAGCGGCCCGAATACTGGTCGTAGCACGCACCCGCCGGCGCGGCCGCGTAAGCGGGCTGCGCATACACCGGCGCGGGTTGCGCATAAACCGGTTGCGCGGGCACGGCCACCACCGGTCCGCTGTTGACAATCGCGCCCACGGCGGCGCCGATCAACGCCCCGCCCACGAGCGCGCCCACCACGTCGCCGCCATGATCGTGCGCGCTTGCGGGACCGGCCGCCACCGCGCATCCTGCCAGCACCAATACGGCCGCTATCTTTCGCATGTCGTTCTCCTTGAGAACTTTGAAAACATGTGAAGGATTGTCGGCGTTTCTCCGCGATACAGGTGCTGCAAGTGGTAACGACGGATTACGCGGCGTAATCCACGTAATACAGCCGCAAAGTGGCGCGGCGCCTGGGTGAGATGAAAAAGACCGCGTTCAGGCGGGTCCGAACGGACCGCGGGAAGTCGGGCGGCAGGTAATTCGTGCCGCCCGTGCCATCGAAACGCGTCGAGAAAGCGTGCGGTTCAGTGATGCAGAATGCTGCGCAACGGATGACGCCAGTCAATGTGATGTGCCGTGTCCGCTTGATCGTGCACGCGCTGTCTGTGTTCCTCGATGATCTCGTCGGAGAAAAGGAAGACGACAAGCACAAGGGGGATCACCAGAAACGCACCCAGTATTACGTGTTCGGTCACGATAACCTCCTGGTTGTCAAGCGGTTTGCCATTGCATTGTAGTCGCGGCGCGACAGTTTGCCCATATGGCGCACACTGAACCGCAATAACAATGTTCGCCAACCGTCACAGCGAGCCACAGCAGCGGACGTGCCCGATCGACAATCGATCGAACCGGAAAAATGGCGCGCGAATGCCGCGGGCAACGTCATGGGGATAACGCCTGGGATAACTCGCCGCTCACACCAGGATAAGTACTGGATAACACCTGGAAAACCTTGGAAGTGCGCACCGCCTGTAATCGACGGCGCGCGAAGCCCGCGGTTCGATCGGCAAGGCGGCTCGCGACGTGTAGCGCCGCTCGCGGCTCAGGCCGCCGCCTTTTTCCACGCTGCCGCGAACAAGCCCGCGCCGATCAGCAGCGTGCCGCCCGTGCGATTGATCGCGCGCTGCACGCGCGGGCTGCGCACCGCCTTGCGCGCTGCCGCGGCGAGCAGCGCGTAACCGAAGGCGTTGAGCGTCGCGAGCACGAGGAAGGTCGCTTCGAACACGACGATCTGCGAGGTGGCGGCCACGTGCGGGTCGATGAACTGCGGCACGAACGCGACGAAGAAAATGATGCTCTTCGGGTTGAGCGCCGTGACGGCGTAGGCGTGCGCGAAGATGCGGCCCGTGCGCGTTTCGGAGGTGTCGGCGGCTTCGGCCACGCCCACGGGCGCGCGCCAGAGCTTCACGCCCAGATAGATCAGGTACGCGGCACCGACCCATTTGAGCAGGGAAAACAGCGTGGCCGAAGCCGCGAGGATCACGCCAAGGCCGAGCATCGACGCGGTCATGGCCGTGAAATCGCCGAGCGCGACGCCGGCCGTCGTGGCGAGCGCATAGCGGCGGCCATGGCCGAGCGCATACGAAACGACGAGCAGCACCGTGGGGCCGGGAATGGCAACCAGTATCGCCGACGCGATCGCGAACGGCAGCCAGTGAGCGAGGGTCATGGAAGTCTCCAGAGTCTTTTTGCGAAGCCCGAGTTATCCATGAAATTTTCCGGCGCGCAAGGGCGATTTTCGTGTTCGGGAATCCGATGCTCATTCGCGCGCTGGCATCGTTTTTCTTCGGTGACCGGCACGTTCCGGGCTTGGAGAAGGCGTGCGTGGGCGCACGACTTTATATGCGGCGCGTCATGGTTTGTATTAAGCGGTTTAAATCCATTCGCGCTGTATCGGCAGTACGATTTCGATCCTTGGCAGGCAATCCACTCAAGGCGATTCATGACTTCGGATTAGCGGAAATCAACCTGGTTTTCGCGAATTCCCGTCACCAACGTACGCCTCGCGAAGTGCCCAAGGCACGCGGCTATTGCGCTCGCACACAAGATTGTCTTGCAGTCCTTATCCGCTCTTCTATGTTTAAAGACGCGGGTTTGGCGTCAAAGTTAAATACATAGCTAACCTGAATAAAATCCGCAGGAGGCAAACCATGAAAATGCGATTCGCGCCGGCAGCGCTGGTTTTTGCGGCCGCCAGTGTCACGTGCGCGGTTGCCGCGCAAGCGCAGGACGACGTCGTCAAACCGCAGCAAACGGTGCAGCTCAAGCCCGGCTCCTACGGTTGCCTCTCGAAGGACAAGCTCGACGCCGTGGCCTCGCACGAGCAGGCCGGCGAGCATCAGCAGATGCAGGAATACTTCTCGGGCTTCCAGTGCCTTTCCACGCCGGAAGGCCAGTCGTTCCGCGTGGTCCAGGTGGTCGGCCACGACATCGAATTCGTGAACGCCGCCAACGCCGACGAGCAAGGTCTCTGGACCAACGACCGCTTCATCAAGCAGTAACGCCTGCCTCTCGCGCGAAATTGATCGCCACCCGGCGCCGCGCGCCGGGTGAACGCTGTGTGATCGATTTTCAAACCGCCGTCATCTTTCCGCCCGATCCTTCCCGTTCATCGCTCGAAACGCGTCCGCGTTGCGTCGGTTCGCGTCGAGTTGCGTCGGATTCACGTCGATTCGTTTTGCGGAGGCGCTCGCGTGCCCGCATCGGCACGTCGATTGCTCGAATCTTCGCTATCATGTGCGGCTTTTGCGCGCCCGGGAACCGGCATGGCCCTCAAATCGACCATCTACAAAGCGGAATTGCAGATCGCGGACATGGACCGGCATTATTACGCCGACCATGCGCTCACGATCGCGCGTCATCCGTCCGAAACCGACGACCGCATGATGGTCCGCATCGCGGCGTTCGCGTTGTTCGCGAGCGATCGCCTCGAATTCTGCAAAGGCCTCTCCGACGTCGACGAACCCGATCTCTGGCGCAAGGACTACACCGGCGCGATCGAAACGTGGATCGAAGTGGGCCAGCCCGACGAGCGCCGCATCGCCAAGGCGAGCGGGCGCGCCAACGACGTCATCGTGATCGCGTACGGCGGCCGCACGTCGGACATCTGGTGGCAAGGCGTGCGCAGCAAGGTCGAGCGCCTTCGCAACGTGACCGTGTGGTCGCTGGGCGAAGAGGTGGCCGAGGCGCTGGGCAAGATCGCCGAACGCACCATGCGCCTGCAATGCACGGTGCAGGACGGCGAGGCGTGGATCGGCTCGTCGAACGCGGAGCCGGTGGCTGTCGAGTGGAGCGTGCTGAAGGCGCCCGAGAACGTTTGATGGCGCTCGCAGCGTGCCTGAACGGCGCCTGATGGGCGTTTGACCGTCTTTTCGAAGGATGCGCCTCGCGCGGACGATTCACGTGCGCGGCGGTCCTTTCAGCTCCACCATGTTGCCCTCCGGGTCGAAACAATAGAGCGACGGCCCGAGTCCTTCCGCGCCGTAGCGCTCGACCACCTCGCCGGGACGCGCGCCGTGCCGCGCGAGATGCGCGCTGAGCGCCGCGGCGTCGAACGGCTCCACGCGCAGACACAGGTGATCCATGTTGCGGCCCGTGCCCGTGGCCATGCCGGCGTCGCGATCGAGCTTGCCGCCCGCACCGATGATGTCGATGAGCGAACGCCCCGCGCGCAGCTGCACGAGGCCGATGTCGCGCTGTTCGCGCTCGAGCGTGCAGCCGATCACGTCGCAATAAAAACGCGTGAGCGCGGCCGGATCGGCGGCGCGGATGACCACATGGTCGATTTCGCGAATCGGGATACGCATGACGCCTCCGTTTTGCATTGGCACGCCTTGCATGGTGAACTCGTGCGCGGCGCGCGGCTATCGGCATTGACACGCGACATCGGCATCGACATCGACAGGCGATGAGGGCACGCAACGGCGCGCGCCGACTCGCCTTGACGGAGCGCTTCGGCACGAATGAATGAAGCAGGGGAAAATAGACGCGGCGCGGCGGGCGGGCGAAGGCAAAAAGCCGAAAACGGGCAACGCCTGCCACAAACGCTGGACGAAAAAAAGCCCGCTGCTGTGAGCGGGCTTAATCCATATCAGGAGGAGACATGGAGGAGACAAGAACCACTATACACAGCCGCCTGACGCGACGCAACAACTTTTTAAGGGAAAACCCGATAGTTGGGCATTTTGTCGCACGACGCGGCCCATCGCGCCATTCGGGATTCACCGAAGGCCGCGAAACCGCCGCCGCAGCGTCCGAATGACAGCCAATGCAGCGCAACCGCGAGACGAAGGCTGGCGAAAACACGCGAACCGGAGGGCAAAATGACAGCGCAAGATCCGGCGCGCTGCGTTCGGCGTGCGCGGCTACAGTGAAGCCATCCCAACCGGCTTTTCGAGGAGTGACGAGATGAGCGCCACCCAACCCACGAAACCCACGAAGCCCGCGCGCGCCGAACGCGGGGCAAGCACCGCGTGGTCGAGCGACGCCGAACGCTGGCGCGCCGTCGCTTCGCGCGACGTGAGCGCCGACGGCGCCTTTTTCTACGCCGTGCGCACGACCGGCGTGTTCTGCCGCCCGTCGTGCGCGTCGCGTCTGCCGCTGCGCGAGAACATCGAGTTTTTCGCCGATGCCGACGGCGCACGCGCCGCCGGGTATCGCGAATGCAAACGCTGCCGCCCCGGCGGCCTGCCGCGCGAGCTCGAGATCGTGCAGCGCGCCTGCGCGGCGCTCGACGCCGATCCGCAGCAACGCCTCACGCTCGCGCAATTGAGCGACGCCGTGCACCTGAGCCCGTTCCATTTGCAACGCCTGTTCAAGCGCGTGCTCGGGGTGTCGCCGCGTCAATACCAGGCCGCGCGCCGCGGCGCCGTGCTGCGCAACGCGCTGGGCGAGGGCACCGACGTCACGCGCGCCAGCGCCGACGCCGGTTTCGGTTCCTCGTCGCGGCTCTATCACAGCGTGCCGGGCGAACTCGGCATGGCGCCGTCCGCGTATCGGCGTAAAGGGGCGGGCCTCACGATCCGCTACGGCTGCGCGCCCACGCCGCTCGGCCGCGTGCTGATCGCATCGACGGACAAAGGCATCTGCCGCATTGCGTTCGACGACGACGTCGAAGCCTTGATCGGCGCGCTCAAGTCCGATTTCGCCAACGCGCAATGCGTGGAGGACGAGCAGGCCGTCGCGCCGTTCGTCGCCCAGATCGACGCCTATCTGCATGGCCGCCGCGAGCGCTTCGACCTGCCGCTCGACGTCGCGCCCACGGCGTTCCAGCAACGCGTCTGGGACGCGCTCCAGCGCATTCCCTACGGCGAAACGCGCAGCTACTCGCAGCTCGCCGAAGCGCTGGGCGCGCCGCGCGCGGTGCGTGCCGTGGCGAGCGCGTGCGCGTCGAATCCGGTGGCGCTCGCGATCCCGTGCCATCGCGTCGTGCAAAAGGGCGGCTCGCTCGCCGGCTATCGCTGGGGGCTCACGCGCAAGGCCGCGCTGCTCGACGCCGAAGCGCGCGCGGGCGAGATCCAGCCCGCCGCGAACGCGCACGACGCGCATACCGACGGACGCCACCTTCGGCGCAACCGCAGCGACACCCCGGAGACCACCGTTTGAGCGCTACCGCCGCACAGGCCGATACCCCAGCCGACGTACAAACCAGCGTACAAGCCGATGTCCCGACTGAAATTCGGCCAGCAAGCCAGCACGCCACGCTCGAACTGCCGTTTCGCGCGCCCTACGACTGGCCGCGCGTGTTGCGGTTCTTTCGCGGCCGCGCCATCCCGGGCGTCGAAGCGGTGGAAGACGACGCGTGGCTGCGCGCCATCGAGTTCGCGGGCGCGAGCGGCACGCTCGCCGTGCGCCGTCATGCGCGCAAGCGTTGCCTCGTGGTCGAGATCGACGGACCCGTGAGCGCTCACGCCCACGCGCTCGCCGCGCCGCTCTCGCGCATGTTCGATCTGCAAACCGATCCCGCCGCCGTCGCCGCGCAGCTCGCCACCGACCCGTGGCTCGCGCCGCTCGTCGAGGCCGCGCCGGGTCTGCGCGTGCCCGGCGCGTGGTCGGGCTTCGAACTCGTGGTGCGCGCGATCGTCGGGCAGCAGGTGAGCGTGAAGGCGGCCACCACCATCGTCGGGCGGCTCGTCACGCGCGTGGGCGAGCGCATCGAGTCGCATCCGCATGCGCTCACGGCCTGGCGCTTCCCCACGCCCGCCGCGCTCGCCGCCGCCGATCTCGCGGGCATCGGCATGCCGGGCAAGCGCGTCGCGGCCTTGCAGGGCTTCGCGCAGGCCGTCGCGAGCGGCGCCGTCACGATCGAGCGCAGCCACGCCGCCGTGGACGCGGGCCAGCCGCGCGCGCAACGCCGCAGCGGACGAACCGACGTACGCGCAGCCAGCGCCGTCCAGAAGGACGATCTCGACGCGATGCGCGCCGCGTTGCTCGCGCTGCCCGGCATCGGTCCATGGACGGTGGAATACGTGGCGATGCGCGCGTGGCGCGACCCCAACGCGTGGCCCGCGACCGATCTCGTGCTGATGCAGGCCATCGTGGCGCGCGACCCGGCGCTCGTGCGCCCGACCCAGCAGCGCGCGCGCACCGACACCTGGCAGCCGTTTCGCGCGTATGCGGCCATGCACTTGTGGAACGAGATCGCCGATCGCGCGGGCGCGGCGCGCGGCGGCTGAAGGCGCGCCGCGAGGTTGGCCGCACGGTGGCCTGAACCGTGAGCGCGCTGCCTTGAAACACGCGCTATCGACAGAGAAAAGCAGGTTGGGAAAAGCGCGGGGAAACCCGGCGGGAACCGGGCACGAACGGAGCGCGAGCGGAACACGAACGCGACGCCAACGCCTTGAATCGGCAGGAAAACGGCACGCCGAAGGCGCCTGAAACGGCACCTCGGCGGCGCCCGAAATCCGCGCCGAAGCGGCCTCAAGCAGGTCTTCCGGCGAGATGTTAAAGTGCCCGCTACCGAAAAAAATCCCCGCCGGCGGCCCCGCGCAGCACCGCGCCCGCCGGCCAGAGCCCGACCAGCCTCAATGTCAGACACGACTACTACACGCACGAACGACGTTCTCGCACAGCGCCTTTCCGTGCTGGGCGACGGGCCTTCTCGCGGCGCGCTCGCGCGCGGATTGCGCGGCATTGAAAAAGAGAGCCTGCGCGTGACGCGCGACGGCCGTCTCGCGATGTCGCCGCATGCAACGGCGCTCGGTTCGGCGCTCACGCATCCGTCGCTCACCACCGACTATTCGGAAGCGTTGATCGAGATCATCACGTCGGCGGAAAGCGACGCGTCCATCACGCTCGAGAAGCTCGACGAACTGCATCGCTACGTCTACGCCGTGCTCGCGCGCAACGGTGAAATGCTCTGGAACGAATCGATGCCGGGCCTGTTGCCCGCGACCGACGACGGCATTCCCATCGCGCGTTACGGCGACTCGAACATCGGCCGTCTCAAGTACGTGTATCGCATGGGTCTCGCGCTGCGTTACGGGCGCACGATGCAGTGCATCGCCGGCATTCACTACAACTATTCGCTCGACGACGAAGTGTGGCGCGCGCTGCACGCGCATCATCAGTCCACGGCCACGCTCACCGACTATCAGTCGGAGCGCTATCTCGCGCTGATCCGCAATTTCCGCCGCACGAGCTGGCTGCTGATGTACCTGTTCGGCGCGTCGCCCGCGCTCGACGCGCGCTTCCTGCGCGGCCGCGAGCACAAGCTCGAAGCCTTCGACGCCGAGACGCTCTATCTGCCGTACGCCACGAGCCTGCGCATGAGCGACCTCGGCTACTCGAACACCACGGGCCAGTCGGCGTTGCGCGCGGATTACGACACGCTGCCCGGTTACCTCGAAGCGCTCGCGCAGGCCGTGAGCCAGCCGTATCCGCCGTACGAGGCAATTGGCACGCACCGCGACGGCGAGTGGGTGCAGATCAACACCAACGTACTGCAGATCGAGAACGAGTTCTATTCGACCATTCGCCCGAAACGCGTCACGCATCCGGGCGAGCGGCCGCTGCATGCGCTCGCCGCGCGCGGCGTGCAGTACGTGGAAGTGCGCTGCATGGACATTGACCCGTTCGAGCCCACGGGCATCTCGCTCGAAACCGCGCGCTTTCTCGACGCCTACCTGCTCGCGTGCGCGCTCGACGAAAGCCCGCTGCTGCCCGCCGACGCCTACAACGAATCGAACGAGAACTTCGGCCTCGTGACGAAGGAAGGGCGCCGCCCGGGCCTCGTGCTCAAGCACGACGGCCAGGATGTGCCAATGCTCGACTGGGCCGGCGAGCTTTTCGAGAAGATCGGCCACGCGGCCGCGACGCTCGACGCCGTGCGCGGCACCGACGAGCACACGCGCTCGGTGGCGGCGCAGCGCCTGAAGCTCGCCGACGCGTCGCTCACGCCTTCGGCGCGCGTGCTGCAGACGATGAAGGACGAACGGCAAAGCTTCCTGCAATTCGCCCTCGCGCAAAGCGAGCGTCACGCCGCGCATTTCCTCGCGCGGCCGCTCGACGCCGCGACCATCGCGCGTTTCGAAACGCTCGCGCGCGAATCGCTCGACCAGCAGGCGCAACTCGAACGCGACGAAGTCGGTTCGTTCGACGCCTTCGTCGCCGCTTACCGCGCTTATACGCTCAACCGCTTCAGCGTCTGACCGGCATCCGTCGGCGTGACGCTTGCCGCGCACCGCTCGCCGCGCACCGCTCGCTCCGGGAACCTCGTTTGCTCGCAACGGATACGATACGTTGTGGTCCAAACGAGGTCCTACGGGTTGGCGCCGCGTGGCCTTCCCCGTGCGCGGAAACGCTCGCACGCCATGCCGGGCACGGAATCCGCCGGTATCGGGCTTCATGAAACGTCAAATCGATCCAATCGCGAAACACACGCGAGCCGCACAGAGCGGCTTTTTCTGGAGGACCCACGCGATGAAACGAATTCTTGCGATCCTGCTGTGCGCCACGGCCGTGGCCTGCGCGCCGCGCGGCCAGGTCAACCCCGACGTCATGCAGATCGCCACGGCGCCGCTCACCTGCTCGAACGCGAGCGAGTGCGCGCTCTGGTGGCAGCGCGCCGGCGACTGGGTGCGCAATCATTCGAAGTACGAAGTGCAGACCGCCACCGACACGCTGATCCAGACGTCCGGCCCCGGCGGCGGCAAGCGTCTGCTCGCCTACGAAATCACCAAAACGGCCAATAACGACGGCACCGCGACGATCGGCTTCGCCGCGCACTGCGACAGTTCGCTCGGCTGCAAACCGAACCCGTGGACGGCGGGCGCCGCGTTCAAGCAGTACGTGCGCACGGGCGTCGACGCACCGCTTCAGGGCGAGGGCAAAGCGGTTTCCGGCGACGACGAAACGGGCATGAGCGGCGCGACCGTGGCCGCGCCGGCGTCGAGCGCGCACTGAGTGCGCACTCGGCGTGACGGCCCCGACGGCCGCAAGTTCGCGCGCCCTTTGTGCAAGAAAATGGCGGGAGATAAGACGGAGATCGAATCCATTCGATTGACGATTTAAGCATCGTCTGATTGAGCGAGTAAATGGGGGGCACGTATCGTGAGCCTGCTTCGGCCCGCGCCGAACGGCTCACCCTCATCTACAAAATCAATCGACAATGAAACTGCGACTTCTGCCCGCAGCCGGTGCCCTGGCTGCGCTCATCGTCGGCGCCGCTGGCTGTACCACCGCATCGGGGCCCCTCCATAATCTCGACGTTCTCACGCTGGCGAACGGCACGCAGGCGTATCGCGTGCAATGTCTCGGCCTGCTCGAAAGCTCCAAGGCCTGCATGAAGAAGGTCAATGAGGTCTGCGGCAGCAAGACGCCGCTGCGCGTCTCGTCCACCGACCTCGCCGCCGCGGGCTTCAAGCCGGAAAACGACCCGCGCGAGATCGTCTTCATCTGCCAGACGCCGCAAGCCGCACCGCCGCCGCCGGCCGAGAAGCCCGTCGCGCAACCCCAGCCTTCCACGCAGCCGCGCAACATCACGCTGAACGCCGACGCCAACTTCGCGTTCGACAAGTCGGACCTGCTGCCCGCCGGCAAGCAGGCGCTCGATCGCTTCGTCGCGGAAAGCGACGGCGTGAACATCGGCACGGTCACGATCGACGGCCACACCGACTCGAAGGGTTCGAAGGCGTATAACGACCGCCTCTCGCTGCGCCGCGCGCAAACCGTGCGCAACTACCTCCAGTCGCGCGGCCTGCACGCCGGTCAGTACGAAATGCACGGCTACGGCTTCTCGAAGCCGGTCGACACGAACGCCACGGCGGAAGGCCGCGCCAAAAACCGCCGCGTCGAGATCCAGACGAACGGCGTCACGGTGCGCTGAGTTGCAACTGAGTCGCGGCTAAGTTGCAGCTAAGTCGCAGTTGAGTTGCAGCTGGGTTGCGGCCAGGTTTTGCCGTGGCAGCAGCAGCGGAATCGCTCCGCCAGGCTGCGCCACGGCCAGCGCTTCGCCTCATCGCGCGAAGCGCCGCTTGCGGGACCGTCAATGCCCCATCGACGGTCCCGCGCCTTTTTTGGGCTTCGTGATCCACACGAGTACGGCCAGCACGCAGAACACCACGCACGAAAGCCGGAAGAAGTCGTTCGTGGCCATCATGTAGCCCTGCGTCGTGACCACGTCGTTGAGCTTGGCCGTGAGACTCGCGCCCGTGTAGCCGAGGTTCGTGAGCGCGTCGCGGTACGCCACCGTCGCCTGCGAATACTGGCTCACCGACTCCGAGAGCACCGCGTGGTGATAGATCGCGTCGTCTTCCCAGAACGTCGTGCTCGCCGCCGTGCCGATCGCGCCCGAGAGCGTGCGCAGGAAATTCGATAACCCCGAGGCGCTCGCGAGCCGGTCGTCGGACACGCTGGAGAGCGTGATCGTCGTCATTGGCACGAAGAAGCACGCCACGCCGATACCTTGTACGAGACGCGGCAAGATCACGTGACCGAACGGCACGTCGAGCGTGAAGGTCGAATTCCAGATCGACACGAGCGCGAACACAATGAACGCGAAACTCGCCACCATCCGCAAATCCAGCCGGTGCATGTTGCGTCCGATCAGCGGCGAGAGCACGAGCGCGAGCAGCCCGACCGGCGCGGTCGCGAGACCGGCAATGCCGGCCGTGTAGCCCATCACCGTTTGCAGCCAGAGCGGAAAGATCACGACCGAGCCGAAAAAGGCCATGAAGCCGAACGAGATGATCAGCGCCCCGAGCGCGAAATTGCGGTCGCGAAACAGCGAGAGATCGACCACGGGCTCCTTCTCCGTGGCTTCCCACACCAGCATGAACGCCAGCGACACCACCGCGATGATCGCCAGCGTCGTGATGAAGGTCGAATTGAACCAGTCGCGGTCCTTGCCGAGGTCGAGCACCATCTGCAGGCAGGACACGCCGATCACGAGCAGCGCGAGGCCCACCGCGTCGATGCGCTGCTTCGTCGTTTTCGTTTCGCGGCCGCGCAGCAGCAGGTACGCGCACACGCCCGAAAAGAGCCCGATCGGCACGTTGATGTAGAAGATCCACGGCCACGTGTAGTTGTCGGTGATCCAGCCGCCCATCACCGGGCCGAAGATCGGCGCGACGATCACCGTCATCGCCCAGAGCCCGAGCGCGAGCCCGCGTTTTTCGGGCGGATACGAGCGCATGAGGATGGTTTGCGAGAGCGGCACCATCGGCCCGGAAACGAGACCCTGAATCAGCCGGAAGGCGATCAGCATTTCGAAGTTGCTCGCGAAGCCGCACGCCGCCGAGGCGAGCGTGAACAGCAGCACGGAGAGCGTGAAGAGCCGCACTTCGCCCACGCGGCGTGCGAGCCAGCCCGTGAGCGGCACCGCGATGGCCGAGGCGACCGAATACGACGAGATCACCCACGTGCCTTCGCTATTGGCAACGCCCAGGTTGCCCGAGATGGTCGGTACGGCCACGTTCGCGATGGAAGTGTCGAGCACTTCCATGAAGGTGCCGAGCGCGAGTCCGACGGTGAGCAGCGCGAGCGTGCCGCCGGAGAGCGGGGCGGGTTCGGCCTGCGCGGGCACTGTGGTGGTGGCGTCCATGTTCGCGTTCCCTGATTTCTGATTCTGTTTCGGTTGCGATCGATCCATTGCCGTTGCACGCATGTAGTGCGCAAAACAGCGCTGACGTTTCATGTCTGTGCATTCTCTGCCCAGACAGTTAAATGATTAGACTGCGGCCCCGTGCGCCTGATTGCTCCGGCGCGGGGCGTGCGGGCTGTCTAGTGGCGTTTAATCATCGATCTGGCCCTCTGGCGGTGCTTCCGGCCCGCCGGCGGCGCCGCAAACCGGCACCGTCGACGCGTCGTTGGCAATGAACCGCTGCAACAAGCCGACCAGCGTGGCGATTTCCTCGGGCGCGAAGCCGCGCAGCTGATCGCTCATCACCGCCGCCACCAGGTCGGGCAGTTGCTGCGCTGCGTCGCGGCCCTGGTCGGTGAGCGCGAGTTCGACCACGCGCCGGTCCGACTGGCTGCGCTGGCGCACCAGAAAACCCTTGCGCTCGAGCCGGTCGAGCATGCGCGTCATGGAGCCGGTGTCGTACGACA
Organism: Paraburkholderia acidisoli; assembly: GCF_009789675.1. Taxonomy (NCBI): domain Bacteria; kingdom Pseudomonadati; phylum Pseudomonadota; class Betaproteobacteria; order Burkholderiales; family Burkholderiaceae; genus Paraburkholderia; species Paraburkholderia acidisoli. The sequence continues at coordinate 3,219,503 of NZ_CP046913.1, read as the reverse complement.
GCACGCGCGACATCTCGTTGGGCGTGCGCGCGCGCTCGAACCACAGCAGCAGCATGATGCCGATTTGCGACGACGTCAGGCCCAGCGGCGCCACCGCGCGATCGATGCGCGTGGCAAGCACGTTACGCGCCGTCGACAGGTAATAGCCGAGACTCGGCTCGACGCCGAACTTCGCCGGGACGAAAAGACCGTCGCTCATGAAAGCTCGCTCACTCTCTCAATACATCTCAAAAAAACGGTCGAATTATAGACGCTCGATAGCGATCTGATCGCTGCTCAGGCAGAGAAAACCGGCTCGCCTCTGCGTTGAACCGCGCGCCTCCCACGTTAGCAGCCAAAAAACAACAGATCGATTGATGCGCTGCAAAGTATGTTGAGGTTTGCTTGCATAGTCAATATTATGATAGGCAATCGTTTCTACACTGTTCCGTTTACTTTTCGTCCTCGCTCCGGTTCTTCGCGCCATGCTTTATCTGATCAACGCGCTCGGCGGCCTCGGCCGCTCCGTCACCGAGTCGGCCCGTCTTGCGCTCACGCAAGGCAGCGCCGCGTCGCGTTGGCGCAAGTTCGCGTTGTATGCGGCGATGTTCGCGCTGCCCGGCGGCTCGCTCGCCGTGGTGGCGATCGTATGGGCGCAGAACCGGCGCGCCAGAAAGGCGGCGGCGGCGGCGGCAACGGCCGGATCAATGGCGCCGGCGCTGCTGCCGGCACCAACCGCCCAGGCTAGCGCAGCCAGCGCGGCGAATGCGGCGCCCACTTCCCAGGCTTCCCAGGCTTGCGATGCGGCGCAACCGGCCTGCCGCGCGGCCTGCGGAACAACGGCTTCGGCGCAGGCGCGCCCGGCGGCGGCTGCGGTGTCGCTATTGTCCGCGTCGGCTGCGTCGGCGGTCTCGTCCCTTTCTGCAGGATCGGCGGCCGCTGCCACACGAGCGCTGCGCGCCGTGGGCAAGACCGGCACCGCGGAGGCGCTCGGCCGCATGCTGCCCGTGCGCCGCCCTCGCCGTAACGACGCGTAACCCGCGCGCCGCGCTCCGTCACACCTTCCCGCCCTTCCAAAGCGTAAGCTTGCGGATTCCGCGCAGCGCGCGGCGCGTGCGCTACCATTGCCGCAACGCGACAACCCCGTGCGCGCCGGCGCCTCCGATACCGCTGCACCACGCTGCGCGCTTCGCGAGGCATCGGTCGCCGGTCGCATCGACAGGAATCCTTGCATGCCTTGCCGCTTTGTCCAATCCGGCGCCCGCCGCAGCGCTCACGCCGGGTCCGTGGCGCGCCGCGCGCCCACGCTCGCCTTGCTGTGCGCGGCCGCCGCGCTCACGTTCCAGCTCACAGGCTGCGCCGTCGGTCCCGACTATCATCGGCCGGCCGCCGCCGTGCCCGCGTCGTACAAGGAAGCACCCGAAGGCTGGAAGGTCGCGCAACCGGCCGACAGCGCCGACCGCGGCGCATGGTGGCTCATCTACGACGATCCGCAGCTCAACACGCTGATGGATCAGCTCAACGCGAACAACCAGACCGTCGCGCAGTACGCCGCCGCGTACCGCCAGGCGCGCGCGCTGGTCGGCGAGGCGCGCGCCGCGTATTTCCCGGTGGTGAGCGCGTCGTTCTCGGGCACGCGTTCGCGCACGCCGTCGCGCGTGTCGAGCGTGACCAGTTCCTCGGCGGGCGGCTCGATCTCGAACAACGTCAATCTGGGCCTCGACGCCACCTGGGAACCCGACCTCTGGGGCAAGGTGAGCCGCACCGTCAGTTCGCAGGAGGCGAGCCAGCAGGGCGCCGCCGCCGACCTTGCGAACGCGCGCCTTTCGGCGCAAGCCACGCTCGCGCAGACCTACTTCACGCTGCGCTCGCTCGACGCCCAGCAGAAGCTGCTCGACGACACGGTGGCCGCGTACCAGAAGTCGCTGCAACTCACGCAGAACCAGTACGCGCAAGGCGTGGCGGGCCGCGCCGACGTGATCCAGGCGCAAACGCAATTGCAGTCGGCGCAGGCTTCGTCGATCGACAACGGCGTGGCGCGCGCCCAGGACGAGCACGCGATCGCGGTGCTGGTCGGCCAGCCCGCGTCCATGTTCTCGATTCCGCCCATGCCGCTCACGGCCACGCCGCCCACGGTGCCACTCACAATGCCTTCGGCGCTGCTCGAACGCCGCCCGGACATCGCCTCGGCCGAGCGCAAGGCCGCCTCGGCCAACGAGCAGATTGGCGTGGCCATCGCCGCGTTCTTCCCCACGCTCGATCTCTCCGCGAGCGGCGGCTTCGAAAGCTCGGTGTTCTCGCAACTGCTGCAAATGCCGTCGCGTTTCTGGACGCTCGGGCCTTCGCTGGCCGCGACGGTCTTCGACGCGGGCTTGCGCCGCGCGCAGACCGAAGCCGCGCGCGCCGCCTACGACCAGCAGGTGGCCACGTATCGGCAGACGGTGCTGGCCGCGTTCCAGGACGTGGAGGACAACCTCGCTTCGCAGCGCATCCTCGCGCAGGAAATCGTGGTGCAGCAGCAGGCCGTGGACTCCGCGCAGCACGCGCTCGCGATCGTCACGAACGAGTACAAGGCCGGCACGATCGATTACCAGAACGTGCTGACCGCGCAAACCACGGCGTTCACCGCGCAGCAGAAGCTCGCGAGTATCGGCGGTCAGCGCATGGTGTCGTCGGTGGGACTCGTGAAGTCGCTCGGCGGCGGCTGGGACGCCACGCAGATGGATCGCGAAACGGGCAGCGTGGCGGCGCCCGTTGCGGCTTCGGCGGCTTCGTCCACGGCGGCGGCCGCGAACGCCGCGAGCGCGCCGGGTTCCTGAACGGCGCGACCGTATTCATCGCCGATAAACAAGAAGGGCGGCTTGCCTTGCGCGAGCCGCCCTTCGTCGTTTCCGTGCCGCGCATTTCGATGCGTTCAGCGCGCCTTGGCGCGCCTCAGTGCACGAACGTCAGCGCCACCGTGCCCGGCGAGATCGGCCGGCCCAGCAGATTCAGCAAGCCCGCGAGATTGTCGCGCTGATCGGGCGCGGCGCTCGCGGTGCCCGCAAACGACGCCATCGTCTGCGAAAACGTGCCGTGGCCTTCGAGCATGAGCGGGCCTTTTTGCGTCGACAGATCGAGCGTGGACGCCGCGCCTTGCGCCTGCAACACCACCTGATACGTGCCGAGCGGCTTCACGAGCGAGACGCGCGAACTCATGTCGGCGAGCGAGACGGTCAGGCGGCCGAACGCGTCGTTGCCGAACACGCGCCAGTCGCTCCACGAGAGCCGCACGTTGCCGTCGAAATTGAGCGTGTTGAACGGCGCGCCCAGCCCCGCGAGCAGCGAAGCCGGCACGGCGATACCGCCCGCGCTCACGTTCGCGCCGCGCGGCGTGGCGTCGAGCGTGATGGCGTCGGGCATCGCCTCGGTTTGCAGCATCGTCATGCGCACGCGGCCCGTGAACAGCGGCCAGAACGCCGTGCGCCAGACGATCCGGCCCGGCAGCAGCGTCGCGCCGCTCGCGTCGCGGCCCGCGGCCAGCATCAGCGTGGCGGAGCCGTGCCAGAGCGAACCTTCTGCGTCGACGAGATTGACGTGTCCTTGCGTCACGCGCGCGAACTGCGGCGCGATCCACGCGGCAGGCAGGCGCGCGAGCAGCACGACCCCGCACGACACCACGCCCACGATCAACCAGGGCACCACGGCGCGCAGGCGCCGCATCCAGTAACTCATGCCTCGGTCCTCAGCGCGTGTTGGCGGGCTGCATCGAGGCCGTCAGGTCGACCTGACCGTCGGTCTTGAGCGCGGTGATGTGCGCCTCGACCGCCTGCACCTTGAACTGCTTGCGTACGTCGTCGAGCCACAGGGCGAACGCCGGGAACGACGCGTTCTTGATCTGCACCTGCACCGTCGTGCCGATCAGCTGCACCTGCGCGCCGCCGAGACCATGGTCGGTGAGCGACGCCGTGAGCGCGTCGCGCAGCGCCTGGCCGCTCGGCGCGACGCTCGCCGCCGCGCCCGTGAGCGTGCGCGCCTCGTCGGCCTGCGCCGTCATCAGCGCGAGTTGACGCTGCATGGCGGGCAAGCTCTCGCGCAGGCGCGCGCGGCCGTCCGCCGCCGGTTCCCACAGCACCGAATAGCCGATCGCCAGCGCGAGCACCGCGCCGCCCCACGAGAGCAGCACTTTCTCGCGCGGCGCCCGCGCTTCCCAGAAGTCGGTCCAGATTTCGGCCCATGCGCCGCCCAAAGCCGTTGTCTTCACGATGCGCTCCTGATGGTCCATTTACCGGTGCTTGAATCCTGGGTGCCCGCGAGGCCGTTACGCGCGAGGCGTTTGGTGAGATCGGCATCGACATTGACGCCCGGCTTGAAGGTCACCTCCAGCCGCCGGTCGTGATAGTCGAGCGCGGCGATGCCGTTCACGGGCACGGGGCCGAGCGAACGCGCGAAGGTGTCGGCTAGCGCGAGGAAGTCGTCGGGCGAAGGCTCGCCGGCCGCGAGACGCAGTTGCTGGAGCTGGCGCGACATCTGCCCGGCGGGGTCGAGCACGACCGTCGTTTTCGGGAACGCGTTGAGCAGCAGTTCCGTCATTTGCGTGCTGATGGCGTCGCGCTGGCGCGCCATCATGAGCCACTGCACGTTCGCGCCGACGATGGCCACCACCAGCGACGCGACCACCAGCGCGATGGGCACGCGCAGACGGCGCAACGTCGCGCGGTCCAGACGCCACGGCTGCGCGGCGAACTCGAACTGGCACAGGTCGAAGCGGCAGGCGAGCGCGCGGCGCGCGAGCGCCTCGAACGCGAGCGTCTGCGCGCCGGGCAGCGTGGCGACCAGCGCCGCGCGGGCGGCAGCGCTGGCCGGTTCGCCCGGCAGATTGGTCAGCACCCACGAGGTGAGCGGCGCGGCACCGGCGAGCGCCGTGACCGTGGCGGCCACGCTCGCGGCCGGCACGGCGAACCCTTCGGCGAGCGCGCCGCGCACGACCGCGATTTCGAGCGCCGTTTGCACGGCCACCGCCGATTGTTCCGGCGCCACGCCCGCGAGCAGCGCGGGCGCGGTCGAGATCACGGGGCCGAGCACGCAGGCCGTGACGGGTTCGAGCGCGGGCACGTCGGCGACCACGGTCTTCGCGCTGGCCGCGCTCGCGTTCGGCGCCGTGGCCGCGATCGCTTCGGCCGGTTCCGGCGAGGCCACCGCGGGCGGCGCGACTTCGGGCACGGGCAGGCAGCGCGACACCGGCACCGCGCGCAGGTTGCGATGCCCGGCGCTCGTGAACGCCTCGACGAGGAAGCGGAACCAGCCGCGGTCGATGGCCGTGACGATCTGGCGCCCGTCGGCGAGACGCTGCGGATCGAGCGCCAGATGGCAGGTCTGCGCGTCCTGGATCAGATGATCCTCGACCACGTTCGGCAGCGCCTGGCGCAGCCGCGGACCCTTGAGCGGCGGCACCACGGCGGCGAGCGTGAGCAGGTCGCGCGCGGCGATCAGCATGATGGTGGCCGACGCCTTCGGCAGCAGGCCGAGCGTCGAGCGACCGGCGCGCTGGCTGTGGCCCGCCTTGTCGAGCAGGACGAACGGCAGCTCGGGGAGCTGCCATTCCTGCGAATGAACCGCCGGGTCGCGGGGCGGCATGAGAACGATCAGCGTGCTCAAACGCACCTCTTTTCAATGACGATGGTGGACAAAGACGGCTTCATGGTTCGTCGCGCACGCGCACGATGCGCGTCGTATGGGTGAGCGGATCGCGCCACACGAGCGTGGTCCGGTCCACGACGGCGCGCTCGTGCTGCACGCGGCCATGCACCAGAAAATAACTCGTGTTGACGTCGAGCTGCGTGGTGTCGATGGTGGTCTGCTGCACGCCCGAGCCTTGCAGCGCGAGTTGCACGTCGCCGACATTGTGGAAGAACACGGTTTGACGGCGCGCGACGAAGCCCTGCGCCTGCGAGACGTTCATGCCCGGCACCACGGCGGCCACGACTTCGGCGCTCGCGGTGTTCATGTTCACGGGCGTGGCCGTCGGCAATATCGTGACGAACGGGCGCAGGCGCGCGACGGCGTCGGCCGTGAAGCCGGGCACGTCGAGCAGCGAGTCGACGCTCGTCATTTGCAGCGGCGCGACGGCGCTGTTGCTGCCGGCATCGGCGAGACCGGGATTGCTGGTGAAATTCGCGCCGCCCTGACCGCCGCCGCCCGCGAGCTGCTGCGACTGCGTGCCGTTGCTCGTGCTCTGCGCCTGGTAGCGCGTGGCCGAATAGGCGAGACTCGAGCGCAGATAGGTGGCCGTGTTTTTCGCGAGCGAGCCGTCGAGCCCGACGATCGCGAGCAGCCGCGCGAACGACTCGATTTCGGTGACGTTGAGTTGCAGCATGCCCGGTGCCGAGATGGCCACGAGATCGCGCAAATTGAAGCGCGCCTGCGCGTCTTCGATCGAGCCGGAGAGGTACGTGTCCGCGCCCTGGTCGGCGCGCACCTCGCCGATCTGGCCGAGGAAGTCGGACAAGCGCGTTTTCGCGACCGGCACGCCCCATGTGCCGCCGAGATAGGTGATGCCCGCCGAGGTGTCGGCTTCCGAGCGCAGCACGAGACGCGTCCAGTCGAGCGCGCCGCGCGCGATCCACTGCGCCTGCGCGAGCAGCCGCTGATTCTCGATGCGCCGCAACTGCACCTGCTGGCGCCACAGCATGCCCGAAACCAGAATGGCCGAGAGCGCGACCACGAGCAACGCGGTGATGATGGCCGCGCCTTTGCCCGCGGCTTTGCGCGTGCTGGGACGTGCGCGGTTGCGCGAGCGCCGGCGAACGGGAAACGGTTGCGCGCGCATCGTCATTCGCCCACGAGGAAGATGCGCGTGACCACGTGCGCGAGCGAGTGCGAACCCACGCTCACCTGCACGCCCGTCACGGAACGCGGGATCGGCGCATTGCCGAGCTGCGGCACCTTCGCGCCGTTGTTGTTGCCGGTGAGCTGCGCGCGCACGTCCTGCATGTTCGAGGTCCAGCCCGTCTTGGGCACGTAGAGGCGCGCGCTGATCGAGTCCACACCGCGCATCATCGGCAAGGCGCTCCAGTTGCCGCTCTCGCCGCGCAACGCGCTGCGCAGCTGGCCGAGGTTGGCGAGCGGCGGCGAGGCGTAACGCACGACCTGGCCGTCCTGCACGCGGTAGCGCACGACTTGCAGCCGCGGCGCCGCGCCGGGCGGCACGGCGAACGCGCGCACGATCTGCAGCGCGCCGCCTTCGAGGGAGATGGCGAGGCCGGCCGCTTCGTCGTCGGAAGCGGCTTCGCGCGCGTCGATGCGCATCTGGTCGAACATCTGCGCGAACACGCGTTCCTCGGCCATCGAGCGCGTGAGCACGTCGCGCCCGCGCATGATCTGGTCGAGCCCGCGCCACGCGAGCAGCGCCACCACGGCGAGAATGGCGATGGCGACGAGCAGTTCGATGAGCGTGAAGCCGCGCGCGCCGTACCGGCGGGAGCGCGCGCGCCCGCGCGGGCGGTCACAGCGATCGGTTCGTTTCATTGCCGAGCACCGTGACGAGTTGCGCGAGATTGCCGGCGCGGCCGGGCGTCGTCACCGACACCTCCACGCGGCGAAAAATGGGGTTGGGCGTGGCCGTCACGTGCTGCGTGCAGGTGAGGCGCAGGTTGCCCTGCGAGCAGTCGAAGCGGCGCTCGCCGAGGTCCGGCCAGGTATGGGCGAGGCTCAGTTGCGCGAGCGTGTTGTCGGCGCTCCAGCCCGCGAGCAGGCGATCGTGCAGATCGGCTTCGCTCGCGGCGAGACTGCCCACGGCGCGCAGCGAAGCCGCGAGCGCGATGGCGACGATCGCGAGCGCGACCAGCACTTCGATCATGGTGAAGCCGCGCGCGGGCGTGGCCTGGCGCGTGCGCACACCGGCGCGATGCTTCAGTCGCGTATCGATACGCTCGCGCGTATGCCTGTTCATGCCGTTAGCGCGACGCATGCTCAGCGCACCTCGTAGCGGCCGGTGCCGGTGCCGACGATCGTCGCGCGGCCGGCCGCCGAGTAGAGCGTGACCTGCACCGGCACGTCCACGGCTTCGGTGCCGAACACGAGACGGCTCGCGCGGGTGTCGTCGCCGCCGCCCGGATACGTGATCGCCACGCCCGTCACGCCGCCGTCCCAGCGGCGCGGGCCGAGCAGGTCGTCGCGCAGCGGGCGCCAGCCGTCCTCGGTGCGCACGTCGAAGCGAAAGCCGCCCGAGAGCGGCTGCCACGCGATCGGCCGCGCGCGCACCTGGGCTTCGTCGCCGGCCGACTCGAACAGCAGCGCGAGCCGCTGCGCCTCTTCGTTCAGATCGGTGCGCGGATTGCGCGTGAGCGAGAGCGACGCGAGCGACACGAGCAGCCCCGCGATCAGCAGCACGACGAGCATTTCGAGCAGCGTGAAGCCCGCCGCGCGCGCAGGCGTGCGCGGACGGCGACGGGATCGGCTGATCGGAGAACGGCGCTCAGGCATGGGCAGGATCGGGGACGGAGTTCGGAGGAATGGCGTTGCGGGGCGCGTGGGCGGGTGTCTTGTCTATCGACGTCAGACGAGCGGGCCGCGCCGTGCGCGGCCGCTCACAACGCTATTGCCACGACCCGATGTCGGCGTCGTTGCCTTCGCCGCCCGGTTTGCCGTCGGCGCCATAGCTGAACACGTCGATCTCGCCGTGCACGCCCGGATTCAGATACTGATACGCGTTGCCCCACGGATCGTTGGGCAGGCGCTCGAGATAGCCGCCGTCCTTCCAGTTGTTCGGCACCGGGTCGGTGGTGGGCTTTTGCACGAGCGATTGCAGGCCCTGGTCCTGGGTCGGATAGCGGCCGTTGTCGAGCCGGTAGAGCTTCATTGCCTGCATGATCGTGCCGATGTCCTGCTTCGCGGCCACGCGGCGTGCTTCGTCGGGGCGGCTCATGATCTTCGGCACGATCAGCGCGGCGAGAATGCCGAGAATCGCGATCACCACCATGATTTCGATGAGCGTGAAGCCGCGTTGACGGCGCGCGCGCAGACCTTCGCGCGCCGCCACGGTTTGCGCACGACGGCTCGGTAGATTCGCCCACATGGACATGAGTACTTCCTCCCTCTCTGGATTGGGTTGCGGCGCGCGCAATGGGCGCCGCGCCTGCGGTACAGCCTGGACTTCGTCACGCTCGCAACGCGCCCCGTTTTACGGGTTCGCGCGCGCATGACGGGTCATTGTAATGTCACACGATGACGGCTTTCCGACGCCGCCCCGGTCTCATGTCTTACGCAACCTTTCCGCGTATTACGGCGCGCATGACGAACCGCATCGCGACATCAAATTTTTCATAAACCTTCGTACAATGAACGGATGAACCCACTGCAAATCCGCCTCCTGTCCCTCGCCGCGTTCGCGGTGTTCTGCGCCACCGCCACGTGGTGGGCGATCACGCTCAGCGCGCATCAGGCACCCGTGCAGGCCGCCGCGGCGCAGCCGCCGGTTTCGCTCGATCAGGCCGGCACGCTGTTCGGCGGCAAGCTCGACCGCAGCGCCTCGCAGGACATTCGCCTGTTCGGCATTCTCGCGCTGCAGCAGGGCGCGGCCGCCATCGTGAGCGTGGGCGGCGAACCGGCCCGGGCCATTTCGCTGGGCGGCCCGCTCGACGCCAATTCGAAGCTCTACGAAGTGCGCCCGCGCTCGATCATCGTCGACCGCAAGGGCGTGCACTCGGAAGTCTTCCTGCCCGCCAACGCCGCCGGTCCCACCATCTACGTGCGCTGATTCCGGCGCGCGCCATCCCGTGGCGCAAGCCGCGCAGTAAGACGGCCATTGCCCGCCGGCTTACTGCACGAGATTGTTCAACTCGATGATCGGCAGCATCACCGCGAGCACGATCACGAGCACCACGCCCCCCATCGCCAGAATCAGGAGCGGCTCCAGCAAGCTCGTCAGGAACATCGTGCGGCGCTCCAGCTCGCGCGCTTCGCCTTCCGCGGCGCGGTCGAGCATGGTGGTGACGTCGCCGGTTGCCTCGCCCGAACGGATCAGATGCACGAGCACGGGCGGAAACGTCTTCGTGTTGTTGAGCGCGCGCGACAGCGACGTGCCTTCGCGCACGCGCACGATGGCTTCGTCGATATTGGCGCGCATCGCGTTGTTCGAGAGCGTTTCGCCGGCCGCCTGCAGCGCGCGCAGAATGGGCACGCCCGCGGCGCTCAGAATGCCGAGCGTGCTCGCGAACCGCACCGTGTTGTAGCCGCGCACGAGCTTGCCCGCGAGCGGCGCCGTGAGCATCCAGCGGTCGAACGCGAGGCGCGGTCCCGGCCGGCTCAAGGTCGCGCGCACGATCCACGCGACGATCGCCACCGCGATCAGCACGGCCCACCACCAGTGCCGCACGAAGCCCGAGAGCGCCATCATCATGATGGTGAGAAACGGCAGTTGCTGCTTGGTGCTCGCGAACACGTTCACGACCTGCGGCACCACGTAGCTCAGCAGGAACGTGACGATGCCGAACGCGATGAGCGTGACGATCGCCGGATACGTGAAGGCGAGCACGATCTTCTGCTTGAGCGCGTTGCGCTGCTCGATGTAGTCGGCGAGACGCGAGAGCACGAGACCGAGCTTGCCGGTGTGCTCGCCCGCCGCGACGAGCGCGCGGTAGATGTCGGGGAAGTCGCGCGGATGCTGCGAAAGCGCGTTGGCGAGCGAATGGCCGCCGAGCACTTCGGCGCGAATCGCGGCCATCAGTTCGCGAATGTAGTCGCGCTCGGACTGCTCCGTGAGCACCGCGAGCGCTTCGCCGAGCGGCAGGCCCGCCACCAGCAGACTGGCAAGCTGCCGCGTGAGAATGGCCTGCTCGCGCTGCGAGAGCTTGCGGCCGAGCGCGAGGCGCTGCTGGCGCGCGCCGCGCGTGCGGCTCGCGGCCGGTTCCACCACGAGCGGCGTGAGGCCCTGGCCGCGCAGTTGCGCGCGCGCGTTGCGGGCGCTGTCGGCGTCGAGTACGCCTTTTTGCGCCTTGCCCGTGGCGTCGATGGCTTCGAAGCGAAATGCCGGCATGCTCGTCGCCCTTTAATTACGGTACGTCATCAAATACGAAGGCGTCATCAAACGCCGCCCGTCACGCGCAGCACTTCTTCGAGCGACGTGGTGCCCGCGTCGAGCCAGCGTTCGCCGTCCTCGCGCAGCGTGCGCATGCCCTGCGCGCGGCCGGCCGCGAGAATCTCAGCGTCCGCCGCGTTGCGGTGGATCAGCGCGCGGATCGGCTCGTCGATGGTCAAGAGTTCGTACACGCCGCGCCGGCCCACGTAACCCGTGTTGCCGCAACGCTCGCACCCGACCGGGTGATAGCGCGTGCGGCCGTCTTCCTCCACGCGCGCTTCCTTGCACACGGGGCAGAGCTGGCGCACGAGCCGCTGCGCGAGCACGCCGAGCAGCGACGAAGCGAGCAGGTACGGCTCCACGCCCATGTCGGTCAGACGCGTGACCGCCGAGGCGGCGTCGTTGGTGTGCAGCGTGGCGAGCACGAGGTGGCCCGTGAGCGAAGCCTGCACGGCGATCTGCGCGGTTTCGAGGTCGCGGATTTCGCCGATCATGATGATGTCCGGATCCTGACGCAGGATCGAGCGCAGCGCGCGCGCGAACGTCATGCCAATGCGCTCGTTCACCTGGGTCTGGCCGATGCCCGAGAGGTCGTACTCGATCGGGTCTTCCACGGTCATGATGTTGGTCGTGGCCGTTTCCAGACGCGACATCGACGCATACAGCGTGGTCGTCTTGCCCGAGCCGGTGGGCCCGGTCACGAGCACGATGCCGTGCGGCTTGCCGATCAACTGGTCGAACTGGCGCAGCGTGTCGCCGGCCATGCCGAGCGTTTCGAGGTTCAGGCGTTGCGCGTCTTTCTCGAGCAGACGCAGCACCGCGCGCTCGCCGTGGCCCGTGGGCAGCGTGGAAACGCGCACGTCCACCGGCCGCCCGCCCACGCGCAGCGTGATGCGGCCGTCCTGCGGCAGACGTTTTTCGGCGATGTCGAGCTGCGCCATGATCTTGATCCGCGAGATCAGCGCGCCGTGCAGCGCCTTCTTCGGACGCACGACGTCGCGCAACGTGCCGTCCACGCGAAAGCGCACCACCGACGACGTTTCGAACGGCTCGATGTGGATATCGGACGCCTGCTCGCGCGCGGCCTGCGTGAGCAGCGCGTTGATCATGCGGATGATCGGCGCGTCGTCTTCGGATTCGAGCAGGTCTTCCACTTCGGGAATGTCCTGCATGAGGCGCGACAGATCGACTTCGCCTTCGACTTCGCCCACCACCTGCGCCGCGCTGCCGTCCTGGCGCGCGTAGGCCTGGTTGATGGCGAGCGCGAGTTCGTCGGCGGCAACACGAACGAGCGAGAACGCGCCGAAGTTGCGCGCGACTTCGGCGATCGCGGCCTGGGTCGTGCGTTCGCTGATCCAGACTTCGAGGCCGTCGGCGTGCTGTTGCGCAACGAGAATCTGTCCGCCGCGCGCGAACGCGTAGGGCACGAGACGCGCGGCCAGCGGCGAGGGCGCGGCGCGCTCGCCGTGGGCCGCAGGCGTCGCGCCGGACGCGGACGAAGGCGTGCTCAAGGCTGCACCCTCGGCGCGGTGGTGGCCGGCTGCTGATCGGCCGCGGCGGGCGACACTTGCGCGGGCAGCGTCTGGACCGGCACCGGACCGTTTTGCGGCAAGGTCTGCACCGGCACGGGCGCGGTCTGGATCGGGGCCGTTTGCACCGGCGCGGTTTGGACCGGTGACTGCGCCGGCGACTGGACCGGATACGCGGGCTGCATCTGCGCGGGCAGCGAGCGCACGATCTGCTCGCGGCGCATCTTGTCGAGGTCGAACAGATTCACGGCCGAACCGCCTTCGGCCGGACCCAGCGGCATGGGCGGCACGACCGGATCGTCGCGGTCCTTCACGAGGTTGTTGTCGGACTTGTACGCGCCCGTCACGCCCTGGATGTAGTCGTAGCGGTTCGACGTGACCGCCTGCGCCGTGTTGCGGTCGTTGATGATCACGGGGCGCAGGAACACCATCAGGTTGGTCTTCTGGCGCGTCTTGGCTTCCGAGCGGAACAGCTGGCCGATCCACGGAATGTCGCCGAGCAGCGGCACCTTGCTGTTGCTGACCTGATAGTTGTCCTGCATCAGGCCGCCGAGCACGATGATCTCGCCGTTGTCGGCCAGCACGGTGGACTGGATCGAACGCTTGGTGAAGTCGGGACCGGCCGGATTGGTCGACACATTGGTCGTGCCGGACACGATCGCCGAATCCTCCGTGTACAGCTGCAGCTTGAGGATGCCGCCTTCGGTGATCTGCGGCTTGATGTGCAGCGTCAGGCCCACGTCCACGCGGTCGTAGGTATTGAACGCCGCGCTGCTCGTGCCGCTCGTGAGGTTCGAGTACGAGCCCGTCTGGATCGGCACGTTGGTGCCCACGACGATCTTCGCTTCCTGGTTGTCGAGCGTGACCAGGTTAGGCGTGGAGAGCACGTTGGCGTCGCTCGACTGCGAAAGCGCCTGCAGCAACGCGCCCAGACCTTGCACGCCGAACAGGTTGTGTACCCAACCCACGTTCAGGCCTTGCTGGAGGCTCGCGAGCGAGTTCACGAGCCCGCCGCCGGTGACCGCGCCCGCTGTCAGGTTGATGATGCTGTTGCCCGTGCCGCCCGTGGTGAGATTGGTGCCGGCCAGCAGATTGCCGTTGCCGATCTGCCACTGAATGCCGAGATTGGCGTTGGTGTTCGAGTTCAGCTCGACGATCAGCGCTTCGATATAGACCTGGGCGCGGCGCGCGTCGAGCTGATCGATCACGCTGCGCAGGTTGCGATAGACCGGGTCCGGCGCCGTGATGATGAGCGAGTTGGTCGCCGCGTCGGCCTGGATCATGCCGCCGCCCGACGAATTGTCGTCGCTCTTGTCCTTGTCGTTGCTGCCGAGGAAGTCGCTGTTGCCGTTGTTGCCCGAGGTACCGCCCGACATCGGGTTGCTGCTCGACGAGCTGCTGCCGCCGAGCGAGCTGGGCAGCGGCGGCGAACCGGACATGCCGGTCGAACTGCTGCTGTTGTTGCCGCTGCCGCCGCCGTTGCCGTTCTGGTTGAACGAGTTCGCGCCGCCGCCCGAGGACGAGTCGTTGCCGCCCTTGCCGAGCATGCCGCGCAGGGTCTTGGCGAGCTGCACGGCGTCGGCGTTGCGCAGCGCCACCACGTGCATGTTGCCCGGCATGCTGGTGGGCGCGTCCAGTTGCTCCGTGAGCTTCTTCGCGGCCGCGAGGCGTTGCGGGTTCGAGGCGCGCAGCATGACCGAGTTCGTGCGCGGGTCGGCGATCACCGAAACCTTGAGCGTGGCGTCCGAGCCGCCGATAGCGCCCGGGTCGAGCATTTTCTGCAGCGTGGGCGCGATGTCGAGCGCGTTGGCGTTCTTGAGCGGCACGACCAGCACCTGCTGGCCCGCGGCCGTGTCCACCCCCGCGATGATCGAGGCGATACGGCGCACGTTGTCGGCGTAGTCGGTCACGACGAGCGTGTTGTTGCCGGGATACGCGGCGATCGTGTTGTTCGGCGAGATGAGCGGGCGCAGCACCGGCAGCAGGTTGTTCGCCGACTCGTTGCGCAGCGTGAACACCTGCGTGACCACCTGGTCGCCGCGCGCCGCGGGCGTATTGCCCACGTAGGTGGGCACGCCCTGGAGCTTGGCGTCGGCTTCCGGCACGACCTTCAACACGCCGTGATCCTGCACCAGCGCGAAACCTTGCATGCGCAGCGCCGACTGCAGCGTCTTGAGCGCCTGGTCTTCCGGCACGGGGTTCTCGGAAACGAGATTGAGCTGCCCCTTCACGCGCGGGTCGACGATGATCGTCTTGCCCGTGGCCGCGCCGATGGCCTTTGCGACCTGATCGATATCGGCGTTGACAAAATTGAGCGTGACCTGCGCATAAGCGACCTGCGCCGTCAGGAGTCCGCTTACCAGCAGCGCCAGGGCGCGGCGACGCAAAGCCATACGTTTTCTTCTCATGGGTGTCATATCGATGCCGGCAGCGAAGGCGTCCGGCCACATTCGTCCTCGACGAACAGCCGGTGGGCCGCGTCGCCAGAGCCGCGCCGACCGGTCCCGGATCTCCTCAATCCAGGCGTTCGCGCATCCGCAAAAGGTGCAACAGTAGCAGCTTTTCGTGTCGAAATTGTCACAAAAAAGGAATCTCCGGGAAACCCTTCTAATCGCGCGAGTGAGCCGTCCCGCAACGCTTCCAAGCTATTTGTAATCTTTCGCTAAAGTGCCGCGCGTTCGGTGTCGTTAATCTGTCACGATGTTGCCGATTCGTCGCGACGGCGCTTCGTTTTTCCGTACGTTTTGACCGATTGGCCAGCTTGACGCGTCATCGTCTGCCGGTATCATACGAGCGGCCTGGAACCCGGTCCGGCTGCGAGCCCGTGTGGTTTGCGCGTTTTTTGGCGACGTTCGCCGCTGGTTGCGTGGGATTCGTCGCCGGGTTGCGTCGGATGACGGGAGCGGGCGCGTTCGTCCGCGCAAGGATCCGCGGTTGTCGTCGCGGGAAAGCCACAGCATCGTTTCCGCGCGCGCCGTTTCGGCCGCTCAATCGTCGTTTTGCAGAACATGCAATGAAAAACCTCGGGTCTGTTTCGCTTGCCGTTGCCGCCGCGCTCGTTCTCGGGAGCGCGAGCACGCTCGCACGCGCCGACTGCTTCGACGAAGCCGCGCGTTACCAGAAGGTCAATCCGCTCATCCTGCGCGCCATCGCCTGGCAGGAATCGCACAATCGCGGCGACGCCCTGCACAAGAACGCCAACGGCTCGATCGACTACGGCGTCATGCAGATCAACTCGATCCATCTGCCGGCGCTTTCGCAGTACGGTATTTCGTCGTCCACGCTGATGGAGCCGTGCAAGAACGTCTACATTGCCGCGTGGCATCTGCGCCAGAAGATGAACAAGTACGGCAACACGTGGGCGGCCGTGGGCGCTTACCACTCCGAAACGCCTTCGCTGCGCGACGAATATGCGCAAGACATCGCCAACATTCTGCGCAAGTGGCGTTTGATGAAGTAACGCGGTAGGGCGGTGCGCCACGCGCCGCCCGCGCGCATGGTGCAAAATGCAGGCTTGCGCCGCGCCCACGCGCGCCGGGCGCGTTCCTGTCTTCTTATCTGCATGCCACCGCAATGACTCAGCCGCCACTGCCCGTCACCGTGCTCTCCGGTTTTCTGGGCGCGGGCAAGACCACGCTGCTCAACCATCTCCTCTCTAACCGCGCGGGCCTGCGCGTGGCCGTGATCGTCAACGATCTGGCCGCCGTCAATATCGACGCCGCGCTGGTGCGCGACGCCTCGGCGCTCACGCGCGTGGAAAATCCGCTCGTCGAATTGTCGAACGGCTGCATCTGCTGCACGCTGCGCGACGACCTGCCTGGCGAAGTGCGGCGTCTGGCCGATCCCGCGCAAGCCGGCCAGCGCTTCGACGCCATCGTGATCGAATCCACGGGCGTGGCCGAGCCAATGCCGATCGCCGAAAGCTTGACGTTCGACGGCGACGGCGAGAGCGCGCTTCACGAGCACGCGCGCCTCGACACGATGGTCACGGTGGTCGACGCATTCAACTTCCTGCGCGACTACGCGAGCGCCGAACAACTCGCGGAGCGCGGCGTCGCGCAAGACGAGGAGGACGACCGCACCATCGTCGAACTGCTGGTCGAGCAGGTGGAGTTTTGCGACGTGCTCGTCATCAACAAGGCCGATCTCGTGAGCGAGGACGAACTCGCGCATCTGCAACGCATTCTCGCGCGCATCAATCCGCGCGCGCAGCAGGTGGTCAGCCGCTTCGGCGCGGTGCCGCTCGAGGCCGTCATCAACACGGGCCGCTTCGATTTCGACGCGGCGTCGAGCGCGCCGGGCTGGCTCGCTTCGCTGCGCGCCGAGCACGAGCATGAGCACGCCCACGATGACGATCACGCGCAGTGCGACGATCCCACGCACGATCACGGCCACGCGCATCGCCATGACGCCGGCGAATCTGGCATCGCCAATTTCGTGTATCGCGCGCGCCGCCCGTTTCATCCCGAGCGCCTGTGGGCGCTGCTGAATCAGGAATGGAAGGGCGTGCTGCGTTCGAAGGGTTTCTTCTGGCTCGCCACGCGCAACGACGTGACGGGCACGCTTTCGCAGGCGGGCGGCGTGTGCCGTCACGGTCCGGCGGGCACGTGGTGGGCGGCGCTGCCGCGCGAGGAATGGCCGCAGGACGCGGAGCTGGAACAGGAGATCGCGGCCGACTGGTTCGGCGACGACCTGAACGACGCGCGCATTGGCGACCGGCGTCAGGAACTGGTGATGATCGGCCTCGACCTCGATCGCGACGCATGGCGGGCGAAGCTCGACGCGTGCCTGCTCAGCGAAGCCGAATACGAAGCGGGTCCCGCGGCGTGGCAAGGTTTCGCCGACCCGTTCCCGTCCTGGGAACTCGACGACGACGACCACGATCACGACCATCATGACGACGGGCAGATCGTGCATCGTCCGCATTGATCGCGTCGATACACAACGCTGCGAGCCGGACAGCCCGGCCTCGCAAAAAGACAAACGGCGCCTTGAAGGCGCCGTTTTGTTTTCCCGCACTAGGCGAAAAAACCCGCCAGGGGCGGGTGTCAACTTGGAGCGGCAAGACTTAGCGCTTGTTGACGGCGTCCTTGAACGCCTTGCCAGCCGTGAACTTGACGGTCTTGGCTGCGGGAATCTTGATGGTTTCGCCGGTCTTCGGGTTGCGACCCGTACGCGCTGCACGCTTGCCCGAACCGAAGCTGCCGAAGCCGATCAGCTGCACTGCGTCGCCCTTCGACACCGACTTCTTGATCACTTCGAGAAGCGTGTCCAGCGTTTCGCCGGTTTGTGCCTTGCTTGCGCCCGTCTGTCCCGCGACGGCATCGATCAGTTCCTGTTTATTCATTGAGAAGTTCCTTTCTGGTTTAGGTTGACACGAACAGCGCGAACGCGCCGATTATACGGACGCGTGCCGCGCCGTCGAGCAGCGACGGACCCGGAGCTCCCCGGCGTTTCGCGTTGCGGCGGCGCGCATGAGCGCTTTCGCCGCAACGGCCGTGCTGCCGCTTCCCTGGGCGGCGCTTGCTATGATAGCGCAGCGCAAACCCAATAACGACAAGGGTTTCGAAGATTTCGCGCGGTTTTGGACGGTTTTTTGGCGTACGGCGATGTTTTTGCCCGATCGCCCCCGCCAAACGCCCCTCGCGCGTTGCGCCGTGCCAACGCAGCATCGCCGCAAACCCCGGCCCAGCAAGCGATTGCGGCCGCGCCAGGCAAGCGCCGCGGCACCCTTCGCGGCGCGTTTCAAAGGCGCCGCGAACCGCTTCGAGGCCCGCACCGCATTTTTTCCGCCTCGAGCGTTTTTCATGACCGCCACGCTGATTCCCGCCACGCTCGCATTTCGCGACGACGGCATGCCGTTTTCGCCCCACTACGACGACGTCTATCACGGCATGTCGGGCGCCTTCACGCAGGCCGAAGACGTCTTCCTGCGCGGCAACGAACTGCCGCAGCGCTGGCAGAACCGGCGCGTGTTCACCGTGGTGGAAACGGGATTCGGTCTGGGCGTGAACTTCCTCGCGACATGGGCCGCATGGCGCGACGACCCGGCGCGCTGCGAGCGGCTGCACTTCGTCTCGGTCGAAAAACATCCGTTTTCGCGCGACGATCTGCGCGCGGCGCTCGGGGCCGTCGTTGGCAAGGACGTTGGCGCAGGCGTTGACGAGAGCGGCCATTCGAAAGCGCTGCCGCTCGCGCAAGCGCTCGTCGACGCCTGGCCCATGCTCGTGCCGGGCGTGCATCGGCTCGAATTCGAAGGCGGCCGCGTCACGCTCACGCTCGCGTTCGGCGACGCCATCGACCTGTTTCCCAAACTGTGGATGCGCGCCGACGCGATCTATCTCGACGGTTTCGCGCCCGCGAAAAATCCCGAACTCTGGTCGCTGCCGATCTTCAAGGCGCTCGCGCGCATCGCGGGCGAGGGCGCGACCTTCGCCACCTGGAGCAGTGCCGGCGACGTGAAGCGCGCGCTCGAACAATGCGGCTTCGAATACCGCAAGGTGGCGGGCACGAGCGGCAAATGGGCGATGCTGGTCGGCCGCTTCGCGCCGCGCTGGCGCGTGCGCCGGCACGAGCCGCCACTGCCGCTCGCGCTCCGGGAACGGCATGCGGTGGTGGTGGGCGCGGGGCTGGCCGGCTGCGCGCTGGTCGAACGGCTCGCCGCGCGTGGCTGGAAAGTCACGCTCGTGGAGCGCAACGACGCGCCCGCGCGCGAGGCCTCGGGCAATCCCGCCGGCGTGTTTCATCCGCTCATCGCGCGCGACGACAACAGCGCCTCGCGCATCACGCGCGCGGGCTTTCTGTATGCGCGGCAACGCTGGGCCGCGCTCGAAGCGGCGGGCCACGCGCCGGTGCGCTCGAACGCGGGTCTCCTGCATCTCGCCACCGACGACGAGTCACGCGCGGTCGCCGCGGCGCTCGCCTCGTCCGGGCGCGCGCCCGACGCCGCGTTACGGTATCCGAAGGAATTCGTCACGCCCGTCTCGCGCGAGGAAGCCGAGTCCATCGCGGGCGTCGCGCTCGCGCACGGCGGCTGGTTCTATCCACTCGGCGGCGCGATCGATCCCGCTTCGCTGTGCCGCGCGCAACTGGACTACGCCACGGCACTGCCCGGCGCGCAGGTGGAAATGCGCTTCGGTGTCCGAATCGCACGTATCGAGCGTGAGAAGAACGGCGATACCGCGAGCGACTGGCAACTCTTCGACGATGCCGGGCAGCGCGTCGCGCAAGCGGGCGTCGTGATCTTCGCGAACGCGCAGGACGCCTCGCGTCTCGCCGCGCTCGATCACGCGCCCACGCGCATCGTGCGCGGCCAGCTCACGCTCGTGGATGCCAGTCCGCTCGACGGCTTGCGCGTGCCGGTGATCGGCGAGGGCTACGCGGTGCCGCTGCCGCAAGAGGTGACGCTCGTGGGCGCGACCTACGAAGTGGACGACACCGGCACCGACCTGCGCGCCGCCGGTCATGCCGAAAACATCGAGCGCGTCGCGCAGATGCTGCCCGAACTCGCGGCCGTGCCAGCCGGTGCCCAACGCGATGGGGACCGCGGCGAGGCGCCTTGCGACGAACACCGGGTGGCGCAGTACGCGGGCCGCGTGGCGTTTCGCTGCGTGACGAGCGACCGCATGCCGATGCTCGGCCAGCTCGGCGACGAAGCCGCCGCCCGCCGCGACGCGCAACGGCTCGCCGGCGCGTGGCCGCTCGACCTGCCGCGCGCGCACGGTCTGTACGGCGCGTACGCGTTCGGCTCGCGCGGGCTCGTGTGGGCGTCGCTGGGCGCGGAACTGATCGCCGCGCAGCTCGAAGGCGAACCGTGGCCGCTCGAACACGAACTCGCCGATCACCTCGATCCCGCGCGCTTTCTGCAACGGGCGCTGCGCCAACGCGACGTGTAAGCAATCGGGCCGTGCACGGGTTATCCCCGCGAAGCTGTGGATAACCGCGCGGATTGCAGGCGAACGAAGTGTGGAACCGATGTGGACGTAAACGGGGTAAGTCGAGCGACGCTTCGCGCCCCCAGAAAGTTGTTCTTCGAAGCGCTTGCGGTCCGCACATGCAAACCGTCCGGTTGTGCGCGCGCCAACTCGCTGATATCCCGAGGTAAACACGGGTTATCCACAGAAAATCCAGGGACTTGTTAACTATTACTACGTATACATACGGTAAACCGTAAACCCGAAGCTAGCGCCACCGGTATCGGGAATGCCCAACCGCGCAGGCCGATAATCGGCTGAAGAATCGCGACGAAACCGCAAGCTCGCGCAACGCGACATCAGCGGAAAATTTCCGGTCATTTTTTCCACCACTGTCATCAAATGTGTGCAAACTGGACGTAATTACCGTCTTCGCGCTGGCTTTCGGTTTAGCCGGGACAATTGCAAAAAAGCTATGGCACAATCGCCGGACTTTTCCGCGTCGAATGCCGCATCAGAACGGCTGACGCATCCAAGGAACGGATGCCGCGTGACCTGAATCTGAGTGCTCAGGAAGCCGGCTGCGTTCGTTTCTCCACCTCGGGCGTCACTGTCGCGCAGAACCGCGCACAGGACGCGCCCGTACCGGCTGTTCGCCGCACTACCGTGCCGGTGCAATGGTTCCCGCACTCGCCGCCGCCCTGCGCGAGGTTCTGTCTGTCGGACCGAACCCGGTCGCGTATGAGCGCGTGGGCGCGCGCAGGTGCCGCGGGTGCCTTCAGCGCGTGTCGGCGCCGCATCGCGGGCGCACGAGGCGCGGCGTGGTTCGCTCCGTGATCCGCTCCGTTTCCCAGGGTAACCCCGGGTCGCATACGGTTCGGGTAGCGGCGCTCGGGACGCGCGGCACGCCGCTTGCCCTGAGTGCGAATCGCTGTCGCTCTAACGTCGGACAGCCGGACTGTCTTCTTGCCAAGGAGAAGCCTCCACGATGAAGTCGGCGTTTTCGTTCTTTCCCGCCTGGCCGTTGCAGCTCGACGGTATTTTCTGGGCCGGGCTTGCGTTGCTCGCCGCGGGTCTCTTCGGTGAGCTCTGCTATCGCGCGTGGCGTTTGCCGCGCATTTCGGGCTATGGCGTGATCGGCTTGATTGCCGGTTCGGCCGGCTTCGGCGTGATCGACGCCGACGTCGCGACCTCCGCGCGGCCCCTGCTCGACGTCGCGCTCGGGCTGCTGCTGTTCGAGCTGGGCAGCCGGCTCGATTTGCGCTGGATTCGCCGCAACCCGTGGCTGATCCTTTCCAGCGTGGCCGAGTCGACGCTCACGTTCGTTTTCGTGCTCGTCGTGCTGCTGTTCCTTTCCGTGCCGGCGATGATCTCGATCGTCGTGGCGTCGATCGCCATGGCCACCTCGCCCGCCATGGTGATCCAGCTCAAAGTCGAGCTGCGCGCCGAAGGCCAGGTCACGCAGCGCCTGCTCACGCTCACGGCGCTCAACAGCATCTATGCCGTGGTGATCGAAAAGCTCGCCTCGAGCTGGCTGCATCAGGAAATCTACGGCAACGTGTTCGCGACGATCCTCCAGCCGCTCTACCTGCTGGTGGGCTCGATCGTGCTCGCGTATCTGCTCGCGCGCGCCTGCACGCTGTTCTACCGGCGCTTCAGCCTGAGCCCGCAGGACGAGCATTCGTTCGTCGCGCTGTTCGGTCTCGTGCTGCTCGCGATTGCGGTAGCGCATCTGCTCAAGCTCTCGACCATCCTGAGCCTGCTCGCGGCCGGCATCATCGTGAAAAATCGCGAGGCGCGCCCGCAGCTGTGGCCGCAGCACTTCGGCACGGCCGGGTGGCTGCTCACCGTGATTCTGTTCGTGCTCACGCTCACCACGTTCCAGTGGCACGACATTGCGGTGGGCGGGCTCGCGGCGGCGGGGCTGATCGTCGCGCGGCTCGTGGCCAAGCTCCTCGGCGTGCTGATGTTCGCCAAGCCGAGCGGCCTCGAATGGAAGCAGGGCGTGGCGCTCGGTCTCGCCCTGACACCAATGTCGGCGCTGGCCTTCCTGCTTGTCGAAGATACTTACGACCTCTATCCGAACTTCGATCCGAGCCTGCGCGCCATCATTCTGTGCGCGATCGTCGTGCTCCAGCTGTTCGCGCCGTGGGTCGTGTACCGCGTGCTCGCGCTCGTCGGCGAACGCGACGAACCATGAAAGACGCGGTGCGCGCGGCGGCGCTGAATGGCGCTGCCGCGCGCGCCGCCTTGCCACATCGCGCGGGCCCGCAGCGCAGTCGCGCGCGCGGGCATCGCGCCGTCCAACAGGGGACGCCATGTCACTAGAAACATTTGTCGATTCGAAGCCGTTCACGTTCGGCGTCGAACTCGAAATGCAGATCGTCAACACGCACGACTACGACCTGACCAAAGCGGGCAGCGACATCATGCGGCTCATCAAGGATCAGGAGATTCCGGGCAACATCACGCCCGAAATCACCGAAAGCATGATCGAGCTGTCCACCGGTATCTGCACGCACCACGAGCAGGCCGTCACCGACCTGCGCAAGATTCGCGACGTGCTGGTGGCCGCGGCCGACCGGCTCAACGTCGGGCTGTGCGGCGGCGGGACGCACGCGTTCCAGCAATGGAGCGACCGGCGTATCGTCGATACCCCGCGCTTTCAGTATCTGTCGGAGCTGTACGGCTATCTCGCGAAGCAGTTCACGGTGTTCGGCCAGCACGTGCATATCGGTTGCCCCGACGCCGACAGCGCACTGTTCCTGCTGCATTCGCTTTCGCGCTTCATTCCGCATTTCATCGCGCTCTCGGCGTCCTCGCCGTACGTGCAGGGCGTGGACACGGGCTTCCATTCGGCCCGCCTGAATTCCGTGTTCGCGTTCCCGTTGTCGGGCCGCGCGCCGTTCGTGCTCAGCTGGGAAGACTTCAAGGACTACTTCTCGAAGATGGTGCACACGGGCGTCGTCAACAGCATGAAAGACTTCTACTGGGACATTCGCCCGAAGCCCGGTTTCGGCACGATCGAAGTGCGCGTGATGGACACGCCGCTCTCGGTCGAGCGCGCGGCCGCGATCGCGTGCTACATCCAGACGCTCGCGCGCCATCTGCTCACCGACCGGCCGATCACGCCGCGCGAGGACGACTACCTCGTCTACACGTTCAACCGTTTCCAGGCGTGCCGATTCGGTCTGGCCGGCACCTGCGTGAATCCGCAAACGGGCGAGCGTCGCACGATTTCCGAGGACATCCTCGAAACGCTCGACACCATCGCGCCACACGGCGAAGCACTCGGCTCGACGCGCGCACTGGCCGAAATCGCGACGCTCGCACGCGCGCAGAACAACGACGCGAGCTGGTTGCGCAACGTGGTGGCCGAGGAAAAGTCGCTGCACGAGGCGGTGCGTCAGCAGTGCCTGCAATGGCGCGCTTGAGTTCGAGCCGCGCCATGTTCGTAACGAACGGCAATACGAGGGCGAACCTCAAGGACCACTGAGTAATTTTTGGTGATGCGGTTTTGGCGAAATAAAGGCAAGAGCCAGAACGCCGGAAGACGCATTCTGGAACGAAAGGGAGACGAAGGGCGGCACGGCGGGAAACCGCGTGCCGCCCTTCGTGCTTTCAGCCGTCTGAAAGCTTCGTGAGGTTGCACGCCGCCAAGGCGCGGCAAGCCGCCAAAAGCGCGACCGAATGCAACGGAGTGCGAACCAGGCCACACTTTTTTGCCGCACCCGGAATTTTTTTTGGCAAGCTGAAGGTACCTGGTTGTTCTTACTTTTTTGATCCAGACCAGTCTTTTTGTTCGGTTCGCTGACGAAATCCGTACGCGGTCGTGGGTAAGGTTCGAAATCCCTGCAAACTCAATGGACTGCGTGCACGAACGCGCGCGACAATTGGCGTTTTCCGGGCATTTTTCAGGGGTTTTCAGGCGATTCGGGCGGCGTGCCGCGGCGCGTACCGGCACACGTTTGCGGTGCCAATCGCGCGCTGCGCGACGGTTGTTCGATTGCAATCACCCGCTTATCAACGGGTTATCCACAATTGAGCCGGGATAAGTTAGCTGTGCGATTTCTCACTCTCGCATAGAATGGCGGTTTGCTGCGAAGGCATCAGGACGGGAAGGACGTTTTGGGCTCGAGCGGCAAGGCAACGAGACTGGGCAGCGCACCGCGTTTTGCGCAGTACGAGCCGTAAATTTTTGAGATGGTGCGGCGTTCGGGCAGACCGGGCGCCGGCGTTCCCCACAGGCTGCCGAACAACAGGCGGCTGACGATGCAGCGCAAGCTGCCAATAAACCAGCGAAAGACTATGAGCGAAGGCGTATACGGAGAGCAGGCAGCCGGGCGGGTGACCCATAGCCTGCTGCGACTTAGCACGGCAATGCGGAGCCAGGCGTGGGACTGGGCCGAAGGGGCAGGGCTCACGCCTACCCAGGGCGAAATTCTCGTGCTGCTGATGCAGCGCAAGGGGCCGATGCGCCTCGGCGAGATCGCCCGTGAAACGGCACTCACGGCGGCCACCACGAGCGACGCGGTGAGCACGCTCGAAACCAAGGGACTCGTCGAAAAGCGCCGCGCGCTCGACGACGGCCGCGCGCTCGCCGTGCGCCTGACCACGCGTGGCCGCACGGCCGCGAAGAAGGCGTCGCAATGGCCGGACTTCCTCTCGAAGGCGGTCGGCACGCTGAAGGCCGACGAGCAATCGGTGCTGTATCGCACGCTGCTCAAGACCGTCTACCTGCTCGAAGCGCAGGAAACCAGCCCGCAGCACCGCATGTGCCTCACCTGCGCGCACTTCGAGCCGAGCAAGAATTCGAAGAAGACGCCGAGCCACTGCAGCTTGCTGAACCTCGACATGGCCGATACCGATCTGCGTCTCGACTGTTCGGTGTACCAGCAGGCCGACGCGACGACCCAGAAAAAGAACTGGAAGATCTTCGCGCAGTAAGCGCGCAAGCGTGCCGCGTTTTACTACCTGCGTGCGCCGCGTGCGTGTTTTCACGGCAAACGGCGCGCGCGGGATCGGCAAACTCGCGGCTGACCTCGCGCCTCGCTGCGCGACTGCCTTGTGTTCGACGCCGTTCGCGCCACGCGCTTCGTGCGGGGAACGCGCTGCCATAGCAGGCGGCGCGGTCACACGAAGTGCGGGTTCCAGGCTGGCACGGCCGGGCGGCCATTCGCCCGCCACGGCCACTGTCGTCGCCACCGTCTTCGCCACGCCGGACCTGCCCGGTTCGCGTGCGTGGCCTCTCCCGCCGTCCCCAGGAAAGTGCTGATGAATCGCGAAGTATTGGCCGTTCGCCATGTCTATTTCGAGGACCTCGGCAGCTTCGAGCGCGTGCTCGGCGACCGTGGACGTCCCGTGCGTTACGTCGATGTCGGTTTCGCACGCGTGGCTGCGCTCAATCCCTTGTCGGCTTCGCTGATGGTGATTCTCGGCGGCCCGATCAACGCCGTCGACGACGCGCGTTATCCCACCCTCACGCCGCTCGCCGGCATGATCGAAAAGCGCATCGCGGCGGGGCTGCCCACGCTCGGCATCTGTCTCGGCGCGCAGCTCATCGCGCGCGTGCTCGGTGCGCGCGTGTATGCGGGCCCGCAGCCCGAGATCGGCTGGACGCCGCTCACGCTCACCGACGCGGGCCGCGCCTCGCCGCTCGCGCACCTCGACGCCGCGGCGACCTCCATGCTGCATTGGCACGGCGACACCTTCGACCTGCCGAACGGCGCCACGCGCCTCGCGTCCACGCCGCTGTGCGAGAACCAGGCGTTCGCGTGGGGCGAGCACGTGCTCGGTCTGCAATGTCATCCGGAAGTGCGCGCCGATCGCTTCGAGCCCTGGCTCATCGGTCACGCGGCCGAGATCGGCGCGGCGGGCGTGGACGTGAATGCGTTGCGCGCCGACACCGCGCGCCACGGTCCGCAACTCGAAGCGCAGGCGAGCCGCATGTTCGGCGAGTGGCTCGATATCGTCGATGGGATCGCGGCCGCGCGCCAGCAGCCTTGATGGGCCGGATTGGCCCGTCGCCAATCGCGCGCGCGTAGCGCGTGCACCGCGAACGGGTCGAATGCGACTCGCTCGATGCGCGGAGCCTCGGCGCGCGCAGCGAACGCGGCGTACGCATGTGACCCGTCGTGTCCAGTCATGCCTGATCGCGCCCAATTGCGCGAAATCGCGCGCACGTGCCGCGTCGCACATGCGCCGTAGCTTCCGCGCATACGTCCTGCCGTCGACACATCGCGCCCGAAGCCTTCACACCTCACGGCAACCCACGCGGCAACCTCTCGGCCGCTGCGCCTCGGGCCGCTCCAAGCGCGCGCAAAACACGCGTGCTATTCTCGGACGCTTCCGCCAACCGTCCGTGGACTCTTCATGAGCACGCTCTTTTCTCCGCTCGAACTTCGTGGCATGACGCTCGCGAATCGCATCGTCGTCTCGCCGATGTGCCAGTACTCCGCCGAGCGCGGCGAAGCCACCGACTGGCACATGATCCATCTCGGCCATCTCGCGCTCTCGGGCGCGGCCATGCTCTGCATCGAAGCCACGGCCGTGGAACCCGACGGCCGCATCACGCCCGGCGACCTCGGTCTCTGGGACGACGTGACCGAAGCCGCGCTCAAGCCGGTGATCGAAGCGATCCGCCGTCATTCGCCCATCCGCATCGCCATGCAGATCTCGCATGCGGGCCGCAAGGCGTCGAGCCACGTGCCCTGGGAAGGCGGTCAACTGATCCCCGTGGCCGAAGGCGGCTGGTTGCCGCACGCGCCTTCCGCGCTGCCCCACAAGGAAGACGAAACGCCGCCGCTCGCGCTCGACGTCGCGGGTCTGAATCGCGTGCGCGACGCGTTCGTGGCCACGGCGCGGCGGGCCGCGCGGCTCGGTATCGACGCGCTCGAAGTGCATGCGGCGCACGGCTATCTGCTGCATCAATTCCTCTCGCCCATCGCGAATCAGCGCACCGACGAATACGGCGGCTCGCGCGAAAACCGCATGCGTTTTCCGCTCGAAGTGTTCGAAGCGGTACGCGCCGAATTCCCGGCGGATCGCCCCGTGGGCGTGCGCGTTTCCGCCACCGACTGGGTCGACGGCGGCTGGACGCCGGAAGACACGGTGGCGTTCGCACTCGAACTCAAGCAGCGCGGCGTGGACTGGATCGACGTGTCTTCGGGCGGTGTCTCGCCGCTGCAGAAGATCGCGCTCGGACCCGGCTATCAGGTGCAGTTCGCGCGCAAGGTGAAGGCCGAAACCGGCGTGCCGACCATTGCCGTGGGCCTCATCACCGACGCGTTGCAGGCCAACCAGATTCTCGAAGACGGCGACGCCGACATGATCGCGATGGCGCGCGCCATGCTCTACGATCCGCGCTGGCCGTGGCACGCGGCCGCGCAACTGGGCGCGACCGTCAACGCGCCGCCGCAGTACTGGCGCTCGCAACCGCGCGATCAAAAGAACCTGTTCGGCGAGACGACGCTGGGCCAACGTTGATGCGCGCAGTGCGCCGCGTGCAGGTATCGCGGTGCGGCTCGCGTAGCGTTGAACGCCGCACGGGTTGAACGAAGCCCGCGCGAGCGTGTACGATGCCGTCTGTGGCGCGCGGAGCGTCGCATGAGCGCGGCGCCCACGTGGCGCCGCGTTTGCATGAGGACTCATGCAACGCGCGGCCCCGGCGGCGGTTACGCAGACCGTCGCGCGGATCGATCGTCAGCGAATCAAGCGGCACAAGACGGCGTGAGAATGAATCCGCGCAGGGCGCGTGCGGCGCTCGCAGCGTCGGAACGGTCTCCCCTCGGTACTTCACAAGGACTCATCAATGAGCGGACGCAGGATCGTCGTGCGCCAGTCGGGCGTGCACGGCAAGGGCGTGTTTGCGGCAGCGCCGATCGCCGCGGGCGAGCGGCTGATCGAATACAAGGGCGAGCGCATTTCGTGGAAGGAAGCGCTGCGGCGTCATCCGCATAATCCCGACGAACCGAATCACACGTTCTACTTCGCGCTCGAAGAAGGCGACGTGATCGACGGCAAGGTGAACGGCAACAGCGCGCGCTGGATCAACCATTCGTGCGCGCCGAACTGCGAAGCCGAAGAGATCGAAGGCCACGTCTACATTCACGCGCTGAACGACATCGCCGAAGGCGAGGAACTGTTCTACGACTACGGTCTCGTGATCGACGCGAAGCAGACCAAGAAGCTCAAGCGCGAATACGAATGCCGCTGCGGCGCGCGCAAGTGCCGCGGCACCATGCTCGCGCCGCCCGAGAAAGAGAAGGACAAGGGTGCGAAGAAGAGCAAAAAGAAGAAGTGAGCGCGATGCGCGTTGAGCGTTGCGCTGCTGGAAAATGAGAAGGGCCGCATCGAGCGGCCCTTTTTTATTGCGCGCTGAGGCAGACACACAACCCGCGCGACGATTCGCTTAGTCGATGCTCGTCTGGTGCGCGGGCTTGTTCGCGTCTTGCGGCGCGTCCTGCGTTTCGTCGATGTCCGCTTCCTCGAGGTCCTTCGCGTCCCTCGCGTCTTTCGCGTCCTTCGCGTGGTTCGCGGGCCTGTCCTTCAGCGGCAATGCGCGGCGGCTCGTGAGCGGCACCCGCACGATGAAGCGCGCGCCGCCGTCGGGCGCGTCTTCGTAATGCACGCTGCCGCGATGCAACGTCATGATGTCGTGGACGATGGCGAGACCGAGGCCCGCGCCGCTATCCACGCCGCTCTCGGTCTGACCGTCGCCGCGGAAGAAGCGTTTGAAGAGATCGGCTTGCTGGGCGCCGGGCACGCCGCGGCCGTTGTCCTCCACGACGATCTCGGCCATCGGCACGCCTTCGACGAGCGACTGCGAGACCGTCACGGTAATGCGGCCGCCTTCGGCGCGCGCGGGCGGCAGATACTTGAGCGCGTTGTCGAGCAGATTGGCGATCACTTCGTGCAGCAGCACGGGATTGCCGCGCGCCATCAGCGGCGTGTCGTTGTCGGGATCGTCGAGACGCTGGAAGCCCAGGTCGACATGCCAGGCGAGCGCGCGCGGCACCCATTCCGCGCCGGTCTCGAACGCGAGCGCGGCCATGTCGATATCGACGAAACGCGCCGCCTGTTCGCCCGGCTCCGCCCGCGCGAGCGAGAGCAGCTGATTCGAGAGACGCACCGCGCGGTCCGCGGCGGCACGCAACTCGCGCACGGCGTCGCTGACCTTTTGCGGCTCGCGCGCGTTCACGGCCTGCTCCGCGTGCAGCTTCACGGCGGTGAGCGGCGTACGCAATTGATGCGCGGCGTCGGCGATGAACTTGCGCTGGCCCTCGAGCGCGGTCTTCAGGCGCCCGAGCAGCGCGTTGAGCGCGCCGGTGAGCGGCCGGATCTCGACCGGCACATAGGTTTCGTCGACTGGCTCGAGCGAGGTGTGCGTCTGACGGTTGAGCGAGTCGGCGAGGGCGGTGAGCGGGTTGAGCTGCTGGTTCACCACACGCCACACGATCACCCAGCCCGCGAGCAGCAACAGCAGCAGCGGCATCATGATCGCGACGAGAAACTCGGCGGCGATACGAAAGCGGTGATGCACGGGCTGACCCACTTCCACGACGATGGGGTTGCCGGTGGGCTGCGGCACGCGCACTTGCGCCACGCGCACGCTCACGCCCTTGTAGACGGTTTCGAACACGTACGCGTAGTGCATGCGGCGCACGTTGGTGCCTTGCAGCGGCAGGTCGTGGTCGCCGGCGATTTCGGTGTCGCCGTTGCTGATGCGATAGACGAGGTGCTCGACGGGGTCGGAGAACATGGCTTGCGCGAGCGGCGGCACGCTCTCGGGCGCGTCGGCGCCGGCAATCTGGATCTGTCGCGAGATGGCCGTGGCGAGGTCGGCGAGCGAGCGATCGACCACGTGTTGCGTGTATTGCCACGCCAGCCAATAGGCGATCAAACCGCTCATGAGCGCGAGCAGCGAGAGCGGGGCGGCGAGGCGCCGCAGCAGGGTGCGCCGCAGACTCGTTGCGGCCGGTTGGGACATGATGGTGGCGGGCGGTTTCAGGCGACGATGGACAAGGCGCGGATCGCGCGCTGGGCTGCGATCCACACGGCATCGGTCATTGTACGCGGGCCGCGCGGCGAGTGCGCAAGCGGCCCGAAAGCGCCCGCCCGGGCGCGTGGCGCCAGCCAGGCCGCGCGGTGGAGCGCGGCTGGCCTTGCCCATCGAGAGGCTCGATCAGCGCGTGTAGCGCGCCGGTGGCCGGTCTGGCGCGGCCTCAGGCCGCCTGGCGGATTTCCTGGAGCAGATAGCCGAAGCCGCGCACCGTGACGATTTCCACCCGGCAGCTCTCGAGCTTTTTACGCACGCGGTGCACGTAGACTTCAATGGCGGTGTCGCCCAGATCGCCGCCGAAATGCGTGAGGTGATCCTGCAGTTGCGCCTTGCTCACCACGCGGCCGTGACGCAGCAGCAGCATTTCCAGCACGGCGAATTCGCGCGGCGAGAGTTCGAGCGGCTTGTCGTCGTTGAAGATGCGGCGGTCGACGCCCGACAGGCGCACGCCGCCCAGCGAAACTTCGGGGCGCGGCACGTCGCCGTGCGGGCCGCTGCGGCGCATCACGGCGCGAATGCGCGCTTCGAGTTCGGCCGGCTCGAACGGCTTGAGCATGTAGTCGTCGGCGCCCGAATTGAGGCCCTGGACGCGGTCGTTGAGTTCGTCGCGCGCGGTCAGCACGATCACGGGCGTGTGACGGTTGCTTTGGCGAAAGCGCGAGAGCAGCGTCATGCCGTCGATGCCCGGCAAGCCGAGGTCGAGGATCACCAGCTCATGACGGTTTTGCGTGAGAGCCTGTTCGGCGAAGATGCCGTCGTGGACCATGTCGACCGTGAAGCCGGCTTGTTCGAGGCTGGACTGGATACCGCGTGCGATGGGGCGGTCGTCTTCGATCAGAAGGAGTCGCATGGGATTCGCTCAAGTACAAAAGGTTTAGCGTTCAGGCAGGCAGTTCGCGAAGCGTCGCTCGCGACAGGAAACAGCGCAGGGATGCGGCGACCGGGCGGCGCCGCGTGCGACAGTTGCACGATCACGATCCACATGTCCGATATTTCGATCATCGAACCCAAAGCCGCGCGCCACTCGTGCGCAACCGCTCGCCTTCGAGCGACGATGAACTCACGTTGTGCCCGGAGCGCGCTCCAGGCCCTATGCGTCGCTGATTGTACAGCGTAGGACGGTCCTGACACCGGAAGGGACAGTGACGTTTTGGACCTGTTTGCGCGTGCCGTGACGCAGTCTTACGTGTCCCTTAACAACAGCCTCTAGAACTGAAGGTTTGGACCCCTGATGCTTTGCAAAAGGCTTTCATTCCAGCATAGACGTTGCCGAACGACCTTGCGCGCGGGGTGCGCGGTTTTTGCGTTGCCGCCGCGCCGTCGCTGCGCAGTTGTCGTGCGGTCGTTGCGGGTTCAAGCGTCGGGCGCGATCGAATCGATGAAGCGCGCCAGCTCGAGGTCGCGCGTGGTGAGGCCGTCCGCCTCGTGCGTCGAGAGCGTGATCTCCACGCGGTTGTAGACGTTGAACCACTCGGGATGGTGATCCATTTCCTGCGCCTTGATCGCCACGC
This sequence comes from Paraburkholderia acidisoli, assembly GCF_009789675.1. Classification (NCBI taxonomy): domain Bacteria; kingdom Pseudomonadati; phylum Pseudomonadota; class Betaproteobacteria; order Burkholderiales; family Burkholderiaceae; genus Paraburkholderia; species Paraburkholderia acidisoli. Next base: position 3,187,455 of record NZ_CP046913.1, on the reverse strand, counting down.
GCGTCATGAAGCCGAACGCGGCGTTGAAGTCGGCGAACTTGAGCTGACGCTGGATCGCGTCGCGGCCCGCGACGGCCTGCCAGTCGCGCAGCGTGGCAAGTTGCTGCGTGCGCTCTTCGGATGTGAGTCGGTTGATCATGATGACACCTCGTATCGGACGTGGAAGGAAACAGCGGGACGCCCGCGAACGCGCATGCGTTGCGCCCGCCGCATCAAGGAATTGTCGATGTTTTTGCGGATGCGCGCGGCCGGCGTGATGCGCCGCTCGCCTCGCGCGTCGTCCGTCACATGTCGTCGCCGGCCGGCCAGCCTTCGCGCGTGCCGCGCGTGATGACGATGTCGCCGGGCAGCACGTCGCCGGCGGCGTGCGGCGCGACGTCGATCAGGCGCGCCGCACTGCCGAGCCGCGACTCGATCCCGGCGCCGAGCGCGTCGAATAGCTGTGCGAACGAATCGATCACGAAGTAGGTTTTCTGGAACGTGTCGATGCGATAACGCGTGTGCAGCACGCGGTCGAGATCGAACGCGAGCCGGTTGGGCGCGGCGCTTTCCACGCTATACAGCGTTTCGCCCTTGCTGGAGACGATGCCCGCGCCGTAGATCTTCACGCCGTTGGGCGCGTTCGGTTCGCGCATCAAGCCGAATTCCACGGTGTACCAGTAGAGGCGCGCGAGCAGCGGCAGCGCGCGGGCTTCCACGCCGAGCGCGGCGCGACCGTAGGCCTGGATGGCATCGGCGAAAACGGGGTCGGCAAGGAGCGGCACGTGGCCGAACAGGTCGTGGAAGCAGTCCGGCTCCTGCAGATAGTCGAGCTGGTCGGGACGGCGCATCCACCAGGTCACCGGAAAGCGGCGGTTCGCGAGATGCTCGAAGAAGATGCGGTCGGGCACGAGGCCCGGCACCGCGACGATACGCCAGCCCGTGGCCGCCATCAGGCGCTCGCTCACCGCCTCGAACGAAGGCACGTGCGCGACGTTCAGGCCGATGCGCAGCGCGCCTTCGATAAACGCGTCGCAGGCGCGGCCTTCGAGCAGCGCGCGTTGGCGGCGGTACAACAGGTCCCAGACGGCGTGATCGGCCGCGCTATAACGCTCGTACGGCTGGTCGATCGTGAAGTCGGGACGGGTGGTGAGACCCGCGTCGAACTGCTCCTGCAGTTTCGCGGTTGCGGCGGCCATGCTGGGTGCTCCACTCGAGGCTGGTCAAAGCCTGAAAGTCTAGAGCGGGAGGCACGCGGTATGCGCGCATTTTCAATGAGATAGTGCGTAAATATGCAATAATTACGCGTATTAAGCCATTTACATGCAGATTTCCATCATGCTCGAACTCGATCACTTCGATCTCGCGCTGCTCGACGTGCTTCAGCGCTTCGGCCGCGCCACGCATCAGCAACTCGGCGAACAGGTGCCGCTTTCGCCTTCGCAGATCGGGCGGCGCCTGCAGCGTCTGGAGGCGGCGGGGGTGATCGACGGCTATCGCGTGGTGTTGCGGCCGGAGAAGCTCGGGCTGGGCGTGACGGCGTTCACGAGCCTCAAGCTCAAGCATCACGGGGATTCGATCATCGAGCAGTTCCAGCAGCAGATCGACGTGCTGCCCGAAGTGCTCGAATGTCATGCGGTGGTGGGCGACGCCGACTATCTGCTGCGCATCGTCGCGCCCGATCTGAACGCGCTGTCGACCTTCGTCATGAAGAAGCTCATGCGCGTGCCCGGGGTGGACAGCGTGCGCTCGAACATCGTGCTCACGACATTCAAGCGCAATGGGCCGCTGCCGCTCGGGCATCTGGAGCCGGGCGCGCCGGCGCCTTGAGGCGGTCTCGACGCTTGCCCGTGCGGACGCCTTACGCGGCGTTCGCGTTCGCGGTGTTCAGCAGATCGACATAGGCGACCGAGACGAGATCGCTTTCCGCCACGCCGAGCTTCGCGAACATCTCGTGGGCTTCGGCTTCGCCGCCTTGCTCGTCGTCGTCGGGGCCGAGCACGACTTCGAGTTCCACGAAGTCGCCGAGACCGTCCACGCGGTCGAGGTGAATGCGCGTGCGTCCCGCGAGATACACGTGGCGCTCCTTCGAGACGATGCCGCGCGTGGTGAGCGCCGTGGCGAGCAGCGAGTGCATCGCTTCCGCATTGGTCACGGGGCTGCGCGTGTAGTACGACGCCTTCGGTCCTTCGCGGTCGTCGCGCTGATAAAAGATCAGTTCGGGCGGCGTGCCGTCGTCGAACTGGCGCAGCTTCAGACGGCCGCGCGGCACGTCGTAGAAGAAGTCCTGCTGACGGAAGATGAGCGGCGCGTCCGGCGCGAGCTGGGCGGCGCGGTCGCGCAGAGCGTCGAACTGACGGGCGCGGGCTTTGATTTCGATGTTGCGGGCCATGCAAGCTCCTGTAGCACGAGGGAACGATGGAGGTGGCACGCCTTCGGCGTGATGGGACGCACGCCAAAAGCGTGACGAAAACGCGGAGCGAACGCCCAATCTAGCAAAACTCGCGTGACAGCGCAGTTACACGGTCATCGGCATGATCGATAAATCGCGTTCGACGCCTCGCGACCGGCGGCGGGTGGCGGGCGACCGGCGGCGGCCGAAGTGCGAAGTGCGAAGTGCGACGCGTGACGCGCGAAAGCGCAGGCGAGGGCGATGGCGGATGACGAATGCGCGATTCCCGCGCATCGAGCGTGCGCCGTCATGAGCGCGGCTCATATCGCGAGGGCTTTCCCGCGCGCGTGTTCTGCCCACATCGCGTCATATCGCCCATTGCGTTTCGATCGCCTTGAGCGCCGCCGCGATCACGGGCTCGTCGCGGCGCGCGGCGAGCGTGACGAAGGTGAGTTCGGTGGGCACCGTCACGCCTTCGACGATGGTGAGCGCGTGCGCATGCGCCTCGGCAATGGCGATCGCGTCGCGCGCGAGCGAGAGTCCCACGCCCGACTTCACGAGATCGAGCATCGACGGTTCCTGATCCACTTCGGCAACCTTCACGGGCTTCGCCTGCGCGGCTTCGAACAAGGTGGTGAGCAGACGATTGTGAGCGGAGGCGGGCGGCGTCCAGATCCACGGCAGCGCCGCGAGCGAGCGCCAGTCGCGCGCGCCCTTCACGCGATCCTTCCAGCCGGCGGGTGCCAGCACGCGGTACTGGAAGCGCGTGAGCGTGAGCGCGTGAAACGCTTCGTCGGGAGCGGGGCGGCCAATGTAATACCCGACGTCGAGTTCGCGCGAACGCAACTGGTCGAGCACCCAGCCCGACATGCCGTGGCGCAGCGCCGTTTCGATCTGCGGCCAGGTTTCCACGAGTTCGCGCAGAAAGCCGCCCAGCCGCAGAAACGCGGGGTCGAGGATCGTGCCGATACGCAGGCGCCCGCGCACTTCATGCCGCAGCGCAGCAGCGGCGCGCAGCACGTCGCCGGCGGCGGCGAGCGCGCGTTCGGCGTGCGGCAGCAGCGCCTGGCCGTCGCGCGTGAGCGCGAGGCCGTGCGAGGTGCGCGTGAACAGCGTGACGCCGAGCGTTTCCTGCAAATGCTTGATCTGCAAGCTCACGGCCGGTTGCGTGAGATGCAGATGCGCGGCCGCGCGCGTGAGGTTGCCCTCGCGCGCGACCGTGACGAAAGCGCGAAGCAAGGTCAGGTCCATGCGCTGATATTAAACCGGCTTATATCGCAATTGAGCATTAATCATTGGATCGCGCGTGTGCCTCGCGATTACGCTAGTTGTCCGGGTTGCGCCTAAGCTTTCAGCAGAAGTACGGCGAGAAACACCGCGGAAGCACGGGAGCCGCGCTGAAACCGCATCCGTAGCTGCATACAGATTCCTCCACGAAAGAGGCACATATGGGCGAGACACATCAAAGCGAGGCGGGCGTGCGCACGCTCACGCATTTCATCAACGGCAAGCCGGTGGCGGGCACGAGCGAGCGATTCGGCGAAGTCTTCAATCCCGCGTTCGGCAAGGTCAGTGCGCGCGTGCCGCTCGCGAGCGTGGCCGAAGTCGACGCGGCCGTGGCCGCCGCGCAGGCCGCCTCCGTGGCATGGGCCGAAACGCCGCCCATCAAACGCGCGCGCATCCTCTTCAAGTTCAAGGATCTGCTCGACCAGCATCACGACGAACTGGCCGAACTCATCACGCGCGAGCACGGCAAGGTGTTCTCGGATGCGAAAGGCGAGGTCATGCGCGGCATCGAAGTGGTCGAGTTCGCGTGCGGCATTCCCAACCTGCTCAAGACCGATTTCACCGATCAGATTGGCGGCGGCATCGACAACTGGAATCTGCGCCAGCCGCTCGGCGTGGTCGCGGGCATCACGCCGTTCAACTTTCCGATGATGGTGCCGTGCTGGATGTTCCCGGTCGCGCTCGCGTGCGGCAACACCTTCGTGCTGAAGCCTTCCGAGCGCGATCCGTCGGCTTCGCTGCGGCTCGCAGAACTGCTCAAGGAAGCGGGTCTGCCCGACGGCGTGTTCAACGTCGTGCACGGCGATAAAACGGCGGTCGACGCGCTGCTCGCGCATCCCGACGTCGCCGCGCTCTCGTTCGTGGGTTCGACGCCCATCGCCGAATACATCTACACGGAAGGCACGAAGCACGGCAAGCGCGTGCAGGCGCTGGGCGGCGCGAAGAACCACCTCGTCGTGATGCCCGACGCCGATCTCGACCAGGCCGTGGATGCGCTGATTGGCGCGGCGTACGGCTCGGCGGGCGAGCGCTGCATGGCGATCTCGGTGGCGGTGGCCGTGGGCCATATCGCCGACGAACTGATCGAGCGTCTCACGCCGCGCGTGCAGTCGCTGCAGATCGGCAGCGGCATGGACGGCAACTCGGAAATGGGGCCGCTCGTCACGGGCGCGCATCGCGCGAAAGTGGAAGGCTATATCGAGGCGGGCGTCACGGCGGGCGCGAAGCTCGTGGTGGATGGGCGCGGGCACAGCGTGCAGGGTCACGAGGAGGGTTTCTTCCTGGGCGGCACGCTGTTCGATCACGTCGCCACCGACATGACGATCTACAAGGACGAGATTTTCGGGCCGGTGCTTTCGGTCGTGCGCGTGGCGGATTTCGCGAGCGCGGTCGATCTCATCAACGCGCACGAGTTCGGCAACGGTGTTTCATGTTTCACCTCCGATGGCGGCGTGGCGCGTGCGTTCTCGCGGCAGATCAAGGTGGGGATGGTGGGCATCAACGTGCCGATTCCCGTGCCGATGGCGTGGCATTCGTTCGGCGGCTGGAAGCGCTCGCTGTTCGGCGACCATCACGCGTACGGCGAGGAAGGCGTGCGCTTTTATACGCGCTACAAGAGCATCATGCAGCGCTGGCCGGACAGCATCGCGAAGGGCGCGGAGTTCACGATGCCGGTGGCGAAGTAGGCGCAGGTGACGGCGCCGGGCGCATCATCAGGAAACCGAAATATATCGGTCGCTCGAGCGATTAGGACGGCTTTGCATGGGACTGGAGTAACTGCTGAAGCAGTAACTCCAGTCGACAGGAGACAAACCATGAGTGCAGACGCTGCAAAACGTCGCCTCGAAGGCGAGTTCGATTACGTGATCGTGGGCGCCGGCACGGCGGGCTGCGTGCTCGCCAACCGGCTCACCGAAGACGCCGACGTCACCGTCCTGCTCATCGAGGCAGGCGGCAAGGACGACTATCACTGGATCCACATTCCGGTCGGCTATCTGTATTGCATCGGCAATCCGCGCACCGACTGGCTCTACAAGACCGCCGCCGAAAAAGGCCTCAACGGCCGCGCCCTCGCGTATCCGCGCGGGCGCGTGCTCGGCGGATCGTCGTCGATCAACGGCATGATCTACATGCGCGGCCAGCGCGACGACTACGACGGCTGGGCGCGCGCCACGGGCGACGCCGGTTGGTCCTGGGACAGCGTGCTGCCCGTGTTTCGCCGCAGCGAAGACCACCACGGCGGAGCGAGCGAGTTTCACGGCGCGGGCGGCGAATGGCGCGTCGAAAAACAGCGCCTCAAGTGGGAAATTCTCGAATCGTTTTCGCGCGCCGCGCAGGAGCAGGGCATTGCCGCCACCGACGACTTCAATCGCGGCGACAACAGCGGCATCGGTTATTTCGAGGTGAACCAGAAACGCGGCATCCGCTGGAACGCCGCGAAGGCGTTTCTGCGCGCGGCAATGAAACGGCCCAATCTCACCGTCGTCACGGGCGCGCTCACGGAACGCGTGATCTTCGAGGGCAAACGCTGCGTGGGCGTCGAATATCGCGGCGACGTGCCCTACGTCGCGCGGGCGCGCTGCGAGGTAATCCTCAGCGCGGGCGCCGTGAATTCGCCCAAGCTGCTGGAGCTGTCGGGCATCGGCGAGGCCGGGCGGCTCGCGCAACTCGGCGTGAGCGTCGTGCAGGACCTGCGCGGCGTGGGCGAAAACCTGCAGGATCACCTGCAATTGCGCATGGCGTATCGCGTGAACGGCGTGCGCACGCTGAATACGGCTTCGGCGCATTGGTGGGGCAAGCTCATGATCGGCATGCAATACGCGCTGATGCAAAGCGGGCCGATGTCGATGGCGCCCTCGCAACTGGGCGCGTTCGCGAAGTCGAATCCCGACGACCCCGAACTCACGCGCCCCGATCTGCAATACCACGTGCAGCCGCTCTCGCTCGATCGTTTCGGCGAGCCGCTGCATCGCTTCAACGCGTTCACGGCTTCGGTGTGCAACCTGCGGCCCACGTCGCGCGGCAGCATTCACGCGGTGTCGGCGGACCCGTTGCAGGCGCCCGCGATCGCGCCCAATTATCTGGCGACGGATCACGACCTCAGCGTGGCCGCGAATTCGCTGCGGCTCACGCGGCGCATTGCGGCTTCGGCGGCGCTCGCGCGTTATCAGCCGCACGAGATCCTGCCGGGCCTCGCCTATCAGACCGACGAGGAATTGCGCGAAGCGGCGGGCAACATCGGCACGACGATTTTCCACCCCGTGGGCACCTGCCGCATGGGCCGCCCCGACGACGCCGACGCCGTGGTCGACGCGCGGCTGCGCGTGCGCGGCGTGGCGGGCTTGCGCGTGGTGGATGCCTCGGTGATGCCGACCATTACCTCCGGCAACACGAATTCGCCCACGCTGATGATCGCCGAACGCGCTGCGGAGATGATGCGCGCCGATCGCCGCGAGGGCGCGCCCGCGATCGTGGAGGCGCGAACGGCCGCGACGCTCTCGACCGTGTGATTCGTGCGCAACAAAAAACCCCGTGCGGAAGGTCCGGTTCCGCGCGGGGTTTTATGCATTCCTCACATTCCGGGTAAACGGTGATGTATGGCGCATCTTCGTCTAACTTGCGCGCATATTGCGTGAATCTATCTGTAAGTGTTCAGTCGAAGGCGCGTGCGGAGCTCGGGCCGCGATTAAGTGCAAATCCCAATGATTGCGCTGCATCATTGGCGCGACAATGCGGTGAAACAAAAGTCGGCAGCGCGCGTGGCGCGCAGCGGGAGGCGCGCCGGAACGTCCGCGCCGGACCTCGTCGTGCGAGATCCGCACGCTTGCAGGTCTTCAGTGTTACGCCTTACTTCGCGTGGAAGGGGACATGATTCTCGGCGACACGATTCTGGAGACGCGCGACCTCACGAAACAGTTCAAGGGCTTCACGGCCGTGAACGGCGTGAACCTGCGCGTGTGCCGCGGTTCGATACACGCGCTCATCGGACCGAACGGCGCGGGCAAGACCACCTGTTTCAATCTGCTCACGAAGTTCCTCGTGCCGAGCGCGGGGCGCATCGTGTTCAACGGCATCGACATCACCAGCGAGCGGCCGGCGCAGATCGCGCGGCGCGGCATTATCCGCTCGTTCCAGATCTCGGCCGTGTTCCCGCATCTCACCGCGTTGCAGAACGTGCGCATCGGCTTGCAGCGCACGCTCGGCACCGCGTATCACTTCTGGAAAACCGAGCGCTCGCTCGCCGAACTCAACGACCGCGCGATGGACCTGCTCACGCAGGTGGGCCTCACGGATTTCGCCGACGTGCCGACCGTCGAACTCGCCTACGGCCGCAAGCGCGCGCTCGAGATCGCGACCACGCTCGCCATGGAGCCCGAACTCATGCTGCTCGACGAGCCGACCCAGGGCATGGGTCACGAGGACGTCGACCGCGTGACGGCGCTCATCAAGAAGGTCTCGGCGGGGCGCACGATCCTGATGGTCGAGCACAACATGAATGTGATCGCCGGCATCTCCGACACCATCACCGTGCTGCAACGCGGCGAAGTGCTGGCCGAAGGCAGCTACGCCGAAGTCTCGAAGAATCCGCTCGTGGCCGAAGCCTACATGGGCAGCGCGGACGCGGCGCTCGCGGGAGCGCACGCATGAACACCATGACGGAAAGCCCGGTGCTCGCCGAAACGGCCGCGGGCGCGGCGCAGGCGCTGGAGATCGCCGGGTTGCAAACGTGGTACGGCGAGTCGCACATCCTGCATGGCGTCGATCTGAGCGTGGCGCGCGGCGAGGTGGTCACGCTGCTCGGGCGCAACGGGGCGGGGCGCACGACCACGCTGCGCGCGATCATGGGCCTCACGGGGCGGCGCACGGGGTCGATCCGCGTGGGCGGGCGCGAAACCATCCAGATGCCGACCTATCGCATCGCGCATTGCGGCGTGGGCTATTGCCCGGAAGAGCGCGGCATCTTTTCCAGCTTGTCGTGCGAAGAGAATCTGCTGCTGCCGCCGAACATCGGCATGAAAGCGAAATCCGCCGAGGGTCTCGCGCAAGGCATGTCGCTCGACGAGATCTACACGATGTTCCCGAATCTCGCGGAACGCCGTCATAGCCCCGGCACGCGGCTCTCGGGCGGCGAGCAGCAGATGCTGGCCGTTGCGCGCATCCTGCGCACGGGCGCGAATCTGCTGTTGCTCGACGAGATCTCCGAAGGTCTCGCGCCCGTGATCGTGCAGACGCTCGCGCGCATGATCGTCACGCTCAAGGCGCGCGGCTACACCATCGTCATGGTCGAGCAGAACTTCCGTTTCGCGGCGCCGCTCGCGGACCGCTTCTACGTGATGGAGCACGGGCGCATCGTCGAGCATTTCGGCACGGCCGAGCTCGAAAGCAAGATGCCGGTGCTGCACGATCTGCTGGGCGTCTAGGTTCCTGTCTGGTTTTTCCGCGCGACACCACTCTGCCGCGCGCGTCGTCTTGCCTGAGTCAGTTCATGAAGTGTTCCTGAATAACAACGCAACCAAGGAGACTGCAATGAAGAAAACCACGTTCGCGCGGCTCGCGGCACTGTTCGCCGCTACGGCGGCCGCCACGGCGTTCTGCGCGGGGAACGCGCAAGCCGCCGACAACGCGGTGAAGATCGGCTTCATCACCGACATGTCGGGTCTGTATGCCGACGACGACGGCCAGGGCGGCCTCACCGCGATCAAGATGGCGATCGCCGACTTCGGCGGCAAGGTCAACGGCAAGCCGATCGAGATCCTCTACGCGGACCACCAGAACAAGGCGGACATCGCCGCGTCGAAGGCGCGCGAATGGATGGACCGCGACGGCCTCGACATGCTGCTCGGCGGCACGAACTCGGCCACGGCGCTCTCGATGAACCAGGTCGCGAACGAGAAGAAACGCGTCTACTTCAACACGGGCGCGGGCACGGACGCGCTCACCAACGAGCAGTGCACGCCCTACACGGTGCACTACGGCTACGACACGGTCGCGCTCGCCAAGGGCACGGGCCTCGCCGTGGTCAAGCAGGGCGGCAAGAGCTGGTTCTTCCTCACCGCCGACTACGCGTTTGGCAAGTCGCTCGAAAAGAACACGGCCGACGTCGTGAAGGCGAACGGCGGCCAGGTGCTCGGCGAAGTGCGGCATCCGCTTTCGGCCTCGGACTTCTCGTCGTTCCTGTTGCAGGCGCAGGCGTCGAAGGCCCAGGTGCTCGGCCTCGCGAACGCGGGCGGCGACTCGGTCAACTCGATCAAGGCGGCCAAGGAATTCGGCATTACCAAGTCGATGAAGATCGCCGCGCTGCTGATGTTCCTGCCCGACGTGAAGAGCCTCGGGCTCGAGACCACGCAGGGCCTCGTGCTCACGACGGGCTGGTACTGGGATCAGAACGACGCCACGCGCAAGTGGGCGCAGCGCTATTACGAGCAGACGAAGAAGGAACCGTCGGAACTTCAGGCCGCCGACTATTCGGTGGTGATGAACTACCTGAAGGCGGTGCAGGCCGTGGGTTCGACCGACGCCGACAAGGTCATGGCGCAGCTGAAGAAAACGAAGATCAACGACTTCTACACGAGCAACGGCTATATCCGCCAGGACGGCGTGCTGATCCACGACATGTATCTCGTCGAGGTGAAGAAGCCGTCCGAGTCGAAGGGGCCGTGGGATCTGTACAAGGTCGTGCAGACGATTCCGGGCGAGCAGGCGTACACGACCAAGGCGGAATCGAAGTGCGCGCTGTGGAAGTAAGCGCGCGCGTGTGATGCGATGGTGGTGTGCGGCGTTCGGCGGCCATTCGCGCCGGACGCCGCATGCGTGCGCAAACCGTTATTCGTGCCTTCAGAGGCGGCTTTCATGACGATCTTTGGCATTCCGCTTCCGGCAATGCTGAGCCAGTTGTTGCTCGGGCTGGTGAACGGCTCGTTCTACGCGATCCTGAGCCTTGGCCTCGCGGTGATCTTCGGCATGCTCAACGTGATCAACTTCGCGCACGGCGCGTTGTTCATGCTGGGCGCGATGCTCACGTGGATGGGCCTCGCCTATTTCAATCTGCCGTACTGGGCGATGCTCGTCATCGCGCCGCTCGTGGTGGGACTGATCGGCGTGGTGATCGAGCGCTCGATGCTGCGTTGGCTGTATCGGCTCGATCATTTGTACGGACTCCTGCTGACCTTCGGTCTGACGCTCGTGGTGGAGGGCGTGTTCCGCTCGATCTACGGCGCGTCGGGGCAACCGTACGACACGCCCGATCTGCTTTCGGGCGCCACCAATCTCGGCTTCATGTATCTGCCCAACTATCGCGCGTGGGTCGTGGTGGCGTCGCTCGCGGTGTGCTTCGCCACGTGGTTCGTGATCGAGAAGACCCGGCTGGGCGCCTATCTGCGCGCGGGCACCGAGAACCCGAAACTCGTGGAGGCGTTCGGCATCAACGTGCCGCTCATGATCACGCTCACCTACGGCTTCGGCGTGGCGCTCGCGGCGTTCGCGGGCGTGCTCGCCGCGCCCGTGATCCAGGTGTCGCCGCTCATGGGCCAGCCGATGATCATCACCGTGTTCGCCGTGGTCGTGATCGGCGGCATGGGCTCGATCATGGGCTCGATCCTCACGGGGTTGCTGCTCGGCGTGATCGAAGGCTTCACGCGCGTGTTCTGGCCCGAGGCGTCGGCGACCGTGGTGTTCGTGATCATGGCGATCGTGCTGCTGATTCGCCCCGCTGGCCTCTTCGGCAAGGAACGATGATGCAAAGAAAAGCGCTGTATGGGTTATTGCTGATCGGCCTGATCGCGGGGCCGTTCGTCGGGCTGTATCCGCTCTTCGTGATGAAGGTGATGTGCTTCGCGTTGTTCGCGGCGGCGTTCAATCTGCTGATCGGCTATACCGGGCTGCTCTCGTTCGGGCACGCCATGTTCCTCGCGAGCGCCGGTTATGCCACGGGTTACGCGGTGCAGACGCTCGGCTTCACGCCCGAGCTCGGCGTGCTCGCGGGCACGGCCGTGGCCACGCTGCTCGGCTTGATCGTCGGGTTGTTCGCGATCCGGCGCCAGGGCATCTACTTCGCGATGGTCACGCTCGCGCTCGCGCAGATGGTCTACTTCGTGTTCCTGCAGGCGCCGTTCACGCATGGCGAGGACGGTCTGCAGGGCGTGCCGCGCGGCAAGCTGTTCGGCGTGCTCTCGCTCGACTCCGACGTCTCGCTCTACTACGTCGTGCTCGTGGTGATGGTGCTGGCGTTCGCGCTGATCGTGCGCATCGTGCATTCGCCGTTCGGCCAGGTGCTCGTGGCGATCAAGGAAAACGAACCGCGCGCGATCTCGCTCGGCTACGACACCGACCGCTTCAAGCTGCTCGCCTTCGTTCTGTCCGCCGGGCTCGCGGGCCTCGCGGGATCGCTCAAGGTGCTCGTGCTGGGCTTCGAGACGCTCGGCGACGCCTACTGGACCATGTCGGGTCTCGTGATCCTGATGACACTCGTGGGCGGCATGGGCACGCTGTTCGGGCCGCTGCTCGGCGCGGCGTTGATCGTCGCGCTCGAGGACCGGCTCGGCGACATCGGCACGGCGCTCGCCAGCGCGACGGGCGTGGACTGGTTCCGCTCGCTGGGCGAGTCGGCGACCATCGTCACGGGGCTGATTTTCATCGCCTGCGTGCTGGCGTTCCGACGCGGGATCGTAGGGGAGATCGTGGCGCGGGTGCGGCCGCTGAGGGCGTGACGCCAGGCTGACGCGGCGAGCGAAATCGCGTGTGAAATGCGCTTGGGAACGGGTGCTGCGCTGCGTTAGAATGGGCCGCGTCGCGCGGAATGCCGCGCGCCCCGGGATGTGGCAAAAGCGCTTTGAAGCGCCCCAACTCGGTGCCGCACTGCACCACTAGGGTAAATGCTAGTTGTTGCGAAACGGAGCGAAGTTTAAAGTTTCACCTAGTTCTGATGCACCGAATTTGCAGGTGGAGAACGAGGAGACAACTGAGGCACAAAGTGCCCGGACAAGGAAGCGCTGTTGGATGGGAATCCAACAGCGCTTTTTATATTTCTGCGCGCTATTTCCGGAAATTTAGAAGCCGGTTCGACGAAGTTAGTGATCGGCGCGCAGTTTTTCAGTCGTGGCATTCGCTGCGCCTTCCCCGTTTTTTCCCATCGTCTTCCCCGTTTTCTCCGCTTTTCGAGCGCAGTTTCGGCGCGTCGATTTCCCTTTCCCGAATTACGCAATTCGCCGCCCAAACCGGTTCCCGGACCGCCCCGCAAGCGTTCCTGCGTTACGCGTTGCATTCATGCCATTTGCGTTGTTGTAAGCGTATGGAAAGCGCTTGCCATTCGAATACACGCGCCGCTACACTCGCCATTCACCGACCACACGGTCAGCGTTTTCGCGTTGATTTTCCGCAAGCGTTTATCGCTTTCAGGCCGCCGTTCGAGCGGCCGGGCGGAACCGGTGTGCCGCGCGATTCGCGGCAATAAACAGAACGATTATCGAAGGAGTGGAGATGCAGTTGGTTTGGCGTTGGATGGGGGCGGCATGCGTCGCGACCGGGGTGCTCGCGGCAACGGCCGGCAGCGCATATGCAGACGTGAAGATCGGCGTGACGCTTTCGGCCACGGGCCCGGCGGCGTCGCTCGGCATTCCCGAGAAGAACACGGTGGCGCTGTTGCCGAAGGAAGTGGCGGGGCAGAAGGTCGACTACATCGTGCTAGACGACGCCACCGACTCCACCCAGGCCGTGAAGAACGCGCGCAAGCTCACGAGCGAGGATCACGTCGACGCGATCCTGGGTTCGACCGTCGTGCCCAACTCGCTCGCCATGATCGACGTTGCCGCCGAAACCTCCACGCCGATGATCTCGATGGCCGCCGCGGCCCCGATCGTCGAACCCATGGACGCGAAGCGCGCCTGGGTGTTCAAGACGCCGCAGAACGACCAGTTGATGGCCGGCGCCATCGCCCAGCACATGGCCGCGCACGGCGTGAAGACGGTGGCCTTCATCGGCTTCTCGGACGCCTACGGCGAGAGCTGGTACAAGGAGTTCGGCGCCGCGGCCACCAAGGCCAACATCAGGATCGTCGCCAATGAGCGCTTCGCGCGCAACGACGCCTCGGTCACGGGCCAGGTGCTCAAGATGATCTCGCAGCATCCCGACGCCGTGCTGATCGCGGGCGCGGGCACGCCGGCGGCGCTGCCGCAGAAGACGCTGCGCGAGCGCGGCTACACGGGCAAGTACTACCAGACGCACGGCGTCGCCAACAACGACTTCCTGCGCGTGTGCGGCAAGGATTGCGAGGGCACGTATCTGCCGGCCGGTCCGCTGCTCGTCGCCGATCAATTGCCCGATTCGAATCCCGTCAAGCAATCGGCGCTCGCTTATAAAGCCGCGTACGAAAAAGCCTACGGCGCGGGCTCTATTTCGACGTTTGGCGGCCATGCGTGGGACGCGGGCCTGCTGCTCCAGCACGCCGTTCCCGTCGCCCTGAAGGCCGGTCAGCCGGGCTCCAAAGCGTTCCGCGACGCATTGCGCGCGGCGCTCGAGAACTCGCACGACGTGGCGGGCGCGCACGGCATCTTCAACATGAGCGCGACCGACCATGCGGGCCTCGACCAGCGGGCCCGCGTGATGGTGGAAATCGTCGGCGGCAAGTGGAAGCTTGCGGGCGATTGAGCGCGATGTGAGGCGCACACGGCACACCAACAAGGCACGCTCGAACGAGGTGCCTTTTTTGTTGCCGACGCAACGGATTCGCGAAGTGTCGGGTAGTAAAAAACAGCAGTGGAAAACGCAGTAGAACACCGCATCAAGAAGCAGCAGCGAGTAGTCGATAAAAGCGGCAGGTGCGCGCGAATTGCAAGGTTCAGCGGTGGCTTGTGCAGCGCCGCAGGCAGGGAAAACCATGCATCACACGCACGATGCCGGTTACTACACTCAAAGGCCTGCGCCGGTTTTTTTACGAACATCGTAGCGATCGGCGCCGGGTCATTTTGAGAACACGCAAAAACACGCAGACAAAGCGTTTGGAGACGCGCAATGAAAACGAAGCAATGGGTTTTGAGGTCGATTAGCGCCGGACTCGCAGCGGCGTTGATGGGCACGGCGGGCCTTGCCGCCGCGCAGGTGAAGATCGGCGTAACGCTTTCGGCCACGGGGCCGGCGGCGTCGCTCGGCATTCCGGAAAAGAACACGATCGCGCTGCTGCCCAAGGAGATCGCGGGCAAGAGCGTGCAGTACATCGTGCTCGACGACGCCTCCGACACAAGCAAGGCCGTGCAGAACACGCACAAGCTGATCGACGAGGACCACGTGGACGCGATCATCGGCTCGTCGGTCACGCCGAACTCGCTCGCCATGCTCGACGTGGTCTCGCAAGGCAAGACGCCGATGATCTCGCTCGCGGCCTCCGCCGCGATCGTCGAGCCGATGGACGCCAAGCGCCAATGGGCCTTCAAGACGCCGCAGAACGACAGCCTGATGGCCGACGCGCTCGCCACCTACATGGAGAAGCACGGCGTGAAGACCGTGGGCTTCATTGGCTTCACGGATGCCTACGGCGACAGCTGGTACAAGGAATTCAGCGCCGCGGCCGCGAAGCACAACCTCAAGATCGTCGCGAACGAACGCTATAACCGCACCGATTCTTCGGTGACGGGCCAGGCGCTCAAGCTGATGTCGGCGAACCCGGACGCGGTGCTGATCGCCGGCTCGGGCACGCCTTCGGCGCTGCCCGCGACCACGCTCAAGGATCGCGGCTACAAGGGCAAGATCTATCAGACGCACGGCGTCGCCAACAACGACTTCCTGCGCGTTTGCGGCAAGGATTGCGAAGGCGAGCTGCTGCCGGCCGGCCCGATCCTCGTGGCCGATCAACTGCCCGATTCGAACCCGGTGAAGAAGTCGGCGCTCGCCTACAAGTCGGCCTACGAAAAGGCGTATGGCGCGGGCTCGGTGGCGACCTTCGGCGGTCACGCCTGGGACGCGGGCCAGATGCTCGCGCGCGCCATTCCCGTTGCGCTCAAGGCGGGCGAGCCGGGCACCGAGGCGTTCCGTGTGGCGCTGCGCGGCGCACTCGAAAACGTGAAGGAGCTGCCGCTCTCGCACGGCATCATGAATACCACGCCGACCAACCATAACGGCCTCGACGAGCGCGCACGCGTGATCGTCGAAATCGTCGACAACAAGTGGAAGCTGCAAAGCGAGTAACGCGCTGAAGGCGGGAAAGCGCGGCGTGTCATGCGCGGCGTTTTCCCGTGAAACATCGCGGCAACGGACGCGCCTCTTTCACGCCGCAGTTACGTGATCGAGCGCGCGTCATTCTGGCCACTCACAATCACGATCGATGCACGCGCATCGGTCTTGCCACACACATCGACCGGCCGCCCGGCGTTCGCGGGTTCGTCGCTCGAGGTTCGCTGTTTTCGGGGTCTCAGGAAGAGGGGAGTATGGATTTATCGATCGCCGCGATCCTCGCGCAGGACGGCATCACCACCGGTGCGATCTATGCGCTGCTCGCGCTCGCATTGGTGCTGGTGTTTTCCGTCACGCGCGTGATCTTCATTCCGCAGGGCGAGTTTGTATCGTACGGCGCGCTCACGCTCGCCGCGCTGCAATCGCAGAAGTTTCCGGCCACCTGCTGGCTGCTCGTCGCGCTCGGTGCGGCGTGTTTCGTCGTCGAGGCAGCGGGGCTCGTGCGTCATGCCGAACGGCGCAAGCACGCGGCGCGCACGCTCGTCTCGCTCGCGGGCCGATATCTGCTGTTCCCGATCGCCGTTTATGCGCTCACGCGCGGCGTGGCGGCGCAGCCCATGCCGATGCTCGCGCAGATCGCGCTGACGCTCGCGATCGTCGTGCCGATGGGACCGTTCGTCTACCGGCTCGCCTATGAGCCGATCGCGGAGGCCACCACGCTGCTGCTGTTGATCGTGGCGGTGGCGGTGCACTTCGCGATGGTAGGCCTCGGGCTCGTGATGTTCGGCGCGGAAGGCTCGCGCACGAACGCGTTCTCCGACGCCACGTTCAACCTCGGCAGCCTGTCGATCTCGGGGCAGAGCCTCTGGGTGATCGGCACGGCGGCCGTGCTGATCGTCGCGCTCTACCTGTATTTCGACCGCACGATCTCGGGCAAGGCGTTGCGCGCGACCTCGGTGAACCGGCTGGGCGCGCGGCTCGTCGGCATCGGCACGACCCAGGCCGGGCGGCTCGCGTTCACGCTGGCCGCGGGGCTCGGCGCGCTGTGCGGCATTCTGGTCGCGCCGCTCACGACCATCTACTACGACTCGGGCTTCCTGATCGGCCTCAAGGGCTTCGTGGGCGCCATCATCGGCGGTCTGGTGAGCTACCCACTGGCTGCCGCCGGCTCGGTGCTCGTGGGCCTGCTGGAGTCGTATTCGTCGTTCTGGGCAAGCTCTTACAAGGAAGTGATCGTGTTCACGCTGATCATCCCCGTGCTGCTGTGGCGCAGTCTTTCCTCGCCGCACGCCGAAGAGGAAGAGGAGTGACGCGATGAAACGATTCGTCATGCACAACCGCTTCTTCTGGCTGTTCCTCGTGGTGATGTTCGCGCTGCCGGTGCTACCGCAGCCGGTGCATATCCCCGAATACTGGATCACGCTGCTCAACTACATCGGCCTCTATTCGATCGTCGCGATCGGCCTCGTGCTGCTCACCGGGATCGGCGGGATGACGAGCTTCGGGCAGGCCGCGTTCGTCGGTCTGGGCGCCTATGCGACCGCTTATCTGACGACGCAATACGGCGTCTCGCCGTGGCTCGCGCTGATCGTCGGCGTGGTCATCACCGGGCTCGTGGCGCTGGTGCTGGGGCTCGTCACGATGCGGCTCTCGGGGCACTTTCTGCCGCTCGGCACGATCGCCTGGGGCCTCGCGCTGTTCTTCCTGTTCGGCAATCTCGATATGCTCGGCAAGTACGACGGCATCAACGGCATTCCGGTGCTCAACGTGCTCGGTATCGATCTGGAAACAGGGCGGCACATCTACTACCTGATCTGGGTCGTGGTGCTCGCTTCGGTGATCTCGGTGCAGAACCTGCTCAACAGCCGCATGGGCCGGGCGATCCGCGCGCTGCGCGGCGGTGGGCTGATGGCCGAGGCAATGGGCGTGAACACCGCGTGGATGCGCGTGGTGATCTTCGTCTACGCGGCCGTGCTCGCGGCCGTGTCGGGCTTCCTCTACGCGCATTTGCAGCGCGCCGTGAACCCGACGCCGTTCGGCCTCAATCACGGCATCGAGTATCTGTTCATGGCCGTGGTGGGCGGCGTGGCGCACGTTTGGGGCGCGGTGCTGGGCGCCGCGATTCTTACGGTTCTGCAAGACTGGCTGCAGACGCTGTTGCCGAAGCTGCTCGGCGAGAACGGCAACTTCGAAATCATCGTGTTCGGCATCTTGATGGTGCTGCTGCTGCAATACGCGCGACGCGGCGTCTGGCCGTTCGTGGCGCGCTTTTTCCCACGCGGCCCGCAGGCACACGTGCCCGCGAACGCCGAGGCGTTGCCGCAGCGCAGCAAGCCTTCCGCGGGCGAGATGCTGCTCACCGTGAACAAGGCACGCAAGCAGTTCGGCGGTCTCGTGGCGGTGAACGATGTGAGTTTCGAGGTGAAGGCGGGCCAGATCATCGGTCTGATCGGTCCGAACGGCGCAGGCAAATCGACCACGTTCAATCTCGTGACCGGCGTGCTCCAACCAACCAGCGGCGAGATCACGTTCCGCGGCGAGCGCATCGACCGGCTCACTTCACGTGAAATCGTCTCGCGCGGCATTGGCCGCACGTTCCAGCACGTCAAGCTGCTGCCGACGATGACGGTGCTGGAGAACGTCGCCATCGGCGCGCACCTGCGTGGTCATGCGGGCGTGCTGCGCAGCGTTGCCAAGCTCAATGCGACCGAGGAAGGCCGCCTCATGAGCGAAGCGGCGAAGCAGCTCGAGCGCGTGGGCCTCGAGCAGCATATGTACGACGAAGCGGGCAGCCTCGCACTCGGTCAGCAGCGGATTCTGGAGATCGCGCGCGCACTGTGTTGCGATCCAACCTTGCTGTTGCTCGACGAACCGGCGGCCGGCCTGCGGTATCAGGAAAAGCAGCAACTGGCGGCATTGCTGCGCCGGCTGCGGGAAGAGGGGATGAGCGTGCTGCTCGTCGAACACGACATGGATTTCGTGATGAATCTCACCGATCGACTGGTGGTGATGGAGTTTGGTACGCGCATCGCGGAAGGCTTGCCCGCCGACGTGCAGAAGGATCCGGCTGTGCTCGAAGCGTACCTGGGCGGGGTGGAATGATGACGACGCCGGTTCTGGAAGTCTCGAACCTCGCGGTTCGCTACGGCAAGATCGAGGCGCTGCACCATGCCGCGATCAAAGTGGGCAAAGGGCAGATTGTCTCGGTGATCGGGCCCAACGGCGCGGGCAAGTCCACGCTGCTCAACGCCATCATGGGTGCGTTGCCGGTCACGGGCCATGCCAGCGGCCGCATCGCCTATCTCGGCGAAGAGGTGGGCGCGCAGCCGATCGAGCGCCGCGTGGCGCGGGGCATGTGTCTTGTGCCGGAAAAGCGCGAGTTGTTCGCCTCGATGTCGGTCGAGGACAATCTCGTGCTCGGCGCGTATCGGCGCAAGCGGGCGGGGGAGCGTAATTTTCTCGATCAGCTTGAGCCCGTGTTTGCGCTGTTTCCGCGCTTGAAGGAACGGCGTGCGCAGGCCGCCGGTACGCTCTCGGGCGGCGAGCGGCAAATGCTGGCCGTGGGCCGCGCGCTGATGGGCAAACCCGACTTGCTGATGCTGGATGAGCCGAGCCTCGGGCTCGCGCCTTTGATCGTGAAGGAGATCTTCCACATCATTAGCGCGTTGCGCCAAACGGGCGTGGCAACGCTGCTGATTGAGCAGAACGCACGCGCGGCGCTGCAAATCTCCGATTACGGCTACGTGCTGGAAACTGGCGATCTGGCTTTGGAAGGGCCAGCAAACGATCTGGCGCAAAACCCTCGCGTTATCGAAACCTATCTGGGCTTGGCAAAAAAGCCGGTTTGATGGGTTAGCTGGCTACATACAAGCGGCGTGTTTCACGTGAAACACGCCGCTTTTTCTTTGCGCATCAGTTTTTATCGACGAACGAAATTCGGGTGTGAACGGTCCAAAACGCGAAACCGTTATAATTCGCGCATACCACTTTTCTAGAGAAGGCTCACGCGGTCGATTTCCGATCATGCGTGAGGTCCCGCCATGCTTTATCCCACAGAGTTTGACGTAATCGTTGTCGGCGGCGGCCATGCCGGCACCGAGGCCGCGCTTGCTGCCGCCCGCATGGGCAACAAGACGCTGTTGCTCACCCATAACATCGAAACGCTCGGCCAGATGAGCTGCAATCCGTCGATTGGCGGTATTGGCAAGGGCCATCTGGTCAAGGAAGTCGATGCCTTGGGCGGTGCGATGGCTGCCGCGACGGACGAGGGCGGCATTCAGTTCCGCATCCTCAATTCGTCGAAGGGCCCCGCGGTTCGCGCCACACGCGCGCAGGCCGACCGCATTCTCTACAAGGCGGCGATTCGCAGTCGTCTCGAAAATCAGCCGAATCTTTGGCTGTTCCAGCAGGCTGTCGAAGATCTGATGGTGGAAGGCGACCGTGTCGTCGGCGCCGTGACGCAGGTCGGAATTCGCTTCCGCAGTCGCGCGGTCGTGCTGACGGCGGGCACGTTCCTCGACGGCAAGATTCACGTGGGCCTCAATAACTACACGGGCGGCCGCGCGGGCGATCCCGCTGCCGTAACGTTGTCGTCGCGCCTCAAGGAACTCAAGCTGCCTCAGGGACGCCTCAAGACCGGCACGCCGCCGCGTATCGACGGCCGTTCCATCGACTTTTCCGTGCTCGAAGAGCAGCCGGGCGATCTCGATCCGGTGCCGGTATTCTCGTTCCTTGGGCGCGCCGAGCAGCATCCGCGCCAGATTCCGTGCTGGGTCACGCACACCAACGAGCGCACGCACGACATCATCCGCAGCGGTCTCGACCGGTCGCCGATGTACACGGGCGTGATCGAAGGCGTGGGGCCGCGCTATTGCCCGTCGATCGAGGACAAGATCCACCGTTTCGCCTCGAAGGAATCGCATCAGATCTACCTCGAACCGGAAGGTCTGACCACCAACGAGTTTTACCCGAACGGGATCTCGACGAGTCTGCCATTCGACGTGCAACTGGACCTCGTGCACTCGATGCGCGGTCTGGAACACGCGCACATCCTGCGGCCGGGCTATGCGATCGAATACGACTATTTCGATCCGCGCGGGCTCAAGGCATCGCTGGAAACGAAGGCGATCAGCGGTCTGTTTTTCGCGGGCCAGATCAATGGCACGACCGGCTATGAAGAGGCGGCCGCGCAAGGGTTGCTGGCCGGCATCAATGCGGGTCTGCAAGTGCAGGGCAAGGAAGCATGGTGCCCGCGCCGCGATCAAGCCTATCTGGGCGTGCTCGTCGACGATCTGGTGACGCGCGGCGTGTCGGAGCCGTATCGCATGTTCACGAGCCGCGCGGAGTACCGGCTGAGCCTGCGTGAAGATAATGCCGATATGCGTCTGACGGAGATTGGCCGCGAGCTTGGCGTTGTTGACGACGCACGCTGGGATGCCTTCAGCCGCAAACGCGACGCTGTTTCACGTGAAACCGAACGCCTGAAGTCCACATGGGTGAACCCCAAAACGCTTTCCGTCGACGAGGCGACTGCCGTGCTGGGTAAGGGGATCGATCGTGAGTACAATCTCGCCGATCTGTTGCGCCGTCCTGGCGTGACCTACGACGGCGTGTGCAGCTTGCGCGAAGGCGCGTGTGCTCCCGATGCGCCGCTCGCCGACGACACCATCCTGCTCGAGCAGATCAAGGAGCAGATCGAGATTGGCGTGAAGTATCAAGGTTATATCGACCGCCAGGCCGACGAGATCGAGCGCAATGGTGCTCACGAGAACACGCGCCTGCCCGAGGGTATCGACTACGCCGAAGTGCGGGGCTTGTCGTTCGAAGCGCGCCAGAAGTTGAGCCAGTTCCGGCCGGAAACCATCGGCCAGGCGTCGCGGATCTCGGGCATCACGCCGGCTGCGATTTCGTTGCTGATGGTGCATCTCAAGCGTGGACTCGGCCGCCGTCGTCCCAACACTGGCGACGCCAGTGCCGACTCGACGCCGGTGACGCAATGACGGGCCGCGCACGTCAGCCGGGTATCGCCGATCGCGAAGCCTTGGGCCGTTTGCTGGAAGAGGGCGCCAAGGCGCTTCACGTGGAATTGAATGCGCGTCAGCACACGCAATTGCTCGACTACGTGGCGCTGCTCGCGAAGTGGAATGCCGTGTATAACCTGACGGCCATTCGCGATCCGCGCCAGATGCTGATTCAGCACATTCTCGATTCCCTGTCGATCTTGCCGCATTTGCCCGCACGCGCCGACGCCGCCGTGCTCGACGTCGGGTCGGGCGGCGGTTTGCCCGGTATCGTGCTCGCCATCGTGCGGCCGGACTGGCAGGTCACGCTCAACGACATCGTGCAAAAGAAGTCGGCGTTTCAGTCGCAGGCCAAGGCTGAACTGGGCCTCGCCAACCTCTCGGTGGTGACGGGACG
The DNA here is from genome assembly GCF_009789675.1 of Paraburkholderia acidisoli. Lineage (NCBI taxonomy): Bacteria > Pseudomonadati > Pseudomonadota > Betaproteobacteria > Burkholderiales > Burkholderiaceae > Paraburkholderia > Paraburkholderia acidisoli. The sequence goes on along the minus strand of NZ_CP046913.1, from coordinate 3,165,221 downwards.
GGTCGAGTCGCTGCGCCCAGGCGTGGAAGTGCCGAAAAAATTCGATCTGATCGTCTCGCGGGCATTCGCGGAACTCTCCGATTTCGTTACACTGGCCCGGCATCTCGTTGCGGACGGCGGCGCGATCTGGGCGATGAAGGGCGTGCGCCCGGACGGCGAGATCGAGCGTTTGCCGGAAGGCGCCCAGGCGCTGCGCACGATACGTCTCGAAGTACCGATGCTCGAAGCCGAGCGTCACCTCACCGAAGTCACGGTCGAACCGGTCGCCGCGAGCTAACCGCGCTTCGCGAACGTTGGCCGATCAGCCGAATGGCGCGCCGCTCTGGCGCGTCATAAAGTCAGCAAACATTTAAGGCAGTAAAAAGGGACACCTGAAAGATGGCAAAAATCTTCTGCGTTGCGAACCAGAAGGGCGGCGTCGGCAAGACGACGACAACGGTCAATCTCGCCGCGAGCCTCGCATCGCAGGGCCAACGTGTCCTTCTCATCGACCTCGATCCGCAAGGCAATGCCACGATGGGCAGCGGCATCGACAAAGCCGCCTGCGAAAACACGGTGTACGAAGTGCTCGTGGACGGCGTCGCCGTGACCGACGCACGCACGCGTCCCGAGTCGCTCGACTATGACGTGCTGCCGGCCAACCGCGAACTCGCCGGCGCCGAAGTCGAGCTCGTGAGCGTCGAGCATCGCGAACGCCGCCTGAAAAGTGCGCTGGCCGAAGTCGACGATCAATACGATTTCGTGCTGATCGATTGCCCGCCGGCGCTCTCGCTGCTCACGCTCAATGGCCTGTGCGCGGCGCATGGTGTGGTGATCCCGATGCAGTGCGAGTACTTCGCGCTCGAAGGGCTGTCGGATCTCGTCAATACGATCAAGCAGGTGCACGCGAACATGAATCGCGAGCTGAAGGTGATCGGCTTGCTGCGCGTGATGTTCGATCCGCGCATCACGCTGCAGCAGCAGGTCTCCGAGCAGTTGAAGGAGCATTTCGGCGACAAGGTGTTCGACGCCGTGATCCCGCGCAATGTCCGGCTCGCGGAAGCGCCGAGCTATGGCCTGCCGGGCGTGGTGTTCGATCGCGCCTCGCGTGGCGCGCAGGCGTATGTGCAATTCGGCGCGGAAATGATCGAGCGCGTGCGCGCACTCTGACGAGAGACTGGGGAAGCACGATGAACGCAGTAGCACGGAAGAAGGGACTGGGCCGCGGGCTCGAAGCATTGCTCGGCGGCAGCGCGGACATTACCGAGGCGGTGAAGATCGAGGGCGCGCCGAACACGCTGCCGCTCACGGTGATGCAGGCCGGCAAGTATCAGCCGCGCACGCGCATGGACGAGGGGGCGCTGCAGGAACTCGCCGCGAGCATTCGCGCGCAGGGTTTGATGCAGCCGATTCTGGTGCGCCCGATCGCACCGGGACGCTACGAAATCATCGCGGGCGAGCGGCGTTTCCGCGCGGCCAATCTCGCGGGGCTCACCGAGGTGCCGGTGCTCGTGAAGGACGTGCCCGACCAGGCTGCCGCCGCGATGGCGCTGATCGAGAACATTCAGCGCGAGGACCTCAATCCGCTCGAAGAGGCGCAGGGCATCCAGCGCCTGCTCGACGAGTTCAATTTCACGCACGAACAGGCTGCGGAGTCGGTGGGGCGTTCGCGCAGCGCGGTGTCGAACCTGCTGCGTCTGCTCAATCTCGCGGCGCCTGTGCAGACCATGCTGCTGGCCGGCGATCTCGACATGGGCCACGCGCGCGCGCTACTCGCGGTCGACGCCGCCACGCAGATCGCGCTCGCGAATCAAGTGGTCAACAAGCGCATGTCGGTGCGTGAAACCGAGAAGCTCGTTTCGGCGACCACCAAGGCAGCGCCCGCCGTGAAGGCCAAGGCCGCGCACGATGGCGGCCGCGACACGCGCCGTCTCGAAGAGGAATTGTCCGATCTGCTCGCCGCCACCGTGAAGATCAAGGTCGGCCGTCGCGGGCGAGGGCAGCTCACCGTCGACTTCGGCGATCTCGACGCACTCGAGGGCATCCTGCTACGCCTGCGCGGCGAAGCGGCTGCCTGATGCGCGCGGCCATGAACCTGAGCGCGGTCGCCTGAGTGGCCGTGCGCGAACCCGCGTCGGGCGCGAACGAGCCCGTCAGTCTTCTGCGCCGCGTTGCCAGGGGAATCGCGTCGGAGCCCGTGCTGGCGATCCTCGTCGTGGCGCTTGTCGTGCTGGAGATCGTGGCGCCGCAGCCGCTCGCGAAGCTGCCGTCGCTGGTCGACTGGCAAACGGTAATGACGCTTGCGGGTCTGCTGATTCTCACCAAGGCCATCGAATATTCAGGACTCCTGACCTGGCTCGCGCACAAGGTCGTGCATCACATCCGCTCGGAGCGCAGCCTCGCGCTCCTGCTCGTCGCGCTGGCCGCGGCGCTCTCGACCGTCGTGACCAACGACGTCGCGCTATTCGTCGTCGTGCCGCTCGTGCTTTCGCTGCACAAGCTCACGCCGCTACCGCTCAAGCGGCTCGTGATCGTCATCGCGCTCGCGGTGAATGCGGGCTCGGTGCTCACGCCGCTCGGCAATCCCCAAAATCTCTTTCTCTGGCAAGTGAGCGGTGCGTCGTTCGGCGCGTTCGTCGTTGCGCTCGCGCCGTTGTGCGCGATGTTGATGGCGATGCTGGTCGCGCTCACGGCCGTGATGTTCAAGCCGCGTGAGCTCGATCTGTCGAAAGACAGCGAGCCCCATGGCGTGGACCGCACGCTTGCCGGCGTGGCCGCCGTGTTGTTCGTCGCGTTCGTCACGCTCGCCGATGCGCATCACGCGGGCATCGCGCTCGCCGGCGTTGGCGCGGGCTTCCTGCTGTGGCGCGCGCGCATCGTCCTGAAGATCGACTGGCTGTTGCTGCTCATCTTCGTGCTGATGTTCATCGTGCTGCGCAGCGTGGCCGCGCAACCGTCGATTCATCAGGCGCTCGCCGCGCTCTCGCTGCAAACGCCCCTGCGTGCTTTCGTCGCAGGGGCGGTTCTGTCGCAGGGAATCAGCAACGTTCCGGCCGCGATCGTGCTCGCGAACTTCACGCACGACTGGCGCGCACTGGCGTTCGGTGTGAGCGTGGGCGGCTTCGGCGTGGCGATCGGCTCGCTTGCGAACCTCATTGCCGTGCGCCTCGCGGAAGAACGCGGCGTTTGGGGGCCGTTTCACCTCGTTTCGGTGCCGTTCTGGATCGTGGCGGGTGCGGGCGGGGCGTTGCTGCTGCATTTTTTCTGATGCGAAAGGCATCATAAGTATCGGATCGACTTCGGTTTTCGGCCCTTTACGTTCTTCATAAAACGCTCCCTTACAGTTCCCGACAACGCGCTCGCGGCGGCGACTTTTTCGTATCATGGAGCCGCATTTCACAGGTCTTATTGAACGGCCTAAAGTCTTGAATTGCCTGCAACTATCGCTTACAATCGCCCGGATTTATTTGGTTGGCGATGTTGTAAGTGCGTTGTAATAACGCACGCGCAAGGCAAAATTCCGGAAGAAGCGATGGTGGGTCAGAGGCCAGACGAAGCGCCGCAGGCGCATGAAGGGCCCGATGTTCCGCCGGGCGCGACTGCTGCATCCCGCCGGGGGCAGGATGAAGCGGCAAACGAGACCGGGCGTGTCGATCACAACGCCCGCTGGGATGAGCTGGACGCCAGCCAGCAAGAAAACAACGACATCGTTCCACTTACCCGCACCGAAGCCGAGCAGCTCTTTGGCGCGCAGGTGAGTCGCCCATCGCGGGTCACGCCATTCCGGGTCGTGGCAGCGCAAGTGGTTTTGTCCCTGGTTGCAACGTTGGCGTGGTGGCTGTTTTATAAGCCGCCGGGGGTTGCTGCGTCGGGCGTGCCGCTTTCGGCGTTTTTGGGCGGAGCGATCTGCTGGTTACCTGGCGCGCTGTTTGCGGCGCGCCTCAAGCAGTTGAGTCGTGCCGGCACCGTGTTCAACTGGGTGCTTGGCGAAGCGGTGAAGATGGGGGTGACGATTGCGATGTTCGTCGCCATCGCGTTCGGGTATCACGAGGTGCAATGGATTCCGTTGCTCATCACGTACCTGATCGCACTGAAGACATATTGGATCGCGCTCGCGTGGCGCTGATTTGCCTACATCGCGCCGCCGGTCTCAACGAGACGCAGGCGTCGAGGCGATGGAAGCGAACCAGCTGGCCGATGCGTAGCAGATAGACACGATCCGCGGCGGCGTGTTCCCGCAATAGCGTATTGCGGCGGGAACGGCCGAAACGATTTTCGACAATTTGGGTGGCTTTAACGATATGGCAGCTAGCGAAGGAACGCGCGCTCTGGATCCGTCCGAGTACATTGCGCACCACTTGCAGAACTTTTCCACCTCGCATCAGACGTCGATCGTCGACTTTCACGTCTGGAACATCGACACGCTGTTCTGGTCGATTCTCTGCGGCCTCGTGACCATCTTCCTGCTGCGCATCGCGGCGCGCGGCGCCACTTCGGGCGTGCCGGGCCGCTTCCAGTGCGCGGTCGAGATGCTCGTCGAACTGGTCGAAGACCAGTCGAAGTCCATCATCCACGGCAACCGTAAATTCATCGCGCCGCTCGCGCTGACCGTGTTCGTCTGGGTCGCGCTCATGAACTCGCTCGACTTCATCCCCGTCGACCTGCCGGGCCGCGTGATCGGCTGGCTCGGTCTCTCGGAAGCGCTCCCGCACCAGCGCATCGTGCCGACCGCCGACCTCAACGGCACGTTCGGTATCGCGCTCGGCGTGTTCGTGCTGATGATCTACTACAACTTCAAGATCAAGGGCGCGGGCGGCTTCGTTCACGAACTGCTCTCGGCTCCGTTCGGCTCGCATCCGCTGCTGTGGATCCCGAACCTTGCACTCAACATCATCGAGTTCGTCGCTAAGACGGTTTCGCTTGCGCTGCGGTTGTTCGGCAACATGTATGCCGGCGAACTGCTGTTCCTGCTGATCGCCCTGCTGGGCAGTCTGTGGACCTTCGGCGCGGACACGACGGTGCTTGGCTTCATCGGCCATGTGATTGCAGGCAGCGTCTGGGCGATCTTCCACATTCTGATCGTTCTGCTGCAGGCGTTCATTTTCATGATGCTGACGCTGGTGTATATCGGCCAGGCACACGACAGCCACTAAGCGGCTGTCGAACCCAGAATTGCAGTTTTAAGTTTCAAATCCCCAGTTCCAGAAAATCTCACAAAGGAGTGATCATGCAAGCTTTCATCGCCAACATCCAGGGTTTCACGGCCATCGGTATCGGCATCATCATCGGCCTGGGTGCAATCGGCGCCTGTATCGGTATCGGCCTGATGGGCGGTAAGTACATCGAAGCGTGCGCACGTCAGCCTGAGCTGATGAACCCGCTGCAAACGAAGATGTTCCTGCTGGCTGGTCTGATCGACGCAGCGTTCCTGATTGGCGTTGGTGTTGCAATGCTGTTCGCGTTCGCTAACCCGCTGCTCTCGAAGCTCGCGGGCTGAGTTCCCAGGAAAGTTGCGCCTGACCTATAAATGAGGTGGGCGCAGGGCGGAACGGGTGCTGGCGCTCTTCGAGTTTTTCGACCGATGAGCGCCTTGCCGTTTCAATTCCCCGGAATAGCAACGTTTAAGGAAACACCGTGAATCTCAACGCAACCCTGTTTGCGCAAATGGTCGTGTTCCTGATCCTCGCGTGGTTCACGATGAAATTCGTGTGGCCGCCGCTGATCAACGCCCTCGACGAGCGCTCGAAGAAGATCGCAGACGGCCTGGCCGCTGCGGAAAAGGGCAAGGCGGAACTCGAAGCCGCGCACAAGCGCGTTGGCGAAGAACTCGCTACGGCCCGTAACGAGGGTCAAAGCCGTATCGCCGACGCTGAAAAGCGCGCTCTGGCCGTCGCCGAAGAAATCAAGGCTCAGGCGCACGCGGAAGCGGCGCGCATCATCGCTCAAGCGAAGGCCGACGCCGACCAGCAGGTCGTCAAGGCACGCGAAGCACTGCGCGCCGAAGTCGCGGCGCTCGCTGTGCAAGGTGCCGAGCAGATCCTGAAGCGTGAAGTCGATCAGTCGGCGCATGCCGAACTGCTGAATCAACTGAAAGCCGAGCTCTGATCATGGCCGAACTTGCAACCATCGCCCGCCCGTACGCAGAAGCGCTGTTCGGCGTGGCTGAAGCTGGTGACGTCGCTGCCTGGTCCACGCTCGTCGCGGAACTGGCACAGGTTGCGGCCTTGCCCGAAGTGGCCTCGGTCGCGTCGAGCCCGAAGGTGAGCCATGCCCAGGTCGTCGAGCTGCTGCTCGCGGCGGTGAAGTCCCCGCTCAAGGATACGCCCGAGGCGAAGAACCTCGTGCAGATGCTGATCGCCAATCACCGTCTGGAACTGCTGCCGGAAATTCACGCACAGTTCGAAGCGCTCAAGAACGCCAAGGCAGGCGCCGCCGACGCGCTGATCGTCAGCGCGTTTGCGCTCGAAGGCGAGCAACTGAACGAGCTCGTCGCCAGTCTCGAACGCAAGTTCAAATGCAAGCTGAAGCCCACCGTCGAAGTCGACAAGTCGCTGATCGGCGGCGTGCGCGTGACGGTCGGCGACGAAGTGCTCGATACCTCGGTCCGCGCGCGGCTTGCCAGCATGCAGACGGCTCTGACCGCCTGAGCGCCCCGATCACGATCGGGCGCCGCGGCTGGCACGCAACAGAATTGAACATCAGGAGCGAATAATGCAACTCAATCCCTCTGAGATCAGCGAGCTGATCAAGAGCCGGATCCAGGGCCTTGAAGCGAGCGCGGACGTTCGCAACCAGGGCACCGTGATCTCCGTGACCGACGGTATCGTGCGCATTCACGGTCTGTCGGACGTGATGCAGGGCGAAATGCTCGAATTCCCGGGCAACACGTTCGGCCTCGCGCTGAACCTCGAGCGCGATTCGGTCGGCGCCGTGATTCTCGGCGAATACGAACACATCTCGGAAGGCGACATCGTCAAGACGACGGGCCGCATTCTCGAAGTGCCGGTTGGTCCCGAACTCATCGGCCGCGTGGTCGATCCGCTCGGCAACCCGATCGACGGCAAGGGCCCGGTCAACGCCAAGATGACCGACGCGATCGAAAAGATCGCTCCGGGCGTGATCTGGCGCGAAGGCGTCTCGCAGCCGGTGCAAACCGGTCTGAAGTCGATCGACGCGATGGTGCCGATCGGCCGTGGCCAGCGTGAGCTGATCATCGGCGACCGTCAGTGCGGCAAGACCGCGGTGGCCGTCGACACGATCATCAACCAGAAGGGCAAGGACCTGATCTGTATCTACGTCGCCATCGGTCAGAAGGCTTCGTCGATCCAGAACGTGCTGCGCAAGCTCGAAGAAACCGGCGCGATCGACTACACGATCGTCGTGGCCGCTTCGGCTTCGGAATCGGCCGCGCTGCAGTACCTCGCGCCGTACGCCGGCTGCACGATGGGCGAATACTTCCGCGACCGCGGTCAAGACGCCCTGATCATTTATGACGATTTGACCAAGCAAGCCTGGGCATACCGTCAGATCTCGCTGCTGCTGCGCCGCCCGCCGGGCCGCGAAGCTTACCCCGGCGACGTGTTCTACCTCCACTCGCGTCTGCTCGAGCGCGCTGCACGCGTGTCGGCCGACTACGTCGAGAAGTTCACGAACGGTGAAGTCAAGGGCAAGACGGGTTCGCTGACGGCACTGCCGATCATCGAAACGCAAGCCGGCGACGTCACGGCATTCGTGCCGACGAACGTGATCTCGATTACCGACGGCCAGATCTTCCTGGAAACCGACCTCTTCAACGCGGGCATCCGTCCGGCAATCAACGCGGGCGTTTCGGTGTCGCGTGTTGGCGGCGCGGCACAGACCAAGGTCGTGAAGAAGCTGTCGGGCGGTATCCGTACCGACCTCGCGCAGTACCGTGAGCTGGCTGCGTTCGCGCAGTTCGCTTCGGACCTCGACGAAGCCACCCGCAAGCAGCTGGAGCGCGGCCGCCGCGTGACGGAACTGCTCAAGCAGCCGCAGTATCAGCCGCTGCAAGTGTGGGAACTGGCCGTCGCGCTGTTCTCGGCGAACAACGGTTACCTCGACGACATCGAAGTCTCCGACGTCCTGCCGTTCGAAAAGGGTCTGCGCGAATACCTGAAGTCGAAGCACGCCGACCTGGTCGCGCGCATCGAGGACAAGAAGGACCTGTCGAAGGACGACGAGAACGCGCTTCACGCCGCTCTCAAGGACTTCAAGAAGTCCGGCGCATACTGATCCGTCCGCGAATCAACCCAGATAAACGGACATTGAAGCGCGGCGCCGTGTCGTAAAAAACGCGGCGCGCGTTTCGATTGAGGAGCAAGCAATGGCTGGAATGAAGGAAATTCGCGGCAAGATCAAGAGCGTGCAAAACACGCGCAAGATCACCAAGGCGATGGAAATGGTCGCGGCGTCGAAAATGCGCCGTGCCCAGGAGCGCATGCGCGCCGCCCGCCCGTATGCCGACAAGGTCCGCGACATCGCTGCGCACATGAGCCGTGCGAACCCCGAGTATCGTCATCCGTTCATGACGGAAAACGACGGTGCGAAGGTCGCTGGCGTGATTCTCGTCACGACCGACAAGGGTCTGTGCGGCGGGATGAACACCAACGTGCTGCGCGCGACGCTGCAGAAGTTCAAGGATCTGGAAGCATCCGGCACGTCGATCGAAGCAACCGCGATCGGCAGCAAGGGCCTCGGTTTCCTGAACCGTCTGCGTGCGAAGGTCGTCTCGAACGTCGTGCATCTCGGCGACACGCCGCATCTCGAGAAGCTGATCGGCGCCATCAAGGTGCAGCTCGACCAGTACTCGGAAGGCAAGCTTTCGGCGGTCTACCTGGCGTACACGCGCTTCGTCAACACGATGAAGCAGGAGCCGGTGATCGAGCAGTTGCTGCCGCTGTCGAACGAGCGCCTGGTGGGCGGCGAGGACGATGGCGCGACGCCGAAGTCGCAATGGGACTACATCTACGAGCCGGACGCGCAAACCGTCGTGGACGAACTGCTGGTCCGTTATGTCGAAGCTCTGGTCTATCAGGCCGTGGCGGAAAACATGGCGTCGGAGCAGTCGGCACGTATGGTCGCGATGAAGGCGGCGTCGGACAACGCGAAGACGGTCATCAACGAACTGCAGCTCTCGTACAACAAGAGCCGCCAGGCCGCGATCACGAAGGAACTGTCGGAGATCGTCGGCGGCGCAGCAGCCGTTTGATCGCCCGTTAAGGGCGCAACGAGCGCGAACCGATTGCGAAACCGCGCCGGTGCTGAACCGGTGAGCGAGTGAAGAATTCAGGTATCTAAAGGAAAATCGATGAGTACAACTGCTTTGGTAGAAGGCAAGATCGTACAGTGCATCGGCGCGGTGATCGACGTGGAATTCCCGCGCGAGAGCATGCCGAAGATCTACGACGCGCTGGTTCTCGACGGGTCGGAACTGACCCTCGAAGTGCAGCAGCAGCTCGGCGACGGCGTCGTGCGCACCATCTGTCTGGGTGCGTCGGACGGCCTGCGCCGCGGCACCGTGGTGAAGAACACGGGCAAGCCCATCAGCGTGCCGGTCGGCAAGCCGACGCTCGGCCGTATCATGGACGTGCTCGGTCGCCCGATCGACGAAGCCGGCCCGATCTCGAACGAAGTCACGCGCGCGATCCACCAGAAGGCTCCGGCGTTCGACGAGCTGTCGCCTTCGGCTGAACTGCTCGAAACCGGCATCAAGGTGATCGACCTGATCTGCCCGTTCGCAAAGGGCGGTAAGGTTGGCCTGTTCGGTGGCGCCGGCGTGGGCAAGACCGTCAACATGATGGAACTCATCAACAACATCGCGAAGGAACACGGTGGTTTCTCCGTGTTCGCCGGTGTTGGCGAGCGTACCCGCGAAGGGAACGACTTCTATCACGAAATGAAGGACTCGAACGTCCTGGACAAGGTCGCGCTGGTCTACGGCCAGATGAACGAGCCGCCGGGCAACCGTCTGCGCGTCGCGCTGACCGGTCTGACGATGGCCGAGCACTTCCGTGACGAAGGCCTCGACGTTCTGTTCTTCGTCGACAACATCTACCGTTTCACGCTGGCTGGCACGGAAGTGTCGGCACTGCTCGGCCGTATGCCGTCGGCAGTGGGCTATCAGCCGACGCTGGCTGAAGAAATGGGCAAGCTGCAAGAGCGCATCACGTCCACGAAGAAGGGCTCGATTACGTCGGTTCAGGCCGTGTACGTCCCTGCGGACGACTTGACCGACCCGTCGCCGGCTACGACCTTCGGCCACCTGGACGCAACCGTCGTGCTGTCGCGTGACATCGCTTCGCTGGGTATCTACCCGGCAGTCGATCCGCTCGACTCGACCTCGCGCCAGATCGACCCGAACGTGATCGGTGAAGAGCACTACTCGATCACGCGCCGCGTGCAGCAGACGCTCCAGCGCTACAAGGAACTGCGCGACATCATCGCCATTCTGGGCATGGACGAACTGTCGCCGGAAGACAAGCTGTCGGTCGCGCGCGCTCGCAAGATCCAGCGTTTCCTCTCGCAGCCGTTCCACGTCGCGGAAGTCTTCACGGGCTCGCCGGGCAAGTACGTGCCGCTGAAGGAAACGATCCGCGGCTTCAAGATGATCGTCGATGGCGAATGCGATCACCTGCCGGAGCAAGCGTTCTACATGGTCGGCACGATCGACGAAGCCTTCGAAAAGGCCAAGAAGATCCAGTAAGGGTTAGTTGCTGAGAGGCGGGAAGTTTGGCGATGACTTACCGGTCAACGCTGATCGATCCCGCCGCCACAACTTACTCAACGAGGAGCCGAAACATATGGCAGCAACCATCAAGGTAGACGTCGTCAGCGCCGAAGAGAGCATCTTCGACGGCCAGGCGAAGTTCGTCGCGCTTCCGGGCGAGGCGGGCGAATTGGGCATTCTGCCGGGCCACACGCCGCTCATCACGCGTATTCGTCCGGGTGCCGTGCGCATCGTGGCCGAAGACGGCAACGAAGAGTTCGTGTTCGTCGCAGGCGGCATTCTCGAAGTGCAGCCGGGCGCCGTGACGGTGCTCGCCGACACCGCGATCCGCGGCAAGGACCTCGACGAAGCAAAGGCCACGGAAGCGCGCAAGCGCGCCGAAGAGGCCCTGCAGAACTCGGGTTCGAACCTCGAGTACGCAACCGCGCAAGCCGAACTGGCTTACGCCGTGGCGCAACTCGCGGCGATCCAGCGCCTGCGCAAGATGAATCAGCACTGATTCCGTACGCCCGCCGCGCGCCGTTCACGGCGTGGCGCGAGCGAACAACAAAGGGCTTCCCTCACCGGAAGCCCTTTTTGTTTTGGTGCGCTGAAATCGAGCGCGGTGTTATCGACGTCCTCCCGCGAATGCCTCATGGTCTGTCAGACTTGACGTTTACGGAAAGGTAATGCCAAATCATGCCTTCGCGGCCAGGGTGACGAGGAGACGCCGCGCGCCCGAACGCGGTTCGCGCTGCGGGTAAAACTTGATGCCGTCGCCGCGAAGGCCGGTGGCACAATCCATTTCAAATCCATTTCAGCGGGAGTGGATGCTCCCGGGGAGACAGCCATCATGGCCATCGACGCAGCCGGCGCGGGCGCCGTACACAAGGCGATCATCGCCCCGCGCGACGGGCTTTCCTACGTGAGAGGCACGCGCGACGTGCCGCTCTCCGACGCGACGATCGGCGATTTCCTGCGCGCCACGGCGGCGCGGTTTCCCGAACGTCCCGCCGTGGTGTTCCGCGAGCAGGGCATTCGCTGGAGCTGGGCCGAGTTCGTGGCCGAGGTCGATATTCTGGCGGCTGGTTTCGCCGAGATCGGCATCGTGGCGGGCGACCGCGTGGGCATCTGGTCGCCCAATCGCGTCGAGTGGCTGCTCACGCAATTCGCGACCGCGCGCATGGGCGCGGTGCTCGTCAACATCAATCCCGCGTATCGCCTCGCCGAACTCGAATACGCGCTGAACAAGGTCGGTTGCAAGGCGATCGTTGCGGCCGAAAGCTTCAAGACGTCGAAGTATCTGGAGATGTTGCAGACGCTCGCGCCCGAACTCGAGCGCGCGGCACCGGGTCAGCTGCGCGCAGCACGTTTGCCGGATCTGCGCGCTGTCGTGCGCATGTGCGACACGGCCACGCCCGGCATGTTGTGCTTCAGCGAGATCGTGGAGCTGGGCCGCGAGCGTATCGCGCGAGACGGCACCGCGTGGCTCGACGCCATTGCCGCGACGCTCGCGCCCGACGACGCCATCAACATCCAGTTCACGAGCGGTACGACCGGCAATCCCAAGGGCGCCACGCTCACGCATCGCAACGTGCTCAACAACGGTCGCTTCATCGCGCAGGCCATGCGTCTGACCGAAGCCGACTCGCTTTGCATTCCCGTGCCGCTGTACCACTGCTTCGGCATGGTGCTCGCGGTGCTCGCCTGTGTTTCGGTGGGCGCGGCGATGGTGTTCCCCGGCGAGGCGTTCGACCCGCGCGCGACGCTCGAGGCGGTCGCGGCGGAAGGGTGCACGGCGCTCCATGGCGTACCGACGATGTTCATCGCCGAACTCGATCACCCGGACTTCGCGCGCTTCGACCTCTCGAAGTTGCGCACGGGCATCATGGCGGGCTCGCCGTGCCCGATCGAAACCATGAAGCGCGTGGTCGCGAAAATGCATCTCGCGGAAATCACCATCGCGTACGGCATGACGGAAACGAGCCCCGTGTCGTTTCAAAGTTCGACCACCGATCCGCTCGACAAGCGCACTACGACGGTCGGCCGCATTCAACCGCATCTCGAAGTGAAGATCGTCGATGCGCTCGGCAACGTCGTGCCCGTGGGCGAAACGGGCGAACTGTGCACGAGAGGCTATTCGGTGATGCTGGGGTATTGGGGCGACGAGGCAAAAACGGCGGAGTCGATCGTCGACGGCTGGATGCACACGGGCGATCTCGCCACGCTCGACGCCGAGGGCTACTGCAACATCGTGGGCCGCCTGAAGGACATGCTGATCCGCGGCGGCGAGAATATTTATCCGCGCGAGATCGAGGAGTTCCTGTTCCGCCATCCGCAGGTGCAGTCGGTGCAGGTGTTCGGCGTGCCCGACGCGAAATACGGCGAGGAAGTATGCGCGTGGATCGTGCTGCGCCCCGGTGAAAGCGCGAGCGCCGAAGACATTCAGGCGTTCTGCCACGGGCAAATCGCGCACTACAAGATTCCGAAGTACATTCGCTTCGTCGACGAATTGCCGATGACGGTCACGGGCAAAGTGCAGAAGTTCGTGATGCGCGCGCGCATGATCGACGAGTTGAAACTGGGCGAACAGAAGACCGCGTGATGTAGGCCAGGCGCAGATTTAAGCCGCCAATAATGCGAGCACACGCTGCATAAAAACGCACGCCGATAAGCGAAAAATCGCCGCGACCAACGAAAACCGCGCGGCGATTTTCTTGTTCGAATGAATACCTGGGATTCCGAAAGAATAGCGAAAAAACGAAAATCGCCGGACGCGATGCCCAGCGAATAACAAAAGGTAGGGACGAAAAAAAAGCGGGCCTGGAGCCCGCTAAAAACCACACGCTACGGGGTTAGCGCGAGGAGACCAAAGGAGGAGCCGGGTAGGAAACGTACTGTACGCCCGGTCACGGCTCCAACAAGGATGCCCCTCAAGAGGGCTCCGACGAACCTGGAGGTCACGCCGACCGGCTGGAGTATTCGTGTCCGCTCACACTTGCACCCAGCCACATCCGTGTTGAAACCGTTGAAGGCATTGTGGGCGAATTAATGGGGCTTCGCGGTAACAAAGTGTTTCAGGTTGTAACGCCCGTGGGACAAGGCTCCGCGGGATTTATTGCCAGCCCGTTCGTTTCGCGAAAGTCATTTTTACGGCGATATTCTTTTGTGCTTTCGCGGCATGCCGGATTCACGATGTTCGCAAATTCGAATCGCATGATTAGAGCCCCGTTATATGGGGCGTTGCGAACATTTCATCGCACGAATTCACGACGGCAAATACGCCGCGTGGAGACATGCAAAATGCGTGGCGCCACAAGGTGTGCGTGCCATGCAAGCTTTGCGCGACTCGCGTTGCAAACTTCCGTTGCAACTCCTCGTAGCATTTGCGGGGTCGCAACGCGATCTCGTCAAGCCATGCGCATGGTGTGAGCGCGTTTTACTTCAGCCACTTGTCGGAGATTGCCTGATATTCCCCGCTTGCGCGCGCCAGATGCAACCACTGATTCACGTACTGCTGGAACACCACGTCGCCGCGCGGCACCATCCACGCTTTTTCGCCGTACTGGAACGGCTGGTCCGGATGCACGGAGCACAGTCCCGGATTCAGCTTTTGCTGTAGCAAGGTCTCCGAAGCATCGGTCACCATCACGTCGGCCTTGCCCGCGAGAATCTGCTTGAACACCGTCACGTTGTCGGGGTACACGGTGAGATTCGCGTGCGGGAAGAACTGCTTCGCGAAGCGCTCGTTGGTGCCGCCCGGATTCACGATCACACGCGTCGCAGGCTGGTCGATCTGCGCGACGGTCTGGTACTTCTGCACGTCGGCGCAACGCACGATCGGCGTCTTGCCGTCGACCTGATACGCCTCCGTGAAGAACGCGCGCTTTTGCCGGTCGAGCGTGGTCGACACGCCGCCCACGGCCACGTCGCACTTCGCGAGGAAGTCGTTCATGAGATTCGACCACGAGGTCTTCACGAACTCCGCCTTCACGCCGAGCGACTTCGCGAGCGACTCCGTCATGTCGATGTCGATGCCTTCGAACGTGCCGTCCGGTTTGTAGTAGGAATACGGCTTGTAGTCGCCCGTGGTGCACGCGCGCAGCGTGCCGCGCGAGAGCACTTCGTCGAGGTGCGAGGGCGCCTGCTGGGCGAGCGCGCCGGCGCTCAGCAGCGCGGCGGTCAGGGCGAGAGCGGTTTTCTTCATCGGGTCGTCTCCAGGATGCGCAGGTCGATGCGGGCGCGAACGCGCGATCGACGTCGTTTTGATTCGTGTAATGGTTCGGAAAGGCGCTTGATGATAGCCCGCGCCCGCGCGGCGGTTAAGCACGGACTTACCTGAGGGCCCGGTGCACGGCGATCGCGGCGGTCATGCCCGCGACGCGATTCGCGCGTCGGGCCGCGCAAGAGGTGCGCAAGAGGTGCGCAAGAGGTGCCGCGCCGTTTCGCCGCATTTATCGGGGCCATCCTCGCGGGCCGCGCTTCGCCAGTCGCTCCGGTAAAATGCCCGCTTGCTTTCCGATTCCGACGCGCTCGGCGCGCTTCCGCACGTGGCCCAAACTCTCCTGAACGACACCTTCCTGCGCGCGCTCCTGCGCCAGCCGACCGACTACACGCCGATCTGGCTGATGCGCCAGGCCGGCCGCTATCTGCCGGAGTACAACGCCACGCGCAGCCGCGCGGGGAGCTTTCTCGGTCTCGCGAAGAATCCCGACTACGCGACCGAGGTGACGCTCCAGCCGCTCGAACGCTATCCGCTCGACGCCGCGATCCTGTTCTCCGACATCCTGACGATTCCCGACGCCATGGGGCTCGGCCTGTCGTTTCAGGCGGGCGAGGGCCCGAAGTTCGCGCATCCGGTGCGGACCGAAGCCGATGTGGCGCGCCTCGCGGTGCCCGACATCGACGCAACGCTCGGCTACGTGACCGACGCCGTGCGCGCGATTCGCCGCGCACTGACCGACGGCGAAGGGCGTCAGCGCGTGCCGCTGATCGGCTTCTCGGGCAGCCCGTGGACGCTCGCCTGCTACATGGTCGAAGGCGGCGGCTCGGACGACTTCCGCACCGTCAAGTCGATGCTGTACGCGCGCCCCGACCTCATGGAGCGCATTCTCGAAGTCAACGCGCAGGCCGTGGCGGCGTATCTGAACGCACAGATCGAAGCGGGCGCCCAGGCCGTGATGATCTTCGACACGTGGGGCGGCGCGCTCGCCGACGGCATTTATCAGCGCTTCTCGCTCGCGTACATCGCGCGCGTGGTGGCGGCGCTCAAACGTGAGCACGACGGCGCGCGCGTGCCGGTCATCACCTTCACGAAGGGCGGCGGCCTGTGGCTCGACGAAATCGCCAACACGGGCGTGGACGCGGTCGGGCTCGACTGGACCGTCAATCTCGGCCGCGCGCGCGAACGCGTGGGCGACCGCGTGGCGCTGCAGGGCAATCTCGACCCGAATGTGCTGTTCGCCTCGCCCGCGGCGATTCGCGAGCAGGCCCGCTCGGTACTGAACAGCTACGGCGCGCATCCCGGCCACGTGTTCAATCTGGGGCACGGCATCTCGCAGTTCACGCCGCCCGAAAGCGTCGCGGAACTGGTCGACGAGGTGCATCGTCATAGCCGCGCTTTGCGTGCCGGATCGGTCTGACGCGCTGTGGCATTTTGCTGCGGCGCAGCGCGCTGGGCTCTGGGTCTCAGGGTAAGACCGGGCTAAAGAGGCCGCCCAGCCGGCTTCGCGAGTCTGTCAAGACTTGACTTATGCACACTTCTCTCGTTGCGGCGCGCAAGATCGAAAGATCGTCGCAAAGGCTGATGGAGCGCTGTGCAGAATCAATCAGACCCTTGACAGATAAGGCTTTCGGCGCTCCACGGCGTTCTGTGCGGTATCCCACATAATGGCCCCGCGCAAGCTTCCCAAAGCGCGCGGGCCGGAGTTCTCAACAAAGTTATCCACAGGCGCAGATTCGGGGGCGCGATTGTTCTGCGGAATCCAAAACTTAGCGCCGAATCTCAAGTTCTACTTTAAGTTGGGGCGTCGGTGCGCCTGCGCACGGAAAAACGCGGAGATTGGGGCATGAACGCGGGTTTCGTACGCGTTGCGCTGGATCATCCGTCGTCGGCGCTTTACGACTACCGGATGGCGCACGATGCCGGTCCCGCCGAGCCCGGCATGCTGGTGCGCGTGCCGTTCGGGCGGCGCGATGTTGTCGGTTTGATCTGCGAAGTGAGCGCTCACAGTGACGTACCCGCGGCCAAGCTCCGCGACGTGCTGGCGCTGTGCACCGCGTGCCCGCCGCTCTCGCCGCAATGGCTCGCACTGACCGCTTTTGCCGCCGATTACTACCAGCGCGGTCTGGGCGAAGTCGCGCTGCCCGCCTTGCCGCAGGCGCTGCGCGATCCGTCGCGCTGGGCGCGGCTGCTCGCGCCCGAGGAGCGTTACCGGCTCTCGGAGGCCGGCCGCGCCGCGCTGCCCGAGGCCCTGCCCGCGCGCGCCCAGGCGCTGCGCCGTCTCGCGCAGGAACTGGCGGAGCGCGGCGAGCTGGATCCCGCGCAGGCGCGCGCGCTGCATCCCAAGGCGATCGCCACGCTCGACGCGTGGCGCGAGGCGGGCTGGGTCGTGCACGACGTCGTCGAAATGGGCACGGCCGCCAACCGCGCGACGCAAGCCGAAGCCACCCCACCGGCCGTGACCGTGCCGCGCCTGAGCGACGAGCAGGCCGCCGCCGTCGAGGCGATCGGCGCCGCGCGCGGCTTCGCGCCGTTCCTGCTGCACGGCGTGACGGGCAGCGGCAAGACCGAGGTGTATCTGCGCGCGCTCGCGGCGCTGCTGGCGCGCGAACCCGAGGCCCAGGCGCTGGTTCTCGTCCCCGAAATCAATCTCACGCCGCAGTTCGAGGCGGCGTTTCGCACGCGCTTCGCGGCCACGCTCGCCAACGACGCCATCGTCACGTTGCACAGCGGTCTCGCCGAAGGCGAACGCGCGCGCCACTGGCTCGCCGCGCACACGGGCCGCGCGCGCATCGTGCTCGGTACGCGCCTCGCCGTGCTGGCCTCGCTGCCGAAGCTGGCGATGATCGTGGTGGACGAGGAACACGACCCCGCCTACAAGCAGCAGGAAGGCTTGCGTTATTCGGCGCGCGATCTGGCCGTGTGGCGCGCCAAGCAGCTCGATATTGCCGTCGTGCTCGGGTCGGCCACGCCTTCGCTCGAAAGCTGGTGGCAGGCCGATCAGGGCCGCTACACGCGCCTTACGCTCGCGCGCCGCGCCGTGGCCGACGCGGTGTTGCCGAGCGTGCGTCTGATCGATCTGGAAGAGGAGCGGCGGCGCGGCCGTGCTTCGTTCGAAGGGCTGTCCGGCCCGCTGGTCGCCGCGATGAAGGCACGCCTCGAACGCGGCGAGCAAAGCCTGATCTTCCTGAACCGCCGCGGCTACGCGCCCACGCTCGCGTGCGACGCGTGCGGCTGGGTCGCGGGCTGCCCGCGCTGCAGCGCCTACGTCGTGCTGCACAAGCCCGAGCGCGCGCTGCGCTGTCATCACTGCGGCTGGGAAGCGCGCATTCCGCATTCGTGCCCCGAATGCGGCAATGTCGACATCGCGCCGATGGGCCGCGGCACGCAGCGGATCGAGGAGGCGCTCGCGAGCGCGGTGCCGGGCGCGCGCGTGTTGCGGATCGACGCGGACAGCACGCGCCGCAAGGGCAGCGCGCAGGCGCTCTTTTCCGACGTGCACGCGGGCGACGTGGACATTCTGGTGGGCACGCAGATGATCGCGAAGGGGCACGATTTCCAGCGCGTCTCGCTGGTGGGCGTGCTCAACGCCGACAACGCGCTGTTCTCGCACGACTTCCGGGCGAGCGAGCGCCTGTTCGCGCAGTTGATGCAGGTGAGCGGCCGCGCGGGGCGGGCAGGTTTGCCCGGCGAAGTGATCGTGCAGACGCGTTATCCGCGCCATGCGCTCTATCACGCGCTGGCCCGGCAGGATTACGTGGGATTCGCCAATACGACGCTGGCCGAGCGCCGCGACGCGCATCTGCCGCCGTTCGTCTATCAGGCGCTGCTGCGCGCCGAGGGGCGCACGCTGGAGGCCGCGCTCGCGTTTCTCGCGCAAGGCGCCGAGGCGCTCGCCACCTTGCCCGCCGCCGGGCGCGTGACGGTCTACGACGCGGTGCCGCTGACCATCGTCAAGGTGATGAACGCGCATCGCGCGCAATTACTGGTGGAAAGTCAGTCGCGCGCCGCGCTGCAGGCGACGCTGCGCGCATGGCTGCCCCTGTTGCGCGCCAATCGCGCGGGCAGCGGCGTGCTGCGCTGGAATCTCGAAGTCGATCCGCTCGACATCTAGCGGCTCGGGCGGCGCGCCGAAACGGCGCCACCGCAGGAAGCCGCGCACGGGCGGCGGTGCAACGCCGCCGCCCGTGCGCGAGCTGGTGGTAGCTGCCCGCTTATTGCTGCTCGGCGTGATGCACCGTTTCACCGGTTTTCACGCGCGCGGGGCTTAGGCGACGCGTCGTCGGCGCGGTCGCGCCGCGCATGAACATGACGATACACAACGCGCACAGCGCCCAGATTCCCGCAATTACCATCAGCTTTTCCATTTGGTCCTCGCCCTACGATCTTTTTTTTGGATCGAACAACCCCCGTCTTGCCTGTATAACGGCAACGCGCGGGAATGGATTAGGGTTGTCCGCAAAACTTTGTGGCCAGGGAAAACACTGAGCGCAACCGGCGCCGCCCGGCGCGCGGGCATTGGCTGGAAACCCAGGCTGCGCGCGGGTTACAACGGGGTGCAACCAATCGCATTGACTGGTTGCACCTTTTTAATTGGAGGGTTACGATTCGCCAACTTTTCAGTCACCGCCGGTGAGGTTCGCCGGCATACGAAGGAAACATGGCTAGCACCACACTTGGCGTCAAAGTCGACGATCTCCTCCGCTCCCGGCTCAAGGACGCCGCCACGCGCCTCGAACGCACGCCGCACTGGCTCATCAAGCAGGCGATCTTCGCCTACCTCGAAAAGATCGAGCACGGCCAGCTGCCGCCCGAACTGAACGGCCATGTCGGCGCGACCGATCTTGCCGACGGTGCTACCCACGACGACGAAGATGCGGCCTCGCATCCGTTTCTCGAATTCGCCCAGAACGTGCAACCGCAGTCGGTGCTGCGCGCGGCCATCACCGCCGCGTACCGCCGCCCGGAACCGGAGTGCGTGCCGTTCCTGATCGGCGAGGCGCGTCTGCCCGCCAATCTCACCGGCGACGTCACCAAACTGGCCACGAAGCTGGTCGAAACGCTGCGCGCGAAGCGCACCGGCGGCGGCGTGGAAGGCCTGATCCACGAGTTCTCGCTCTCCAGCCAGGAAGGCGTCGCGCTGATGTGCCTCGCCGAAGCGCTGCTGCGTATTCCCGACCGCGCCACGCGCGACGCGCTGATTCGCGACAAGATCAGCAAGGGCGACTGGAAGTCGCACGTCGGTCACGCGCCGTCGCTGTTCGTCAACGCCGCCACGTGGGGCTTGATGATCACGGGCAAGCTCGTCACCACGAACAGCGAGACCGGTTTGTCGTCGGCGCTTACGCGCATGATCGGCAAGGGCGGCGAGCCGCTGATCCGCAAGGGCGTGGACATGGCCATGCGCCTGATGGGCGAGCAGTTCGTCACGGGCGAGAACATTTCCGAAGCGCTCGCCAACAGCCGCAAGTTCGAAGCGCGCGGTTTCCGCTACTCGTACGACATGCTCGGCGAAGCCGCGACCACCGAAGCCGACGCGCAGCGTTACTACGCGTCGTACGAGCAGGCGATTCACGCTATCGGCAAGGCGGCGGGCGGGCGCGGCATCTACGAAGGTCCGGGCATCTCGATCAAGCTCTCCGCGCTGCACGCCCGCTATTCGCGCGCGCAGCAGGAACGCACGATGAACGAGTTGCTGCCGCGCGTGCGGGCGCTCGCGATTCTCGCGCGCCGCTACGACATCGGCCTCAATATCGACGCCGAGGAAGCCGACCGTCTCGAACTCTCGCTCGACCTGCTCGAAGCGCTTTGCTTCGACCCGGAACTCGCGGGCTGGAACGGCATCGGTTTCGTGGTGCAGGCGTATCAGAAGCGTTGCCCGTTCGTGATCGATTACATCGTCGATCTCGCGCGCCGCAGCCGTCACCGCATCATGGTGCGCCTCGTGAAGGGCGCGTACTGGGACACCGAAATCAAGCGCGCGCAGGTGGACGGCCTCGAAGGCTATCCGGTGTACACGCGCAAGATCTATACGGACGTCTCGTACCTCGCGTGCGCGAAGAAGCTGCTCGGCGCGCCCGACGCGGTGTATCCGCAGTTCGCCACGCACAACGCGTACACGCTCTCGGCGATCTATCACCTCGCGGGTCAGAACTACTATCCCGGCCAGTACGAATTCCAGTGCCTGCACGGCATGGGCGAGCCGCTCTACGAAGAAGTCACGGGCCCGCTCTCGCAGGGCAAGCTGAACCGTCCGTGCCGCGTGTACGCGCCGGTCGGCACGCACGAAACGCTGCTCGCGTACCTCGTGCGCCGCCTGCTCGAAAACGGCGCGAACACCTCGTTCGTGAACCGTATCGCCGATGAAACCGTGCCCGTTGCCGAACTCGTGACGAACCCCGTGGACGACGCCGCGAAGGTCGTGCCGCCGGGCGCGCCGCACACGAAGATCCCGCTGCCGCGCGAGCTGTTCGGCGGCGAGCGTCTCAACTCGATGGGCCTCGACCTGTCGAACGAGCACCGTCTCGCGTCGCTCTCTTCGGCGCTGCTGGCGAGCGCGCATCATCCGTGGCGCGCCGCGCCGATGCTCGCCGACATCGACCTCGCTGAAGGTGTTGCGCGCGACGTGCGCAATCCCGCCGATCATCGCGATCTCGTGGGCACCGTGGTGGAAGCGACGAGCGAACACGTGAGCGCCGCGCTTTCGCACGCCGTGGCCGCCGCGCCCATCTGGCAGGCCACGCCCGTGGAAGCGCGCGCCGACTGCCTCGCGCGCGCCGCCGACCTGCTCGAAGCGCAGATGCACACGCTGATGGGGCTGATCGTGCGCGAAGCGGGCAAGTCGCTGCCGAACGCGGTGTCGGAAATTCGCGAAGCCATCGACTTCCTGCGCTATTACTCCACGCAGATCCGCGACGAGTTCTCGAACGACACGCATCGTCCGCTCGGTCCGGTCGTGTGTATCAGCCCGTGGAACTTCCCGCTCGCGATCTTCATGGGCCAGGTGGCCGCCGCGCTCGCCGCCGGCAACACCGTGCTCGCGAAGCCGGCCGAACAAACGCCGCTGATCGCCGCGCAAGCCGTGCGTATCCTGCGCGAAGCGGGTGTGCCGTCGGGCGCCGTGCAGTTGCTGCCGGGCACGGGCGAAACCGTGGGCGCCGCGCTGGTCGCCGACCACCGCACGCGCGCCGTGATGTTCACGGGTTCGACCGAAGTCGCGCGCCTCATCAACAAGACGCTGTCCGAGCGGCTCGACGCCGAAGGCCGGCCGATTCCGCTGATCGCCGAAACGGGCGGCCAGAACGCGATGATCGTCGATTCGTCGGCGCTCGCGGAACAGGTCGTCGCCGACGTGCTGCAAAGCGCGTTCGACTCGGCGGGCCAGCGTTGCTCGGCGCTGCGCGTGCTGTGTCTGCAGGACGACGTGGCCGATCGCACGCTCGAAATGCTCACGGGCGCGATGCAGGAACTCGCGGTGGGCAACCCCGACCGTCTCTCGACCGACGTGGGTCCGGTGATCGACGTGGACGCGAAGCGCGGCATCGACTCGCACGTGGGCGGCATGCGCGAGAAGGGCCGCAAGGTCACGCAGATGGTGGCGCCGGACACGTGCGCGCAAGGCACGTTCGTGCCGCCCACGCTGATCGAACTCGACAGCATCGACGAACTCAAGCGCGAAGTGTTCGGCCCCGTGCTGCACGTGGTGCGCTATCGCCGCAGCCAGCTCGACAAATTGCTCGAACAGATTCGCGCAACGGGTTACGGCCTCACGCTCGGCATTCACACGCGTATCGACGAAACCATCGCGCACGTGGTGGGCCGCGCGCACGTGGGCAACATCTACGTGAACCGCAACGTGATTGGCGCCGTGGTGGGCGTGCAGCCGTTCGGCGGCGAAGGGCTTTCGGGCACGGGTCCGAAGGCGGGCGGCGCGCTGTATCTGTCGCGTCTGCTGGCCAAGCGCCCGGCCGGTTTGCCGAAGTCGCTCGCCAACGCGCTGATCGTCGATCAACCGCAAGCCGATGCCGACAAGGCCGCGGCGCCGTCCACCCACGCCGCGCTGACCGCGCTGCGCGACTGGTTGATCGCCGAACGCGAACCCGCGCTCGCGGCGCGCTGCGACGGCTATCTCGAACACGTGCTCGCGGGCGCCACGGCCGTGCTGCCGGGCCCGACGGGCGAGCGCAACACCTACACGCTGTCGGCGCGCGGCACGGTGCTGTGCGTGCCCTCCACGCCAACCGGCGCGCGCGCGCAACTCGCGGCGGCCATCGCCACGGGCAATCGCGCGCTGTTCCAGGGCGCGGCGGGCGAGGCGCTGGTAAGCGCGCTGCCCGCGTCGCTCAAGGCCTACGCAACGGTGAAGAAGAACGCGGAGTCGCCGTATGACGCCGTGCTGTTCGAAGGCGACAGCGACGAGCTGCTCGCGCTCGTGAAGGAAGTGGCGAAGCGGGGCGGCCCGATCGTCTCGGTGCAAGGCGTGGCGGCGCATGCGCTCGCCAACGGCGACGAAGATTACGCGCTCGAACGTCTCCTCGCGGAACGGTCGGTGAGCGTGAATACGGCAGCAGCAGGCGGCAACGCAAACTTGATGACGATCGGTTAAACGCAAGCGATACTACCGGTCGTCTCAAGACAAGGAAGCGGCAAGGCACTCGCGCCAAAGCCGCTCATTCGATACCTGGTACCAAGGAGAAGCAATGCAACACACCATGAAGCAGCTGGCAGGCGCAACGCTTGTTGCGGCCGTGTCGCTGGCGGGGACTGCGCACGCGCAACAGGCTGACGACGTCAAGATTGGTTTCGCCGGCCCGATGACGGGCGCCCAGGCGCACTACGGCAAGGACTTCCAGAACGGCATCACGCTCGCCGTGGAAGAAATGAACGCGACAAAGCCGGTGATCGGCGGCAAGCCGGTGCACTTCGTGCTGGATTCGGCCGACGACCAGGCCGACCCGCGCACGGGCACGACCGTCGCGCAGAAGCTCGTCGACGACGGCATCAAGGGCATGCTCGGCCACTTCAACTCGGGCACGACGATCCCGGCTTCGCGCATCTACGCGAACGCGGGCATTCCCGAAATCGCCATGGCCACGGCGCCCGAATACACGCAGCAAGGCTTCAAGACCACGTTCCGCATGATGACCTCGGACACGCAGCAAGGTTCGGTCGCGGGCACGTTCGCGGTGAAGAACCTCGGTCTGAAGAAGATCGTCGTGATCGACGACCGCACGGCTTACGGCCAGGGTCTCGCCGACGAATTCACGAAGGCCGCGAAGGCAGCGGGCGGCAACATCATCGACCGTGAATACACCAACGACAAGGCCGTCGACTTCAAGTCGGTCCTGACGAAGGCGAAGGCGATGAACCCGGATCTGGTGTACTTCGGCGGCGCCGACTCGCAAGCCGCGCCGATGGTCAAGCAGATGAAGTCGCTCGGCATCAAGGCCCCGCTGATGGGCGGCGAAATGGTCCACACGCCCACGTTCCTGCAGATCGCGGGCGACGCGGCGAACGGCACGGTGGCGTCGCTCGCCGGCCTGCCGCTCGACCAGATGCCTGGCGGCAAGGACTACGTCGAGAAGTACAAGAAGCGCTTCAACGAAGACGTGCAAACGTACTCGCCGTACGCCTACGACGGCGCGATGGCCATGTTCGCGGCCATGAAGAAGGCCAACTCGACGGACCCGGCGAAGTACCTGCCGTTCCTCGCGAAGACCGACATGCAGGCCGTCACCACGTCGCATCTCGCGTACGACGCGAAGGGCGACCTGAAGAACGGCGGCATCACGCTGTACAAGGTCGTCGACGGCAAGTGGACGACGCTGCAAAGCGTGGGCGGCAAGTAAGCACGCGCTCGAATCAGTTCGAGGCGGTTGAAAAAAAGCCCCGCGGGTTCCGGCCCGCGGGGCTTTTTCGTTATGCTTCGCTTTTCCAATACGCGCGATTTCAGCGATCACACCGCATGGAACTCCCCGCACAACGAGCCGCCGAGCGGCACGCCACGAAGCGGCAACCCGGCGCCTGGGTCGAAGACGTGGTGAGCCGTCTGGTGCGCGACAACGCGCGGCGCAGCGGGCCGGGCGCGGCGTGGCGCGTATTGGTGGCGTTCGGCGTGAAGCAGGCGTGGGTGTGCCTGTTCGGCGGCCTGATGGTGGCGCTGCTGATCGCGAGCCATCTTGGGTATCCGCGTGACGCCGCGCTGCCGCGCTATGACGCGCTCACGATCGCCGCTGTCGTCATCCAGATCGCGCTGGTCGCCTTGCGGCTCGAAACGTGGGACGAAGTTGCCGTGATCCTCATGTTCCATGTCGCGGGCACCGGCATGGAGCTGTTCAAGACGGCGGTCGGTTCGTGGATCTATCCGGAATTCGCGTATCTGCGCATTGGCGGCGTGCCGCTCTTCACGGGCTTCATGTACGCCTCGGTCGGCAGCTACATCACGCGGGCGTGCCGCGGTTTCGATCTGCGTTTCGCGCATCATCCGCCGCTCGCGGTCACGGCCGCGCTGTCCGTTGCCATTTACGCAAACTTCTTCACGCATCACTACATTGTCGATTTGCGCTATCCGATCATGGCGCTGATCGCGCTCGCGTTCCGGCGCTGCACGGTGTATTTCACGATCGGCGCGGCGCAACACCGCATGCCGATGCTGCTCGCGTTCTTCCTGATCGCCACCTTCATCTGGTTCGCGGAAAACCTCGGCACCTATAGCCAGGCGTGGCTCTATCCGAACCAGATGCAGGGCTGGAGCCTCGTGTCGTTCGGCAAGCTCGGCTCGTGGTTCATGCTGACCATCATGAGTTACGTGATGGTCACGCTCGTCAACCGGCCGCGCGCGCCGCGACATTAATCAGCACTCCACGATATTCACCGCGAGGCCGCCGCGCGAGGTTTCCTTGTACTTCGTCTTCATGTCGGCGCCGGTTTCGCGCATGGTCTTGATGACGGAGTCGAGCGAGACGTAATGCGCGCCGTCGCCGCGCAGCGCCATGCGCGCGGCGTTCACGGCCTTCACGGAAGCCATGGCGTTGCGCTCGATGCACGGAATCTGCACCATGCCGCCCACGGGGTCGCAGGTGAGGCCGAGGTTGTGTTCCATGCCGATTTCGGCGGCGTTCTCGACTTGCAGCGGCGTGCCGCCGAGCACGGCCGCGAGCGCGCCCGCCGCCATCGAGCAGGCCACGCCCACTTCGCCCTGGCAACCGACTTCGGCGCCGGAAATCGACGCATTGAGCTTGTAGAGAATGCCGATGGCGGCGGCCGTGAGCAGGAAGTCGATCACGCCTTGTTCGTTCGCGCCCGGCGTGAAGCGCACGTAGTAGTGCAGCACGGCGGGGATGATGCCGGCGGCGCCGTTGGTGGGCGCGGTGACGACGCGGCCGCCCGCGGCGTTTTCTTCGTTCACGGCGATCGCGTAGAGGTTGATCCAGTCGATCATCGAGAGCGGGTCCTGCAACGCGCGCTCGGGATGCGCCGTGAGCGCGCGATACAGTTGCGGCGCGCGGCGCTTGACCTGGAACGGGCCGGGCAGCGTGCCTTCGGCGTCCGGGTTGCCGATCCCGCAGCCGCGCGAGACGCACGACTGCATCACGTCCCAGATGCGCAACAGGCCCGTGCGGATCTCGACATCGCCATGCCAGACGCGTTCGTTCTCGAGCATGAGCTGCGCGACGCTCTTGCCGGTGGCGGCGCACAGCGCGAGCAGTTCCGCGCCGGTGCGAAACGGATGCGGCAGTTGCTGCGCGGCTTCGAGCACCTTGGTATTGGGCGCGCCCGCCGTGACGACGAAACCGCCGCCCACGGAGAGATAGGTGCTTTCGCGCAGCGTCGCGCCGCTCGCGTCGAGCGCGCGCAGCTTCATGCCGTTCGGGTGCTCGGGCAGCGCCTGGCGATAGAACGCGATGTGCTCTTTCTGCGTGAACGGAATCACGTGCCGGCCGAGCAGCGCGAGCGTGCGCGTGGTGCGCACGGCGTCGAGCCGCGCGGCGATGGTCTCGGGGTCGACGGTGTCGGGCGCGTCGCCCATCAGGCCGAGCATGACGCCGCGGTCGGTGCCGTGGCCTTTGCCGGTCGCGCCGAGTGAGCCGTACAGCTCCACTTTCACGCTGGCGGTGGCGGCGAGCAGCGCGTCGCGCTCGAGTCCCTCGGCGAACATCAGCGCCGCGCGCATCGGCCCGACCGTGTGTGAGCTGGACGGCCCGATGCCGATTTTGAAGAGATCGAAAACGCTCACTGCCATGGTGCTGCTCCTGCTTGTCTACGTTGTATGAAGCGATGCCGCCTTGTGCGCGGCATCGAATAAATCATGCCGCCGCGGCAACCTTCAGACACGCACTGGGTATCAGCGCGCCGGCAACGGCAGACAGACCGCGAGCCACGCGGGTGGCGTGGGCGCGAGTTTCAGCGCGACCGGCGCATACCGGCCGTCGAGTCGCGCTGCGAGGTGATACAGCTCGGCGGCGTTCTTCGGGTCCCACGCGCCGGTGTAGCCGGGCAGACCCGCTTCGCGCCGTTTGGCGTCGAACGGCACGCTCGAATGCACGAATTCCTCGTGCGTTTTGTCGCCGAGCGCGTACGGCTTGAGCCAGTCGAGCGCCGCCGCGAGCGAGGCGCCGTTGGCCGCGCGCTCCGGCAGCCAGTTGCGGTTGTGGCGGCGCGCGGCGAGCGCGGCCGTCACGAGCGGCTGCAAGTCGTAGGTCACGTAATGCAGCGCATCGCGCTCGCCGAAGTCGAGCGTGGCGCCGTCGGGCGCGATGTTGTCGCCAATATGCTCGATAAACAGCCGCTGCGCCGTGGCGATCATCTTGCGGTTGTCGAGCGTGAACGCGATCATCGCGATCAGCTTGACGCGGTGGCTCTGCCAGTTGTTCGCGAAGGTGCCCTTGAGCGGGCGCTTCTGCGCGTCGATCTGCGCGATATAGCCGTTCGCGAACGCGTTGAGAAACTGCATGGTGGCGTTGCGCGTTTTCACGGGCAGCGCGCTCGCCGTCATGTCGTAGGCGAGGATCAGCCCCTCGAACCGGGTTTCGTCGATGGGATTGAAGCTCGGTTTGTAAGTGGTGACCCACGCGAGCAGAAACCGGTCGACGAGCCGCAGATAACGTTCGTCGCTGGTCGCGCGCCACGCGAGCGCGGCGTTGCGCATGAGGTCGAGTTCCTTCGCCGCCTCCACGCTCTGGTCGTAGATGCCTTCGTGCGGCAAGGTGCCTTCCGTGTGCAGCGCGGGCAGCGCATGCGGCACGTCGTTCACGTGCGATTGCACCTCGGCGACCAGCGCCTTCACGCCGGGGTCGGAATTGGTGCGCTCGCTCGTTTGCAGGGCGGGCGCCGCGCAAAAGTTCATCGCCGCGCTGGCCGTGCCCGCCCACGCCACGCAGGCGAGCGCGAGCGCCGCGCCCCTGGCGAACCGGGCGGTGCCGGCCGCCGGCCGAGCCGCATCCGGCCGAACCGGCTTCCGCAGTGAATTCATCCGCACCTTCCGCGCCATGCGCGACTCCCTGATTCAAGGCTGACAGGTGTGTGATGTTAACGGTTTGCGGCGGCAAATGTGCATCGGATGGTAACCGCCGCATCGTCCAGATCATTCCGGTGACGAGGCGGCGGCGCATGGCACGCGTTCGGCGCGGGTTGTCTCGGCGTGTGCCGCTTATTCGCCCGCGTCCTGGGCGGCGTACTCGCTCAACGGCACGCACGAGCAGAACAGGTTGCGGTCGCCGTACGCATTGTCGGCGCGGCCAACCGGCGGCCAGTACTTGCGCGCGACCAGCGAAGCGAGCGGATACGCGGCCTGCTCGCGCGAGTACGCGTGCTGCCAGTCGTTCGCGATCACCACGGCGGCCGTGTGCGGCGCGTGGCGCAGCGGGTTGTCTTCCTTGTCGGCGCGGCCTTCCTCCACGGCGCGGATTTCCTCGCGAATGGCGACCATGGCGTCGACGAACCGGTCGAGTTCTTCCTTCGACTCCGATTCGGTCGGCTCGACCATCAGCGTGCCCGGCACCGGGAAGCTCATGGTGGGCGCGTGGAAGCCGTAGTCCATCAGGCGCTTGGCGACGTCGTCGACGGTGATGCCGCTCGCGTCCTTGATCGGGCGCAGGTCGAGAATGCACTCGTGCGCGACGAGGCCGCCGGGGCCGCTGTAGAGCACCGGGAAGTGCGGCGCGAGGCGCTTGGCCACGTAGTTCGCGTTGAGGATCGCGTTTTCGGTGGCGGCCGTGAGGTTCGCCGCGCCCATCATCGCGATATACATCCACGAGATCGGCAGGATCGAGGCCGAGCCGTACGGCGCGCCGCTCACGGCGCCGATGCCGTGACCCTGGTCGGTCGAACGCTTGTAGCCCGACGAAAGCTGGTTCGGCAGGAATTGCGCGAGGTGCGCGCCCACCGCCACCGGACCGACGCCGGGTCCGCCGCCGCCGTGCGGAATGCAGAACGTCTTGTGCAGGTTCAGGTGCGAGACGTCGCCGCCGAACTGGCCCGGCGCCGCCAGACCGACCATGGCGTTCATGTTCGCGCCATCCACATACACCTGGCCGCCGTGCGCGTGCACGATCTCGCAGACTTCGCGCACGTTCTGCTCGAACACGCCGTGCGTGGACGGGTAGGTGATCATGATCGCCGCGAGCTTCGCCGCGTGCTGTTCGGCCTTGGCCTTGAGGTCGGCGAGATCGATGTTGCCCTGGTCGTCGCAGGCCACGACCACGACCTGCATGCCCGCCATCTGCGCCGAAGCCGGGTTGGTGCCGTGCGCCGAAGCCGGGATCAGGCAGACGTTGCGGTGCGCTTCGTTGCGCGAGGCGTGATACGCCTGGATGATGAGCAGACCCGCGTACTCGCCTTGCGAACCGGCATTCGGCTGCAGCGAAACGGCGGCGTAACCGGTTGCGGCCACGAGCATCTGTTCGAGCTGGTCGATCATCTCGCGATAGCCGACGGTTTGCTCGGCGGGCGCGAACGGGTGAATGCGGCCGAACTCGGGCCACGTGACCGGCAGCATTTCCGAGGTTGCGTTGAGCTTCATCGTGCACGAGCCCAGCGGGATCATCGAGCGGTCGAGCGCGAGGTCCTTGTCGGAAAGACTGCGCAGGTAGCGCAGCATTTCCGTTTCCGAATGATGGCGATTGAACACCGGGTGCGTGAGGTACGCGCTCTCGCGCGCGAGCGCGGCGGGGAACGTGGCCTCTTTACCGGCGGCGAGCGCCGCGTCGAGCGCGTCGAGCGCGGGCGCTTCGCTTGCGAACGCGGCTTGCGCGAACACGGCGAGCAGATCGGCGAGATCGGCGCGCGTGGTGGTTTCGTCGACGGTGACGCCCACTTGCGTGTCGCTCACGTGGCGCAGGTTCATGCCGCGGGCGAGCGCGGCGTCGTGCAGCGCCTGGGTGCGCGCGCCGGTGTCGAACGTGAGCGTGTCGAAGAACGTGGCGTTGGCGAGCGTGTAGCCGAGCTGCTGCGCGCCTGCGGCGAGGATCGCGGCCACGCGGTTCACGCGCAGCGCGATGCGCTTCAGGCCTTGCGGGCCGTGATACACGGCGTACATGCTTGCCATGATCGCGAGCAGCGCCTGCGCCGTGCAGACGTTCGAGGTGGCCTTTTCGCGGCGAATATGCTGCTCGCGCGTTTGCAGCGCGAGGCGCAGCGCGGGGTTGCCTTGCGCGTCGACGGTCACGCCCACGAGGCGCCCCGGCATCTGGCGCTTGAATTCGTCCTTCACCGCGAGAAACGCGGCGTGCGGGCCGCCGAAGCCCATCGGCACGCCGAAGCGCTGCGAGTTGCCCACGGCAACGTCGGCGCCCCATTCGCCGGGCGGCGTGAGCACGGTGAGCGCGAGCAGGTCGGCGGCCGCGATCACGGCGCCGCCCGCGGCGTGCACGGCGGTGGCGAGTTCGCGGTAGTCGCGCACGTCGCCGTTCACGCCCGGATATTGCAGCAGCACGCCGAACGCGCCGGCCGTCGCCGCTTCAGCGGCGGGGCCGACCTTCACCTCGATACCGATCGGCAATGCGCGCGTCTTCACGACTTCGAGCGTTTGCGGCAGCACGTCGTCGGCGACGAAGAACACGTTCGACTTCGACTTGCCCACGCGCTGCACGAGCGTCATGGCTTCGGCGGCGGCCGTGGCTTCGTCGAGCAGCGAGGCGTTCGAGATGGCGAGGCCGGTCAGGTCGACGATCATCTGCTGATAGTTGAGCAGCGCTTCGAGACGGCCTTGCGAGATTTCCGGCTGATACGGCGTGTAAGCCGTGTACCAGGCCGGATTTTCGAGCACGTTGCGCAGGATGACGGCCGGCGTGTGCGTGTCGAAATAGCCCTGCCCGATGTACGAGCGGAACACCTGGTTCTTGTCCGCGAGCGCGCGCAGGGCCGCGAGCGCTTCGGCTTCCGAGCGCGGCTGCGCGAACGGCCCGAGCGGCAGCGTTTCCTTGCGGCGGATCTGCGCGGGAATGACCGCGTCGATCAGCGCGTCGCGCGTGGCGAAGCCGAGCGCGTCGAGCATCGCCTGCTGGTCGGCCGCGTCGGGGCCGATGTGACGGGCGGCGAAAGCGTCGTGCGCTTCGAGCGTGGCGAGCGAGAGCGGGGCGTTCATCAGAGGATCCGGGTGTTCGAGCTTCATGGTGTTTCCTGCGGGCGCGGGCGGCGCGCGGTGAGGGAATTGCGCGAGCCGCCGCGCCGTTGCGGTTTGCGTGCCTGGACGCGGGTTAGGCGCCGATGGACTTGCCGTAGGCTTCGGCGTCGATCAGCGCGTCAAGCCTGGCGTCGGCGGCAGGCTTGATCTTGAAGAGCCACGACTCGTACGGCGCGCCGTTGACCTGGTCGGGCGTGTCGACGAGCGACGTGTTGGCTTCGACGATCTCGCCCGCCACCGGCGCGTAGATGTCCGAGGCGGCCTTGACCGACTCGATCACGGCGATGGCGTCGCCCGGGGCGACCGTGCGGCCCGCTTCGGGCAGCTCGAGGAACACGATGTCGCCGAGCGCTTCCTGCGCGTGGTCCGTGATGCCGACGGTCAGCGTGCCGTCGGCTTCGGTGCGAATCCACTCGTGCGATTCGGTGTATTTCAGGTCGGCCGGGATGCTCATGGTTGCTCCAGTGCGTGGTGCGGTGTTATCGATTCAAAAGGGGAGGCGTGCGCGGCGGCGTCCTTGGCGGATCAGGCGGCAAGCACCTTGCCGTTGCGCACGAACGGCAGTTTTACCACGCTTGCGGGAAGGGCTTTGTCACGGATCTGCACCTGCACGAGGTCGCCCGGCTGCACGCCCTGCGGCACGCGCGCGAAGGCGATGGATTCCTGCATCGACGGGGAAAACGTGCCGCTCGTGATCTCGCCTTCGCCGTGCGGCGTGAGCACTTTCTGGTGCGCGCGCAGCACGCCGCCCGCCTTGCCGTTTTCCTTCTGCAGGATCAGGCCGACGAAGGTCGAGCGCGCGCCGTTCTGTTCGAGCGCGGCGCGGCCGACGAAGTCGCGCGGCTCCTTCAGGTCGACGGTCCACGCGAGGCCCGCGTCGAGCGGCGAGACGCCTTCGTCCATGTCCTGGCCGTAGAGATTCATGCCCGCTTCGAGGCGCAGCGTGTCGCGCGCGCCCAGACCGCAGGGCTTGACGCCCTGGCCTTGCAGCGCGCTCCAGAATTCGGCCACGGCCGCGGAGGGCAGCACGACTTCGAAGCCGTCCTCGCCCGTGTAGCCGGTGCGCGCGATCATCAGCTCGCCGAACGGCGTGGCTTCGACCTTCGCGGCGTTGAAGGGCTTGAGCGTTTCCGTGGCGCTGCGCGACGAGGGCGCGACCTGCCAGACTTTCTCGCGCGCGTTCGGGCCCTGCACGGCGACGATCGACAGATCGCGGCGCGGCGTGATGGCGAGGCCGAAGCCGCCTTCGGCGTTGAGCTTCTCGAACCACGCGAGGTCTTTCCCGGCGGTGCCCGCGTTGACGACGGTGCGGAATTGATCGTCGGCGAAGAAGTAGACGATCAGGTCGTCGATCACGCCGCCTTCGGGGTTGAGCATGCACGAGTAGAGCGCCTTGCCCGGCGTCGTGAGTTTGGCGACGTTGTTGGCGAGCGCGTGCGCGAAGAACGCGCGTGCTTTCGCGCCAGCGAAATCGACGACGCACATGTGCGAGACGTCGAACATGCCGGCGTCGGTGCGCACGGCGCGATGTTCGTCGATCTGCGAGCCGTAGTTGACGGGCATGTCCCAGCCGCCGAAGTCGACCATGCGGGCGTTGAGCGCGCGATGCGTGTCGTTGAGCGGGGTGCGTTTGAGTTCGGTCATGGGGCCTCGGGCAGTCGCGAGAAAGCAAAAAGGGCCATGCAGGACACGCCGCAGGCACGATGCCCGTGGTCGGTCTTGCATGGCCCCTCTGTCCTCGGTACCTGAGAGATTGCGCCGATGCCGCTGTTGCTGCGTGGCGCGCGCCCCTTCGGTGGGCAGCCTGAACGCCGATACGATGCTCGATCGACGAACTACTGCCGCTCTCCAGAGTGCGGTTTTGCGTGCTGCTCCTTTCGAAGCGCTCGCAAAGGTCCGGCGCGCACGGTCCTTTTGCCTGAGAGTTTGTGGGTTGCCCCTTCGGCGGCGCCGCCTGGTGGTGAAAACCTGCTGCCTGGCGGCGCGCTCTCCCGGCGCGCGCAGCGATTGTGCGGGACGCGCGCGGGGCGTGTCAATGCGTAAAAAATTGCGAAAACGGCGCGAGCGAGGCACGCGGGACGCGTGCGACGCAGCGTGGGAGGGGGGTGGCGGGCGAGTGAACGGCGCACTCGCGGGCGCGAAATTCGCAAAGAGGGGCGGATGATTGCCGCGGCATCCGCCCTGGCACTCGTGGGCGCGACCGGCGGGATGTCGCGCCGGTCCAACTCCGGATCAGCCGTGCTTCAACTGGCGAATCAGCTGCCGATGGCGCGCGAAGCCTGATCGAGTTCCTGGCTCAGCACGTGGTGTTCGTCGGCGGTGAGGGCGCCGCCATGCTGCGCGGCCATGTCGTGCGCTTCGCCGCGAATGGTGTCGAGGCGATGGTGCAGCGCGCCGCCCTGCGGCGGCGGGTAGTAGCCCTGGGACACGTGCACGTCGATGCGATGACCGAGGTTGTCGATCCGGCCATCGACCTGATGCAGGCGTTCGACGCCCATTTGATGCGGGCTCGGGCCGGCTTGCTGCGCGGGCGGCGTGACCACGCACGCGGCGAGGCTCGCGGCGAGCGCGGCGGCCGCGGCGAACGGAAGAATACGGTGGTAGCGGATCATGGCAACTCTCCTGGTCGTTTTTGCTCTCGTTTGTCTTGCAAGAAGGCAAACGTGCGGCCGGCGCCGCGCGATGACGGCGCGGCGCCCGGCAGGTGTAACGGTTTGTATGGACCTTTCAGCGGCGTTGGCGAAATGCAAGCGCGGCGGGGCGAGTCCGTATCGGCAGGATTTCTCCGATGCCAGGCCAGACGCCCGGGTTGAAGCGTCAGGCGCGGCGCGCGAACGGCAGCGTGCGGCCTTCGGCGGCGCTTTGCATGGCCAGCTCGACGATCGTCATCACGTCGATGGCGTCCTGCGGGCTCACCGGGAACGGCGTGCCGCCGTGGATCGCGGCGGCGAGCGCCCGGTACAGGTCGGCGTAATTGCCGGCGGCGTTCGGCAGGTCGCGCGCGGCTTCCTGGCCGTCGTCGGCGAGCACGTGCAGGCGGCCCGGCTCGTTGCCCGCGCCGTAACCGTCTTGACCCGGCCGCAACCCGGCTTTCAGCTGGTCTTCCTGCGTGTCCAGACCGTTCTTCAGGTAGCTGCCGCGCGTGCCGTGAATCACGAAGCGCGGTGCGAACGCGGCGAGCGCGCTCGCGTGCAGCACGGCGTCGTGACCCGCATAACGCAGCACGAGGTGCGAGTAGTCGGGCGCGCTGGCGTTGTCGCGGCGCGTGTGGACGAACGCCGTGACCGACTCGGGCGCGCCGAACAGCGCGAGCGTCTGGTCGATCAGGTGCGGCCCGAGGTCGTAGAGCAGGCCGCCGCCGCGCGTGGCGTCTTCGCGCCAGCGCTGGCGCACCAGCGGGCGGAAGCGGTCGAAATGCGACTCGAAGTGCGTGACGCGGCCGAGTTCGCCCCCAGCGATCAGGTCGCGCACGGTGAGGAAGTCGCCGTCCCAGCGCCGGTTGTGGAAGGGCGCGAACACGAGGCCGCGCTGCTTCGCGATGGCGGCGAGCGTGCGCGCTTCCTCGGCGGTGAGCGTGACGGGTTTGTCGACGAGCACGTGCTTGCCGCGCTTCAGCGTGCGGCGCGCGAGTTCGTAGTGCGTGTCGTTGGGCGTGGCGATCACGACGCATTCAATGGCGTCGAGCGAGAGCAGCGCGTCGATGTCGGGGACGATCGCGGCGCCGGGGTAGTCGGCTTGCGCGCGCTCGGCCTGGCTCGTGGCGATGGCGGCGAGTTGCGCGGCGCCGCTATGGGCGATGACGGGCGCGTGAAAGGTCTGGCCGGCGAAGCCATAGCCCATCAGGCCGATTTGCAACGGTGCAGTCATGAAGCACTTCCTCTTTCCAACGGTCGGGCGGTCGCGCGGGTAGCGCGGCCGCGAGTGGCGGGAGCCCGATATTGTGGCACGGCGGCTGTCGGATGCGCGGCGCGGGTGCGTTGGCGCGGGGCCGGATCGGGCGCCTGGCCGCGCGGCGGGGATGGCGTGGCGGCCGCGTGAGGCTGGCGTGGCGATGGCGTGACGATGGCGTGGCGATGGCGTGTCGATGACGCCGGCGCGCCGTCGGGGCCGCATCGTCGGGGCCGCGCATCGTGTTAACATCGCACCTCCCGCGTGAGAGGCCGACGCCTCGCGCCGTGCGGAGCGCCGCGTTTTTTGGTGCCGGTAACCCGGCGCGAAGTCCAACGCCGCGCCGCGCGCCTTCTGCCGTTCCACCCGTTTTTCCAATCCAGCAACGATGTCCGCAGGCCTCAATTCCGCCCAAAGCGAAGCGGTGCGCTATCTCGACGGTCCCTGTCTCGTGCTCGCGGGCGCGGGCAGCGGCAAGACGCGCGTCATCACGCAGAAAATCGCGCATTTGATCGAAGCGAAAGGCTTCGAGCCGCGGCATATCGCGGCCGTCACGTTCACGAACAAGGCCGCCGCCGAAATGCGCGAGCGCGTGGGCAAGCTGCTCGAAGGCAAGACGCTCACCACGCCCGGCAAGGAAGGCCGCAAGGTGCCGGTGAACCAGCTCACCGTGTGTACGTTCCACTCGCTGGGCGTGCAGATCCTGCGCCAGGAAGCCGAGCACCTGGGCCTGAAGCCGCAGTTCTCGATCATGGACTCGGACGACTGCTTTTCCATGATCCAGGAGCAGGTCGGATCGACGGACAAAGGTTTCATCCGCAAGATCC
Organism: Paraburkholderia acidisoli; assembly: GCF_009789675.1. NCBI lineage: Bacteria > Pseudomonadati > Pseudomonadota > Betaproteobacteria > Burkholderiales > Burkholderiaceae > Paraburkholderia > Paraburkholderia acidisoli. The sequence goes on along the minus strand of NZ_CP046913.1, from coordinate 3,128,958 downwards.
AGTCGATCATCTCGCTCTGGAAGAACGGTCTCGTGATGCCCGAGGAGGCGCTCGCAACGGCCTCGAACGAGGACGAGCACCAGGCCGCCATCGTCTATCGCAACTACGTGGCCACGCTGCACGCGTACCAGGCCGTGGATTTCGACGATCTGATCCGCCTGCCCGCCGAGTTGTTCGCGAAGAACGAACAGGTACGCGAGCGCTGGCAGAACAAGCTGCGCTACCTGCTGATCGACGAATACCAGGACACCAACGCGTGCCAGTACACGCTGCTGAAGCTGCTCGCGGGACCGCGCGCGGCGTTCACGGCCGTAGGCGACGACGACCAGGCGATCTACGGCTGGCGCGGCGCGACGCTCGAAAATCTCGCGCAGCTCGGCAAGGATTTCCCGAAGCTGCACCTGATCAAGCTGGAGCAGAACTATCGCTCGACGGTGCGCATTCTCACGGCGGCGAACAACGTCATCGCGAACAATCCCAAGCTGTTCGAGAAGAAGCTGTGGTCCGAGCACGGCATGGGCGACACCATCACGGTCACGCCCTGCAACGACGAGGAGCACGAGGCGGAGTCGGTGGTGTTCCGGCTTTCCGCGCACAAGTTCGAGCGGCGCGCGCAGTTCCGCGACTACGCCATTCTGTATCGCGGCAACTTTCAGGCGCGCATTTTCGAACAGGTGCTGCGCCGCGAGCGCATTCCCTACGTGCTCTCCGGCGGCCAGTCGTTCTTCGACAAAGCCGAGATCAAGGATCTCTGCGCGTACCTGCGCCTGATCGCCAATCACGACGACGATCCCGCGTTCATCCGCGCGATCACCACGCCGCGCCGGGGCGTGGGCAACACCACGCTCGAAGCGCTCGGCGCGTTCGCGGGCCAGGCCAAGGTCTCGCTGTTCGAGGCGGTCTACATGGGCGGCATCGAGGCGCGGCTTTCCGCGCGCCAGGTGGAGCCGATGCGCGTGTTCTGCGACTTCATGCAGCGCCTCGCGGAGCGCGCGCATAAAGATCCGGCCACGGTCGTGCTCGACGATCTGATGGACGCGATCCACTACGAGGCGTATCTGTACGACGCGTTCGACGAGCGTCAGGCGCAGTCGAAGTGGCAGAACGTGCTCGAATTCCTCGAGTGGCTCAAGCGCAAGGGCACGAAGCCGGAGCAGGAGATCGGCGAGGACGCCGAGGCCACGGGTTACGACAACGCCGACGGTCTCGCGGACACGGGCAAGAACCTCATGGGTCTGATCCAGACCGTCGCGCTGATGTCGATGCTCGAAGGCAAGGAGGAAGACCCGGACGCCGTGCGGCTTTCGACCGTGCACGCGTCGAAGGGGCTCGAGTACCCGCACGTGTTTCTGGTGGGCGTGGAGGAAGGCATCATGCCGCACCGCGGCGGCTCGGAAGACGACGTGATCGACGACGCGCGCATCGAGGAAGAGCGCCGCCTCATGTACGTGGCCATCACGCGCGCGCAGCGCAGCCTGCATCTGAACTGGTGCAAGAAGCGCAAACGGGCGCGCGAAACGGTGGTGTGCGAGGCGTCGCGCTTTATCCCCGAAATGGGACTCGACGACGCGCCGCCGCCCACGGCCGAAGAAGCGCCCATGACGCCGAAGGACCGGCTCGCGAGCCTGAAGGCGTTGTTGCAGAAGGGCTGAGCGCGGGGATAACCTCGCGCGCGGCGCGTGTTTGCGTGCGTGGGGGGTGCCGCGCAGTAGAGTGGGCGGCTGGGTCTCACGCCCATTGACCACGCTCATTGCTCATTTCGCGCCACCTCCGCCATGACCGATTCCCTGCTCGCGCAATACCGTCACGCGCTCGACACCTACATCGACGCGAAGGACAACACGAAGCCGCAACGCATTCACGAAGCGTTCGCGCCCGACGCGGTGCTGACGTTCTCGCTGGCCACGCAGAACATTGCGTTTCCGGCGCGCAGCGTGGGCGCGGCGGCGATCGCGCAAACCCTCGTGAGCGACTTCGGCGCGCGCTATTCGCGCTGCCGCACCTACTATCTTTGCGAGGCCGCTACGCTCGTCGCGCATGACGGCGTGATCGACGCGCTGCCGTGGCTCGTGGTGATGCGCGAGCCCGCGGCGGGCGCGCTGCGCATCGGGCATGGCACGTATCGCTGGGTGTTCGACGAGGCGCGTGCCGATGCCGACCATGCAACGCGCGTCGCGCAATTCCACATCCACATCGCGCGCATGGACGTGATCGACGATCCGGACGGCGCGAAGCTCGAACGCTTGCAGAGCGGCCTGAGCTACCCGTGGCTCGCTCCCGCCGATCTGGCCGCGCGCTACGACGCGCTCGCCGGTGAGGCTGCCGGCGAATTCGCGTTTGCGCGCGAGTTCGCGCGGCCCGCGCTTTGAACCCACGCGAGACGATGCGCGAAACCGCGCGTTGAATCGGCGGACGAAAAAATCCCCGCGTCGTAGCGCTACGGCGCGGGGATTTTCGTTTTGCCGATGAAGCGCGCGGCGGCTTCGCGGCGACTTCGCGGTGACCTACTTCGCGGCGCTGACCATGTAGTCGACGGCGGCTTTGACGTCGGCGTCGGAGGCGTTGGAGCCGCCCTTCGGTGGCATCTGGCCTTTGCCGTGCAGCGCGTAGTTGTAGATGGTGTCCATCGGGTCCTTGAGGCGCGGCGCCCACGCGGCCTTGTCGCCGAACTTGGGCGCGCCCAGCACGCCCGCGGCGTGGCACGCCTGGCAGACCTGCGTGTAGAGCGCCTTGCCGGCCTGCGAGGCATCCGCGCTGCCGCCCGCCGCCGGTGCCGCGGAGGAGGCTTGCGGAATCGCCGCGATGGCGGCCGCGGCGGCTTGCGCCTGGGCGGCGTTGGCGTCGGCGCCCGAGGCTCCCGATGCCGGTGCGGCTGCGGCGGCGCCCGAGGCGGCGTTGGCTGCGCCGGGCGCCGCTGAGCCGGGCGCCGGTTTGGGCGGATCCTGGAAGTTCGCGCCGCCGTGGTTCGCCATATAGGCGACGGCGAGGCCGATTTCGTAGTCGCTGTAGTCGTCGGGGCTCGTGCCGCCGCGCGGCGGCATGGCGCCCTTGCCCGCGAGCGCCGTTTTCCAGAGCGTGTCGTAGCCCTGCGCGATGCGCGGCGCCCAGTCGCCCGCGTTGCCGAACTTGGGCGCGCCGGCGGCGCCCGCCGCGTGACACGCCGAGCACACGGCCTGATAGACCTGCTCGCCGGTCTTGTAGACGCGCGGCGCGTTGGCGTCGCGCACGTTCACCTGCGCAATGGGCGCGATGCGCGAGACGACTTGCTGGACGGATAGTTCGTCGGTGCCCGCGCCGGTGCGCGTCGTATTGTCGACGTAATAGGCGAGCAGAATGATGATGACGATGGGGACGGCAAACCCGGCGATGATAGCGGCGATCAGCTGGCCGGGCGTTTTGATCGGGGCTCCGTGGGGTGCTTCGCTCATGCTTGTCTCGTCTCCCGTTGGTCTTGTGGTGAGCGGTACAGCAGGACGACAGTGGCCATGCGACAGATCAAACACCGACGATTATAGTCGCAAGGTTTTGCCGTGGGTGCCCGCGCGCAGGCGCTGTTCAGCGGGCGTTTACCCGAAGCTGGGTGCGCAATTGTGCATCGTGCCCCTTTATTTGGACGACGCACGGCGGCTGACGCGCTCGGTGGACGGGGCTGGCGAAACCGGGTATTCTCTCGGACTCACGTCGGTACTGCCTTCACCGTGTTCATCGGTTCGGTGGCAGTGCTTTCGCTGCATGCTTCGCTTTAAGCGATGTCAACGCGCCCGTAGCTCAATGGATAGAGTACTGCCCTCCGAAGGCAGGGGTTGCTGGTTCGATCCCAGCCGGGCGCGCCAAAATTTTCAGCCATTCCGCGATTGCGCGACGCCAACACCGCACACTGCCATCCGCCGCGAACCTCGCACTTTCTCCGTCACACCGCTCAAGCCGCCGCTAGCCTGAACTCGTAACCGTTGATGTGCTGATTGAGTTCGGCCACCGGCGCGTTCTCGTAGCGCGCGACCTTGCTGCGCGTTTCGTTCGCGAAGAAGTGGTCGGGCACGAGTTGCAGCCGGCTCTTCTTCAGCCTCCAGCCGTCGTGAATGAACGCCGCTTCCAGCTCGGACGGCAGCAGGCCGTTAATCTCGTGCAGCACGCCGTCGTAGTATTTTTCGAAGGGAGAGAGCGTCGAGTCGTCGTAATAGCGGTGATCGACGAAATCGACAATGTGATACCCAACGCCGCCAGGCGACGTGATCCGGCGCAGATTGCGCGACACCTCGCCCATGTCGGGAATGTGCTCGAACACCGCATTGCTGAAGTGAATGTCGACTTCGCCGCTCGGCACGGCGTCGATGCGATTGGTGAAAATCACGCCGCCCAGATCGACGGTCGTCGTCTCGCCCGCCGCCAGTTTCTGGAACTTGACGTCGAGACTTCTCAGGTCGAGCGAATGCATGCGGCGAATGATCTCCGACTCGCCGATGCCGGAATAATCGAACTTGCCGGGATGCACGAGCATCTCGTTCATCACCTGCATCAACGAAACGTACGCAAAACCTTCCTTCAGCGGAAACGGCTCGTAGGCGAACACCCGGTCCAGGCCGTTCACGAACAGCACGACGGCCACGCCCAGCGGCCGGAACACGCCGCAACCATAGTCGATGGCGGTCTTGTTCCTGAAGTTCTCCGGCGTGAAGAAGGCGCGGTCGAACAGCGTGGAGACTCCCTTGTAGCTCGACACGATCTCGAGCGGGCTATGCTCCGAAATATTGCCGCCGCCGCTGATCGCCGGATCGATATTGACCTTTAGCAGGTCGATGGTCTTGAACCAGCGCGCGGAACCCGGCTCCAGCGCCGAGAGGAAGGGAATCCACGCCGGCATGCTCTCGCTCGAAACCAGCTTTTTCTCGATCAGCTGACTCAACGTCTTCAGCTTGTCCTGCGCGAACAGCATGTCGACCAGCAGAAATGCGTCTTCGCGATTGAATTCCGGGTGCATGCCCATGGTGTTTCTCCGCGGTTCAAGCCGGCCGCATCAGCGGTAGCCGCCGAAAATCGGCTCGATCGGCGCCTTGATGATCTGGTCGCGGAATTCGTACACGTGCGGCGTGAAGGTCTCGCCGCCCACGCCGGCCCAGCGGAACGGATACGGCGAAACGGTCCCGTCCGGCAGCGTGACGCCGTGGTGATCCATCGGGTGCCTGGCCGGGTGCTGTTGCAGCAGCGGCATGGCCGCGTCGAGCCGCCGCTCGAGAAAGTCGAGCCACTTGGCCGTAAATGGCGTGCCCTTGCGGCAAATCACCGTGCAGATGCCGATGAGTTCCGAGTGCACCGCGCGCATCTGGTCGCCCACTTCGCCTTCCATGTGCGGGATGCCTTCTTCCAGTTCCGGGTAGCCCAGCGCGTGCGCGTCGGAGGCTTCGAGCTGGTCGAAGAACGGCGCCCAGTGTTTCGAGGTCAGCTTGATGTCGGTGTAGCCGCCGCCGTAGTGATGCATCAGGTACGTGCGCAGGTAGTCGGCCTTGTGCATCGAACTCAGGAACGGGTAAGCGGGGTGGAACGGAAACCCCGGCTTCTGCCACGTGTCGATGGTGCGCGCGGTCAGGAACACCACGGGGCAGCCGGCGTTGTTGAAGAGGCTCCAGAGCGCGTTCAGGCGGTTATCCGACAGCGGGTCGTGACCGGTCCAGGCGCAGAAAATGGTTCGGCTCTTCAGCCCGTCGAAATCGCGGAAATTCGGTGACATGCTCATGTTTTGATCTGGACGCTAGAACGCGATGCCGTCTCGCGGCGCGACGCCGAAGCGTCTCTCGCGACGGTGAGTTCGGCGAAGTCGGTGACGATTCCCCGCAGGGTTCCCCGCTCGGGTTAACGACGCACGCAGGTTGAACTTGAGATACCGCGCGCGGGCGGCGGCTCGAGCGCCGCGCGCGACGAACCATGCGGACGAGTCGATACAGGCTGAAGTTTCCCTGCTTTTGCGCCGCGCCAAGCCGCCAAACAGGAACGCGTTTCGGGTTCTAATCCTGCGTTTGCGGGCTCCGCAGTCACGCCATAATCCACGCACGCTCCGGCAATCTGGCCGGAATGCGGCCGGGGTGGCGAGGTGCGATTCCGGGTAATGCCGCAACGATCGACGCGAGTCGCACGAGGCGCCGCCACGGGATGGATCGATGGCAACGGGACGGCGGCCGCGATTTGAACACGATCCGGGAACGATTCGGGAACTCAACGTAATGGATGAAGGGCGCAGTACCGCAACCTCCACCGCAAGCGCGGCGGGCATGCTGCTCGTGGTGCTGGGCATGCATCGCAGCGGCACCAGCGCGACGGCGCGCGCCATGGCGGCGCTCGGCGCCGATCTCGGCGATCGCCTGATGCCCGCGGCGGACGGCAATAACGACAAGGGTTTCTTCGAAGACTACGACATCGTCAAGCTCAACGTCGAACTCATGGCGGCGGCCGGCATGGAGTGGCACACGCTCGGCGAGATCGACGTGTCGCGCATCGCGCCGGAGCGGCTCGCCGCGTTCGAGGCCGAGGCGCTCGCCACCTTGCGCGCGAAGTGCCTCCACACGACCTTCGCGCTGAAGGACCCGCGTCTCGCGCGCCTCATCCGCTTCTGGAAGCCCGTGTTCGAGCGCGTTGGCGTGCCGGTGAAGTACGTGCTCTCGGTGCGGCACCCGCTGAGCGTCGCGCGCTCGCTCGCCAAACGCGACGGCATGGCCGAGGAAAAGGCGCTGCATCTGTGGCTCGAGCACGTGGTGCCGTCGCTGGCCGAAACGCGCGAGTGCGAGCGCGTGATCGTCGATTACGACACGCTGCTCGATCAGCCCACGGCCGAACTCGAACGGATTGCCGCGCGGCTGAATCTGAGCGTGGACGCGGCGAGTCTCGCCGAATACCACCAGGAGTTTCTCGAAGGCGGCCTGCGCCATACGCGCTTTCGGCCCGAGGATCTCGACGCCACGCGCGGCGCCTCGCGCGCGGTGAAGCAGCTGTACGGCGCGCTGGAAGCGGCGAGCCGCGGCACGGCAGACGCGGCGCCTGGCACCGCGCTCGAAACCGCGCTGGAAAGCGCACGCCAGTATCTCGCCGATGTCGCGCCGCTGCTCGGCTACGAAACGCGCGTCTATCAGCATATCGGCACGCAGCAGGCGGTTATCGGCCAGTTGCAGCATCACCTCAAGCAGCACAGCCAGGCGTTGACGGAGCGCGACCAGCGCATTGCCACGCTCGAAACGCGCATTGTCGAAACCACCGGCCGGATCAGCGCGAAGCCGCTGGGCGACCGTCAGCCGCTCGTCATCAGTTGCCTGTTCGGCGCGCTGTTCAGCCAGGTGCACGACGCGATTCCGGGCATGCGCTGCGTGTTCTTTTCGAACAACCGCAACCTGAAGGAAGCGGTCGAGGCGAAGGGCTGGATCTTCGAGTTCGTGAAGTCGCATCCGCTCACGGACGACTACCGGTTCTCGTCGCTGCAATCCAAGTACATTCGCTATCTGCAGTTCTTCGGCGAGTTTCCGCATTACGCGTCGGACGACGCGATCATCTATTGCGATCACAAGTTCGCGCTCGACGCGCGTCACGTGCAGACCATCGCCGAGCATTTCCCCGCCGATAAATCGGTGCTGATCCGCAACACGCCGCGCGTGAAGCTGTCGATCCAGGACGAGATCGATCAGGCGATGGAGTGGCAGCGCTACGCGCTCACGATGCCGCAGACGATCGAATGGCTGGAGCGCGAAGGGCCGGCGCGCGGTTTGTCGATGTCGAACCGCATCATGAACACGGGCTTGATCGCGTGGAAAAACACCGCGCGCATTCAGCCTTTGCTCGACGAAGTCTACGAGACGAGCTGGCGCCTCGCGCAGCCGGAATGCCAGATTATCTGGGCGCTGCTCTCGCAGGCCTACGAACCATGGATCCAGCGCATTGAATGGCAAGCGCTCGATCCGCAGTGGGTGGTGCTGGTTTGAGCGCGCACGCGCCGCACGGCACCCGCAACGCATTTAAAAGGCATACACATGGCGAATGAAATAGCCAAGCACCTGCTTCGTCGCAACAACGACCAACGCTTCTTCACGCGCTGGATCGCGGGAGAGGGGATCGACATCAGCTCGGAACCCGGTCTGCTCTCGGGCCTCGCGTCCTTCTTTCCGCTCGCGAAAACGGTGCGCGGCTGGCAGCCGGCCGACGGCGACGCCATGGCGATGGACGGCGTGGCCGACGACACCTACGACTTCGTGCATTCGAGCCATAGCCTCGCGCACGTGGCCGATCCGCTGCAGGCCTTGCGCAACTGGATTCGCATCTGCAAGCCGGGCGGCCACCTCGTGGTGACGGTGCCCGACGAGGATCTCTACGAGCAGGGCGTGTGGCCCTCGACCTTCAATGCGGGGCACCAGTGGTCGTTCACGATCCACAAGCCCGCGAGCTGGTCGCCGCGTTCGATCAGTCTGCTCAAGCTGCTGGTCCACTTTCAGGACGACGTCGAAGTCCTCAAGATCGAAAAGCTGGACTCCGCGTTCAACTACGCGCTGCCGCGCCACGATCAGTCGTCCTACGGGCTCGCCGAGTCGGGCATCGAACTCGTGCTGAAAAAGCGCGAGCGCGCGGCCGCGGATGCCCCCGCGGTGAGCGACGTGGAGGCCACCTTCGCGCGCGCCGCGATCCTGCACCAGGTCGGCCAGCTCGACGCGGCGCTCGAAGGCTACAAGTCGGTGCTCCAGGACGAGCCCAACCATCTGCCCGCGCTCAACAATCTCGCCTTGCTGCTGTCGAGCGAGAAGCGCGAGAGCCTGCTGCGGCGGGCGCTGAGCATCAACGGCGACGACCCCGGCACGCTGCAGAATCTGGCCTTGCTGCTGGCCGAAAGCGGCCGTTTCGTCGAGGCGAAGGAAGTCTACGAGCACGCGCTGCGCGTCGTGCCGAACGACGTCCGGGTGGTGTCGGCGCTGTGCGATATCTACGTCGTGCTCGACGAACTGGACGCGGCGATCGCCTTGCTCGAACGCCACGCGTCGCTGTTCCCCGCGCAGGACCAGGTGTATTGCCTGCTCGGCAAGTACTGCCAGGCCGCCAATCGCACCGCCGACGCGCTCGCCTGCCTCGAACGCGCGCTGAGTCTGAACCCGGACCACACGGAAGCGCACATCCTGCTGGGCCGGCTGCTGTGGAAGCGGGGCGACTACGAGCGCGGCGCGAACGAAATGCGCTGGGTTTCGGCCGCGCACGCGCAGGCGTCGAGCGAGCAGGCCGCGTTATTCGTCGACGAGGCGGGTCAGCCGCTGCGCCAGGACGGCCGCACCGTCGTGCTCTCGGCGGACAGCGGCGCTGGCGACACGCTGCAGTTCGTGCGCTACGCGCAGTCGCTCGCGGAGCAGGGCGCACGGGTGATCGTGGAATGTCAGGACGAGCTGGTGCGCTTGCTGCGCGCGGCGGCGGGCGTGGCCGAAGCCGTACCGCTGGGCCAGCTGACCGAGACCGGCGACGCGCGCGTGCCCATGCACACGCTGATCGGGTCGTTCCGCACGACGCTCGCGCGCGTGCCCGCGACGGTGCCGTATCTGCGTGTCGATGCCGGCGCGGCGCAAGCCTGGCGTGAGCGCATGGTCTCGCTGGCGGGCGAGCCGCCCGCTCTGCGCGTGGGTCTTTACTGGGACGACGAGCCCACCCAGTGGCGCGACGTGCACCGCTCGGTGCCGGTCGAGGCAATGCAGCCGCTGGCGGCACTGGCGGGCGTGGCGTGCTTCGCGTTGCGCCAGGGCTCGAGCGCGCCCGTGGCCGGTTTGACCGACTGGTCCGCCGAACTGAACGATTACGCCGATACGGCGGCGCTCGTGGCGAATCTCGATCTCGTCATCACGGTGGATTCGGCGGTGGCGCATCTCGCGGCGGCGCTCGGCAAACCCGTGTGGCTGCTGGCCCGCTTCGACTCCGACTGGACCTGGCTGGAAGATCGCGTGGACAGCCCGTGGTATCCCACGCTGACGGTGTTCCGTCAGCCGCGCGCGGGCGACTGGACGGCGGTGCTGGCGAGCGTCTCGGCGTCGCTGGGCGCGCTGCTGGCGGAACGCGCCGCGGCCGCGCCGGTCGAGGCCGTGGCGCGGGACGAAGCGCCGAAAGCCAGAGAAGCGAAGGACGCGAAGGACACCAAGGCGCTGAAGACCAAAGCCGCGAAAGCGGCAAAACCCGCGAAAGCGGTCAAAAAGCGCCGCTAGGGCCAACCGCCACGCGCGCGCGTGGCGGGTCGGCGTTGCCTAGAGCAGTTCGGGCGGCAGCCCCATGCCGACCCGCTGCATCAGCGCGGCGCGCTGCTGGCGCAACGCGTCGCTGGGCGCGGGATGGCGGCGGTACACGTACAGATAATCCATGATGGCGTGCGCGTTCGTCGCATTGCCGCTATCGCCGCGCCGGTCCGACGACGCGTCGGCGACCTCGTAGACGGTCGAGCAGTCGAGCGCGACGTGCTCGGGCATTTCCTTCGACAGGATCGCGAGGATGAACTCCCAGTCTTCGTACGCGCGCATCGAAACGTCGAAGCGCGTGTTGCCGATCACGGTGCGCGGAAACATGAGGCACGACATGTGCACCTGGTTCTGCACGAACACCATCTCGTTGAGCCTGCCGGCCGTGTCGAGCCGCCGCTCCGAAATATATTCCGGGCGCTCGCCCGCGCGATTTTCCGTTACGACATTGCAATCGAAATAGACGAAGCGGCCGCCCTGGACTGGCGGCACGGCCGCCACGCGGGCGAGAAATTCCGGCTGCCACGCGTCGTCGTCGTCCAGAAACATCACGTAGCGTCCCGCCGCCAGGTCGATGCCCAGATTGCGGCTCGCCGAGGGACCGGGCGCGCCGTTACGCCGGATCTTGATGTCCTGCGGGCCGAGCAGCCGCTGGCACACCTCGTCGGTGGCGGCGTCGGCTTCGTCGGCGATCACGATGATCTCGAGCGCGAACGGCTGCGCCTGCGATTTGATCGACGTGAGCGTGCGTTCGAGCAGCAGCGGGCGCTTGTGAGTTGGAATGACGACGGTGAGAAAAGGGGCGGTGGTTTGCATCGTGATTCCTTCGCGGAAAAGGGGCGCGGCGAGGCGCGTGCGGTCGCGTCCGGCGGCGGCCTCAGCGTGCTTTATCGGTACGAACCGAAGAAAGGTTCAATCGGCGCATGCAGGAGTTCCGCCCGAAATTCGTAGAGCAGGGGATGCAGGATTTCGCCGAGCAGCTCGACCCAGCGCAGCGGATAGGGCGACGGCGTGCCGTCGGGCAGGATCACGCCGCTCTGATCCTGCGGATGCACGGCCGGGTGGCGTTGTAGCGCCTCGAGCTTGACGTCCAGCAGCGCTTCGGTGCGTTCGAGCCAGGCCGTGGTCAACGGCGAACGCTTGCGGAAGATGAAGGCGCACAGGCCGATGAGGTCGGCGTGGGATTGGCGCAGCCGTTCGCCGAATTCGCCGTCGAGACGCACCACGCCATTGGGCAATTCGGTATAGCCCAGCGCCATTTTGTCGGACTGTTCCAGCAGGTCGAAAAACTGCCGCCACTTTTTGGTGGTGATCTTGATGTCGGTATAGCCGCCGCCGTAGTGGTGCATCAGGTAGCAGCGCAGGTAGTCGGCTTTGTGCGTGGCGCTGAGAGACGGATACGCGGCATGCAGCGGATGCCCGGGCAACACCCACTCTTCCAGCGTATTCGCGTTGACGAGCGCGACCGGGCAGCCCGTCTGGCTATAGATGCTCCAGAGCGCCTGAATGCGGTTGGGCGACATGACCTCATTGCCGGTCCATAGACAAAATACGGTCCGGCCTTGAATTCCGTCGAAGTCTTGTGACGATTGGGAAGGCATGGTGGGTTGGTGAATGAGGAACTACAGCAAATCGCCGGCAACGGCGACGCCCAGCTGTTGCAGGAAATTCACCCGCTGGTCGCGCACGGAGGCGTTGAGACCGGGATGCCGCCGATAGACGTACAGATAGTCGAGCAGCGCGTTCACGTCGCGCGCGCCGTCGCTCTTGCCGCGATGATCGGTCGACGCGTTCTTGGCCTGATAAATGATCACGCCCTGCAACGGCACGTGGACCGGCAATTCCTTGTCGAGCAGCGCGAGCAGAAACTCCCAGTCTTCGTACGCGCGCATATACGTGTCGAAGCGCGTCTTGCCGATCAGTCGGTTCGGGATGGCGAGCACCGAGTTCGGCAATTGATTGCGCACGTAAATCAGGTCGTTCACGCGCTGCGACAGATCGAGCGCCTGCTCGGAGAGAAACCGCGGCGGCGTGACGTCGCGGCTTTCGGCGGCGATCGTGCAATCGAAAAACACGAAGCGGTCCGCGAGGATCGCCGGGTGACTCGCGAGCTGCGCGAGGAAACCGGGTTGCCACGCGTCGTCGTCGTCGAGAAACAGGACATAGCGGCCCGACGCCAGATCGAGGCCCAGATTGCGGCTCGAGGAAGGGCCCGGCGGCCCGTTGCGGCGAATGTGAAGATCGCCCGGTCCGAGCAGGCGGCGGCACACCTCGTCGTCGGCGGCATTCGCTTCGTCGGCGACCACGATGACCTCGCAGGACACGGCGGCCGGCTGCGACTTGATCGACTGGAGCGCGCGCTCCAGCAAGGCGGGCCGCTTGTGCGTGGGCACGATGACGGAAAACAGGGGCACGGCGGATGACATTTTCGCTCCCGAGCGGAAATGAGTGCGGAAACATGGCCCCGCGCGGGCAAGGCGCCGTGAAGTATAGCCCGCATGCCTCGGCTTGCGGGTCTGGTGTAGGACGGCGTCCGTCATCCCTCGGTGCGGCTCGTCGGCGATATTTCCTGCAAAGAGCTTACGGACTCGCGGCCTCTTTGCTTGCTTTCCAGCGTACGCTTAAAAACGCGGCGCGGCGCTTTCAAGTAAGTCCTCACTCTCTTCCAAAGCCCCATTCCATAAGGCGATCCGCGTGCTGCGCGGCCGCCGCGCCGCGGCGCGCGGGCCACCTGGTTTTCTGGCCCTGAAACATCTCTAAAGATTTGGTAAGGAACGCCGTTATCAGCGATGAACGAGTCCCAAACGGGACGCGTGGGAGTCGTTTCCTCACTGTTCAACTATTTCATTGGTATCTGGGAGCTCGTCGAGAGCACTACGGGGCGGGACGTTTCTCGCATGGTGGCCATGGCCCTGCACGCAAAGCGCGTCGGGTCGGAGTGCGGTGGCCGGGGAACCAATTAAAAGATATAAGTCATGACATCCATCATTTCGTCGCTGTCGCCCGCTCAGGTCGGCGCGCTAACTACGACGCAGTTCTCGCAGATGGGAACCGCCGATATCGCGGCGCTGACCACGGCTGACATCGCGCAGCTGCAAACGAGTCAGCTCGCCTCGATCAACGCGTCGTACATCGTGAGTCTGAGCACGGCGGCCGTCGCGAATCTGGCCAGCTCGCAGCTGGCCGGTTTGACGACGGACCAGATCAAGGATCTCTCGACCTCCCAGATGGCGGCGCTCGCGACGAACGCGCTCGTCGGCCTGACCACCAACCAGATCGGCGTTCTGCAGACCGTCCAGCTCAAGATGCTGTCGACGGGCCAGCTGAACAGCCTCGGCACGACCAACATCCAGGCGCTGGGCGCGCTGCAAACCGACGTGCAGGCGCTGAGCACGGCGCAACTGTCCGGCCTGAACGCGACCAGCCTCCAGGCGCTCGGCACCGCGGGCGTTTCCGTGCTGACGACCTCGCAGGTCGCCGGCCTGAACACGGCCAGCCTGCAGAACCTGTCGACGGATCAGGTCGGCTCGCTGAGCACGACCGACGTGGCCGCGCTGACGACGGCGCAGCTGAACGGCCTCGGCACGACCAACCTGCAGGCGCTCGGCACGACCGGCATCGCCGCGCTGAAGACGAACCAGGTCGCGGGTCTGAGCACGGCCACGCTGCAAGGTCTGACCACCGACCAGATCACGTCGATGAGCGCGACCGAAGTGGGCGCGCTGACGACGGCGCAGCTGAACGGCCTCGGCACGACCAACCTGCAAGCGCTGGGCACGACCGGGGTTTCGGAGCTGCACACGAACCAGCTCGCGGGTCTGAGCACGGCCGCGCTGCAAAGCCTGACGACGGACCAGATCGACGCACTGGGCACCTCGGGCATCCACGCGCTGACGACGGCGCAACTGGTCGGCCTCGGCACGACCAACCTCGCCGCCCTGACGACGACGGAAGTCACGGCACTGTCCACGGCCCAGCTGAACGCCATGGGCACGGCTAACCTGCAGGCGCTGGGCACGACGGGCGCCGCCGCGCTGACGACCTCGCAGGTCGCCGGCCTGAGCACGGCCAGCCTGCAAGGCCTGACGACGGACCAGATCGGCTCGCTCGGCACGACGGATGTTGCCGCGCTGACGACGGCGCAACTGAACGGCCTCGGCACGACGAACCTGCAAGCCCTCGGCACGACGGGCGTCGCGGCACTGAAGACGAACCAGGTCGCTGGCCTGAGCACGGCCGCGCTGCAAGGCCTGACGACCGACCAGATCGGCTCGCTCGGCACGACCGACGTCGCGGCACTGACGACGGCGCAGCTGAACGGCCTCGGCACGACCAACCTGCAAGCGCTGGGCACGACCGGTGTCGCCGCGCTGAAGACGAACCAGGTCGCGGGCCTGAGCACGGCCACGCTGCAAAGCCTGACGACGGACCAGATCACGTCGATGGGCGCGACCGACGTGGGCGCGCTGACGACGGCGCAGCTGAACGGCCTCGGCACGACGAACCTGCAAGCGCTGGGCACAACCGGTGTCTCGGAGCTGCACACGAACCAGCTCGCGGGTCTGAGCACGGCCTCGCTGCAAAACCTGACGACCGACCAGATCGACGCGCTGGGCACCTCGGGCATCCACGCGCTGACGACCTCGCAACTGGCCGGCCTCGGCACGACCAACCTGGCCGCGCTGACGACGACGGAAGTCTCGGCGCTGTCCACGGCGCAGCTGAACGCAATGGGCACGGCTAACCTGCAAGCCCTCGGCACGACGGGTGTGGCTGCGCTGAGCACGGCGCAAGTGGCGGGTCTGAGCACGGCCAGCCTGCAAGGCCTGACGACGGATCAGATCGGCTCGCTCGGCACGACGGATGTTGCCGCGCTGACGACGGCGCAGCTGAACGGCCTTGGCACGACGAACCTGCAAGCGCTCGGCACGACCGGTATCGCCGCGCTGAAGACGAACCAGGTCGCGGGCCTGAGCACGGCCACGCTGCAAGGCCTGACGACGGACCAGATCGGCTCGCTCGGCGCGACCGACCTCGGCGCGCTCACGACGGCGCAGCTGAACGGTCTGGGCACGACCAACCTGCAAGCCCTCGGCACGACGGGTATCGCCGCGCTGAAGACGAACCAGATCGCGGGTCTGAGCACGGCCACGCTGCAAAACCTGACGACCGACCAGATCGACGCACTGGGCACCTCGGGCATCCATGCGCTGACGACGGCGCAACTCGCCGGTCTCGGCACGACGAACCTCGCCGCGCTGACGACGACGGAAGTCTCGGCGCTGTCCACCTCGCAGCTGAACGCGATGGGCACGGCTAACCTGCAGGCGCTCGGCACGACCGGCGTGGCTGCGCTGAGCACGGCGCAAGTCGCGGGTCTGAGCACGGCAGCGCTGCAAGGCCTGACGACGGACCAGATCGGCTCGCTCGGCACGACCGACGTGGCAGCACTCACGACGGCGCAGCTGAACGGCCTCGGCACGACCAACCTGCAGGCGCTGGGCACGACGGGCGTCGCCGCCCTGACGACCGGCCAGGTGGCGGGTCTGAACACGGCCGCGCTGCAAAGCCTGACGACCGACCAGGTCGGCTCGCTCGGCACGACGGATGTTGCCGCGCTGACGACGGCGCAGCTGAACGGCCTCGGCACGACCAACCTGCAAGCACTGGGCACGACGGGTATCGCCGCGCTCAAGACGAGCCAGGTGGCGGGTCTGAGCACGGCTACGCTGCAAGGCCTGACGACCGACCAGATCGGCTCGCTCGGCACGACCGACCTCGGCGCGCTGACGACGGCGCAGCTGAACGGCCTCGGCACGACGAACCTGCAAGCGCTGGGCACGACGGGCATCGCCGCGCTGAAGACGAACCAGGTCGCCGGTCTGAGCGCGACCACGCTGCAAAACCTGACGACGGACCAGATCGACGCGCTGGGCACGACGGGCGTCCACGCCCTGACGACGGCGCAGCTCGCGGGTATGGGCACGACGAACCTCGCCGCGCTGACGACGATGGAAATCACCGGCCTCTCGACGTCGCAGCTGAACGCGATGGGCACGGCTAACCTGCAAGCCCTCGGCACGACCGGCGTGGCCGCCCTGACGACGGCCCAGGTCGCCGGCCTGAGCACGGCCAGCCTGCAAGGCCTGACCACCGACCAGATCGGCTCGCTCGGCACGACCGACGTGGCCGCACTCACGACGGGCCAGCTGAACGGTCTGGGCACGACCAACCTGCAAGCGCTGGGCACGACGGGCGTCGCCGCCCTGACGACCGGCCAGGTGGCGGGTCTGAGCACGGGCGCGCTGCAAGGCCTGACGACGGATCAGGTCGGCTCGCTCGGCACGACTGACGTTGCCGCACTCACGACGGCACAGCTGAACGGCCTCGGCACGACCAACCTGCAAGCCCTCGGCACGACGGGCGTCGCCGCGCTCAAGACCAACCAGGTGGCGGGTCTGAATACGGCCACGCTGCAAGGCCTGACGACGGAGCAGATCGGCTCGCTCGGCACGACCGACCTCGGCGCGCTGACGACGGCGCAGCTGAACGGCCTTGGCACGACGAACCTGCAAGCCCTCGGCACGACGGGCGTCGCCGCGCTGAAGACGAACCAGCTCGCCGGTCTGACGACGGCTACGCTGCAAAGCCTGACCACGGATCAGATCGACGCACTGGGCACGTCGGGCATTCACGCCCTGACGACGGCACAGCTCGCCGGCCTGGGCACGACGAACCTGGCGGCCCTGACGACGACCGAAATCACCGGTCTCTCGACGGCGCAGCTGAACGCAATGGGCACGGCTAACCTGCAAGCCCTCGGCACGACGGGCGTGGCTGCGCTGAGCACGTCGCAAGTGGCGGGTCTGAGCACGGCCAGCCTGCAAGGCCTGACGACCGACCAGATCGGCTCGCTCGGCACGACCGACGTCGCCGCCCTGACGACGGCCCAGCTGAACGGCCTCGGCACGACCAACCTGCAAGCGCTGGGCACGACGGGCGTCGCCGCCCTGACGACCGGCCAGGTGGCTGGCCTGAGCACGGCCGCCCTGCAAGGTCTGACGACCGACCAGGTCAGCTCGCTCGGCACGACGGATGTGGCCGCGCTGACGACGGCGCAACTGAACGGCCTTGGCACGACGAACCTGCAAGCGCTCGGCACGACGGGTATCGCCGCGCTGAAGACGAACCAGATCGCCGGTCTGAATACGGCCACGCTGCAAGGCCTGACGACGGATCAGATCGCCTCGCTCGGCACGACCGACCTCGGCGCGCTCACGACGGCGCAGTTGAACGGTCTGGGCACGACGAATCTGCAAGCCCTCGGCACGACGGGTATCGCCGCGCTGAAGACGAACCAGATCGCCGGTCTCACGACGGCGACGCTGCAAAGCCTGACGACGGATCAGATCGACGCGCTGGGCACGGCGGACATCCACGCGCTGACCACGGCACAGCTCTCGGGTCTCGGCACGACGAACCTGGCCGCGCTGACGACGACGGAAGTCTCGGCGCTGTCCACCTCGCAGCTGAACGCGATGGGCACGGCTAACCTGCAAGCCCTCGGCACGACCGGCGTGGCTGCGCTGAGCACGTCGCAAGTGGCGGGTCTGAGCACGGCCAGCCTGCAAGGCCTGACGACCGACCAGATCGGCTCGCTCGGCACGACCGACGTCGCGGCACTGACGACGGCACAGCTGAACGGTCTGGGCACGACCAACCTGCAAGCGCTGGGCACGACGGGCGTCGCCGCCCTGACGACCGGCCAGGTGGCGGGTCTGAGCACGGCCACGCTGCAAGGCCTGACGACGGATCAGATCGGCTCGCTCGGCACGACCGACCTCGGCGCGCTCACGACGGCGCAGCTGAACGGCCTCGGCACGACGAACCTGCAAGCCCTCGGCACGACGGGTATCGCCGCGCTGAAGACGAACCAGGTCGCCGGTCTGAGCACCGCTACGCTGCAAAGCCTGACGACGGACCAGATCGGCTCGCTCGGCGCGACGGATCTCGGCGCACTGACGACGGCGCAGCTGAACGGTCTGGGCACGACGAACCTGCAAGCCCTCGGCACGACGGGTATCGCCGCGCTGAAGACGAACCAGGTCGCCGGTCTGACGACGGCTACGCTGCAGAACCTGACGACGGACCAGATCGACGCGCTGGGCACGACGGGCGTCCACGCCCTGACGACGGCACAGCTCGCCGGCCTCGGCACGACGAACCTGGCGGCGCTGACGACGACGGAAGTCTCGGCACTGTCGACGGCGCAGCTGAACGCGATGGGCACGGCTAACCTGCAGGCGCTCGGTACGACCGGCGTCGCGGCACTGAGCACGTCGCAAGTCGCGGGTCTGAGCACGGCCAGCCTGCAAGGCCTGACGACCGACCAGATCGGCTCGCTCGGCACGACGGATCTCGGCGCGCTGACGACGGCGCAGCTGAACGGTCTGGGCACGACGAACCTGCAAGCCCTCGGCACGACGGGTATCGCCGCGCTGAAGACGAACCAGGTCGCCGGTCTGAGCACCGCCGCGCTGCAAGGTCTGACGACCGACCAGATCGGCTCGCTCGGCACGACCGACCTCGGCGCGCTGACGACGGCGCAGCTGAACGGCCTCGGCACCACGAACCTGCAAGCCCTCGGCACGACGGGAGTCGCCGCGCTGAAGACGAGCCAGATCGCGGGTCTGAACGCCGCCACGCTGCAAAGCCTGACGACGGATCAGGTCGTCCAGCTGACCACGTCGACGTCCGATATCGGCGCGCTGACGACGGCCCAGCTGAACGGTCTGGGCACGACGAACCTGCAGGCGCTCGGCACGACGGGTATCACGGAGCTGAAGACGAACCAGGTCGCCGGCCTGAACACCGTGCAGATCCAGGGTCTGACGACCGACCAGCTCTCGTCCCTGACGACCAATCAGGTGCAGTCGCTGACCTCGGCGCAGCTCGCGGCTTTGGGTACGACCAACGTCCAGTACCTGACTTTCTAAGCCATCGCCGTAGCCGCATCGCCTCGGCACCTCCGGACGACCGCTAGCGGTCGTCCGGGCGCCGGGGCGATGTTTCGAGGCGACCAGGAAGCCTTATTGTCATGACTTCATCCATCATTTCTTCGCTCACGGCCGCCCAGGTGGCGGTGCTGACGACCTCGCAGTTTTCCCGTATGACGACCGCGGATGTCGCGGCTCTGACGACGGCGGACGTAGCCGGGCTGAGCAGTAGCCAGCTCGGCGCGCTCGCGCCTTCGTCGATCGTCTCGCTGAGCCCGGCCGCCATGGCGATGCTCAGCGCGGATCAGGTGAGCGGGTTATCGACGGCTGAAGTCGGCGCGCTGAAAGCGACGCAGTTGAACGCGTTGAGCGGTTCGGCGCTGCAAAATCTGTCCACCGCCGATGTGGCCGCGCTGGGCACCGCCCAGCTGGCCGGCCTCGGTACGGCGCAGATCAAGAATCTCACCAGCGCGCAGATCCAGGCGCTGGGTACGACCGGTGTCGCCGTGCTGAGCACGGCGCAATTGAACGCGTTGGGGTCGGCGGGCGTCGCCGCGCTGACCACCTCGCAGTTGCAGGCGCTTCGGACCACGCAGATCGCGGGTCTGAAGGCCGTCATGACCAATCTCGGCTCCACGGAGATCCGGGCCTTGTCGACGGCATTCATCGCCGCATTGAATACCGCGCAGGTCTCGGCGCTCGGCACCGCTCAGGTGGCCGCGCTGACGACGGCGCAAGTCCAGGCCATGACGGGCGCGGAACTCAACGCGCTCGGCGCGGCGCAGTTGCAGGTGCTGTCGACCGCCGATATCGCGGCGTTGCGCACCTCGCAGGTCGCGAATCTCGCGACGGCGCAGATCGCGCATCTGACCTCGACGCAAACGCAGGCGCTCGGTACCGCCGACCTGCGCGCCATGAGCGCGACGCAGATGGGCGCGGCCAGTCTGGCCAGCTTCACCACGACGCAGATCTCGGCGCTGCAGACCAACCAGCTTTCCGGGCTGAGCACCGCCCAGCTTTCGAACCTGAGCGGCAGTCAGGCCCAGGTGTTGTCGACCTCGGTGCTGGCCGCGCTGAAGACGGCGCAGGTGGCGTCCTTGAGCACGGCGGCGATCGCCTCGCTCAGCACGACCCAGGCGCAGGCGCTGACGGCGACCGAGCTGAACGCGCTCAGCGTGACGCAGTTGCAGTCCATGAGCACGAGCGACGTGGCGGCGTTGCGCACCACGCAGATCAGCGGTCTGAACACCAGCCAGGTGGCCAATCTCACCTCGACGCAAGTCCAGGCGTTCGGCACCGCCAACATCCAGCAATTGAGCGCCACGCAGCTCGGCGCGCTGGGTACGGCGGCGCTGGCGGGCTTGAGCACCGACGAAATCCAGGCGCTGAAGACGAGCCAGATCACCGGCCTCACCACCGCGCAACTGACGAATCTCACGGCGGCGCAACTGCGCGCCGTGCAGACCGCCGACATCGCGGCGCTGAAGACCGTGCAGGTCTCGGCGCTCGACGTCACCGCACTGAGCACGAACCAGGTGCGCTCGCTGAGCACGTCGAGCCTCAACGCGCTCAGCTCGAACCAGGTGCAGACGCTGTCGACCGACAGCATCGCCGCGTTCAGCACGAAGCAGCTCGTGGGCCTGAACACGGCGCACATCAGCTACCTGAGCTCGGCCCAGGCCGTGGCGCTCGGCAGCTCGGGCGTGCAGGCCCTGAGCACGACGCAGCTGAACGCGCTGAGCGCGGCCACGCTGCAAGGCCTCGGCTCGAACCAGCTCCAGGCGCTCAAGACGAGCCAGATCGCGGGCCTGAACACGGCCACGATCGCCTCGCTGACGACCACCCAGATCCAGTCGCTCTCGACCGCCGAAATCGCCGCCCTGAAGACGGCGCAGATCGGCGCGCTCGGCGACGCGGGCGTGGGCGCGCTGACCACCGACGAAGTGCGCGCGCTGAGCACGGCGAGCCTGAACGCCATGACGTCGACGCAGTTGCAGACGCTCTCGACGGCAGCCATCGCGGCGCTCACCACGAAGCAGCTCGCCGGTCTGAACACCACGCAGATCTCGAACCTCGGCTCGGCGCAAGCCGTGGCGCTCGGCAGCGCCGGCATCCAGAGCCTGAGCGCGGCGCAGATCGGCGCGCTGGGCACGGCCAACATGTCGAACCTGACGACCGACCAGGTTCACGCGCTCAAGACCAACCAGATCGCCGGTTTGAACGCCGCCGAACTGGCCTCGATGGGTTCGGGCCAGTTGCAGGCGCTGACGACGGCCGACGTCGCCGCGCTGAAGACGGCGCAAATCGTCGCGCTGGGCACCGCGGGCATCGCGGCGTTCACGACCACCGAGATCGCGAGCTTCGGCGCCGCCACGCTCAACGCGCTGACGACGGCGCAGTTGCAGACGCTCTCGACCGACGACATCTCGATTCTCTCGACGGCGCAGGTCGCCGGCCTGAGCACGAAGCAGGTCGCCACGCTCACGACCACGCAGATGCAGGCCTTCACGACCACCGACCTCGTGAAGCTGAGCACCGCGCAGATCGTCGCGCTCGGCACGGCGAACGTCGCCGCGCTGACCTCGACGCAGATGCCGACGCTCACGGCCACGCAGCTCAACGCAATGAGCTCGACGCAGGTCGCCGCGCTCGGCACGACGGGTATCTCCGAACTGCTGACCTCGCAGATCGCGTCGCTCAGCACGCGCCAGATCGGCGTGCTGACCACCGACGAAATCCGCGCGTTCGGCACGGCCGGCGCCGGTGCGCTGAGCGCGGCGCAAGTCACGGCGCTCGGCTCGACGGGCACGAGCGCGCTCGGTTCCGACCAGGTGCAGTCGCTCACCACGGCCGCGCTGAAGGGCCTGACGGCGAGCGAAGTGCAGTCGCTGAGCACCGACGACATCGCCGCGCTCGGCACGAACCAGATCGCCGCGCTGGGCACGCGTCAGATTGCCAGCCTGACGACCGATCAGGTGATCGCGCTGGGCGACAACGTGCAGTCGCTGAGCGCGGCGCAGATCGGCGCGCTCGGTTCGAACAACGTTTCGGCGATGACGAGCGGCCAGATCCAGGCGCTCGGCACCGCCCAGATCGCGGGCCTCACGGCCAGCGAAATGGCCGGCCTCACGACCGACCAGATCCAGGCGCTCACCAACACCGACGTTGCCGCGCTCGGCACCATGCAGGTCGCCGCGCTCGGTTCGGCGGGCGTGAACGCGCTCACGAGCGGTCAGATCCAGTCGCTTTCCGTGGCCGGTCTGAACGCGCTGACTTCGGCCCAGGTCACCTACCTGAGCACGGACGACGTCAGCGCGCTGACCACGAGCCAGATCGCCGGCCTGAGCACGACGCAGCTCTCGCAACTGAGCGCCGACCAGATCGCCGCGCTCGGCGCCAACGTGAGCGCGCTGGGCACGGCGCAGATCGCGGGCATGGGCTCGAACGGCATTTCCGCGCTGACCACGGACCAGATCCAGACGCTCGGCACGGCGCAGATCGCGAGCCTCACGGCCAGCGAAGTGTCCGGTCTCACGACCGATCAGGTCGCCGCGCTCTCGAACGCCGACATCGCCGCGCTGAAGACCGCCCAGGTGGTCGCGCTGGGTTCGAGCGGCGTGGCCGCGCTCAGCTCGGGCCAGGTCCAGTCGTTGAGCACGGCCGCGCTCAACGCGCTGACCTCGACGCAGCTCTCGTACCTCAGCTCGGGCGACGTGGTCGCGCTGACCACGACGCAGATCGCAGGCCTCAGCACCACGCAACTGGCCAACCTGGGCTCGAACCAGATCCAGGCGCTGAGCAGCGGCCAGCTGCAGGCGCTGAAGACCGCGCAGATCGTCGCGCTCGGCTCGAACGGCGTGGGCGCGCTGACCTCGACCCAGGTCGCGGGCTTGACGACCAACGCGCTGAACGCGATGACGTCGACCCAGTTGCAGTCGCTGTCGACCGGCGATATCGCCGCGCTCAGCACGACCCAGCTGCAAGGCCTCAAGAACACGCAGCTCGCCACGCTGACCTCGGATCAGGTGCAGGCGCTCGGCACGACCGGCATCGCCGCGCTGAGCACCGCGCAGATCACCGCGCTCGGTTCGAACGGCGTGTCGTCGCTCACGACCGACCAGATCGCCTCGCTCGGCACGGCGCAGCTCGCCGGGCTGAGTTCGTCGGAACTGGCTAATCTGCAGGCGCCGCAAGTGCAGGCCTTCACCACGGATCAGCTCCGTGCGCTGCGCACCGCGCAGATCGTCGCGCTGGGTTCGAACGGCATTGGCGCGCTCAGCTCGTCGCAGGTGCAGGCGCTGACCACGACCGAGATCGGCGCACTCTCGTCGAGCCAGCTGCAAACGCTCACGACCGACGAGATCGGCGCCATGAGCCTGCCGCAACTGGCGGCGCTGCGCCCGTCGCAGGTCGCCTCGCTCGGCTCCGGCCAGGTGCAGTCGCTCAGCTCCACGCAGCTGAACTCGCTGAGCACGGCGCAGGTTCGCGCGATCAGCTCCTCGGCGATCGGCGCCCTGAGCTCGACGCAGATCGCCTCGCTCACGACCACCGAACTGGCGGCGCTCAGCTCGAATCAGGTGCTGGCGCTCAACACCAGCGACGTCGCCGCCCTGACGTCGCAGCAGGTGTCGGCGATCAACACCTCGGGACTGACCTCTGCGCAGATCCAGGCGTTGAACCTTTAAGTTAAGCTACGCTCTCACGAGCCGGCCCATGGCATCATGGGCCGGCCGCCGCTGTGCGCCGGCTGGCTTCATCTGGCCCGCGTTTCATCGCGCCCCCGTTATCGCACCTCGTTTCATCGCACCCTTTCGCCGCTTCTTCCGCAGCCGCCATCGTCCGCAGCATCATGAACCAGCCGATCGTCCCCATCGAAACCGAATACGCAAGCAGGGTCCAGGCCGCGTGGCGAGGCACCTTGTCGCTCACCGACCTGATCGATTACGGCAGTCGTCTGACGAGTGCCGGGCTGCACGAACTTTCGGTGGTGCTGTATCAGACGTGGATCGACCACAACACGACAGCGTTCAATCACTTCGTCCTGTTCAATCTCGGCACGTCGTTCGACCGCATGGGCCGGCTCGAAGACGCGCGGCGCGCGTACCGCAGCGCGGTGGACCTCGCGCCCGCGTTCGTGCAACCGCACTTCAACCTCGGTCTCGTGTACGAGCGGCTGAAGCAGCCGCAGTCGGCGCTGGCGGAGTGGCAGTGGGTGGCGAACACGGTGTCGCCGAACGACACGGAAAACGCTTCGTACCGGCTCATGGCGATGAACAATCTCGCGCGCCTGTTCGAGAACGAGCGCCAGTACGGCGACGCGCTCGAATGGCTGCGCAAGAGCCTGGAAGTCGATCCGAACCAGACCGACGTGCTGCATCACTGGGTGTTCCTGCGCGCGAAGATGTGCGAGTGGCCGGTCTATGCCGTGCCGCCGGGCGTCGACCCCGCGTTGATGTACCAGTCCACCTCGGCGCTGGCAATGATCTCGCAGTCCGACGACCCCGAGGCGCAACTGATCGCCGCGCGGCATTACGTCGACAACAAGGTCAACCTGACTCTGCCCGCGCTTTCGGAGCGGCGCGGCTATGGGCACGAGAAGCTGCGCATCGGCTATCTGTCGTCCGACTTCAGCCTGCATCCGGTTTCCATGCTGATGGTGCAGCTGTTCGAATTGCACGATCGCGAGCAGTTCGAAGTCTTCGGCTATTGCTGGTCGCCCGAAGACGGCTCGGCGCTGCGCCAGCGCGTAGTCCAGTCGATGGACCACTACCGGCGCATCGACCAGATGAGCGACGCCGAGGTGGCGCGCCTGATCCGCGAGCAGGAAATCGACATTCTGGTGGATCTGCAAGGCCAGACCTTCGGCGCGCGCCCCGACATTCTCTCGGCGCGCCCGGCGCCCGTGCAGATCACCTATCTCGGTCTGCCGGCCACCACGGGCTTTCCGTTTATCGACTACGTGATCGCCGACGAATACCTGATTCCGCCGAAGTACGCGCAGTACTACTCGGAAAAGCCGCTCTACATGCCGGACATCTACCAGGTGAGCGACCGCAAGCGCACGCTGGCGGAAGCGCCGTCGCGCGAGAGTCTGGGCCTGCCGCAAGACGGCGTGGTGTTCTGCTCGTTCAACAACAACTACAAGTTCACGCCGGACATGTTCGACGTCTGGATGAAGGTGCTCAAGCGCGTGCCGGGCAGCGTGCTGTGGCTGCTTTCGGATAACCGCTGGGCCGAGGCGAACCTGCGCAAGGAAGCGCAGGCGCGCGGCGTGGACGGCAGCCGTCTCGTGTTCGCGACGCGTACGTGGCCGGAAATGTTCCTCACGCGCCTGAGCATGGCCGATCTGTTCCTCGACTCGTTCCCGTTCAACGCGGGCACCACGGCCAACGACGCGCTGTGGGCCGGCCTGCCGCTCGTGACCTGCTCGGGCCGCTCGTTCGCGGCGCGCATGGCGGGCGCGCTGCTGACCGCGGCGGGCCTGAGCGAACTCATCACCACCAATCTGCAGGATTACGAAGAGAAGGCCGTCGCGCTGGCGCTCACGCCCGGCGAACTGCCGCGCCTGCGCGCCTCGCTTGCGCAGACGAAGGAAAGCGGCGCGTTGTTCGATACGCCGCGTTTCGCGCGCAATCTCGAGGAGCGCTTCAAGGAACTGGTGCGCGGCCTCGGCTGAGGCCAGCGGTGGGAGGGCCGGAACGGCGGCCTTCCGGCCCGGCGGTGCGACTCAGCGCGCGGATGAAACCGCGGTCCGGCGCGTGGCGGTGCGCGCGCACGAACGCCGCTACGCCTGGCCTTGCCGGGCCCGCTCGATCAGCGTGCCGCGCAGCGCCACGAAGCGCTCGACATACTCCTTGAACCCCGTGCTCAGCGCCGACTGTTTCAGCGCGTCCAGCGTCGGCATTTCGTCGCGAAAGCGGCCGTTCAGCAAACCGTTGTCCGCCACCAGTTGCATCGGGTTGTAGTTGCGGATCTTCCAGTTTTGCGATTCCAGACACAACAGCAGCGAGACCATGCGCTCGATCGCGAAGATCTTGGCCGGCGTGGGCGGCACGTATTGCGTGGGCGCGTTCAGCCGTTGCGCGAGATCGCCGCGGCCCGACTCCGCGCACTGGAAGATCACTTCGCAAAGCTGGAACCAGCGTTGCCAGAAGCGCGGCTTCGCGACGAAGTAATTGCAGAATACCGTTTGCGCGGAACTCATCAGCAGGCCGTGCGTGAGCAGGGTTTCGTTCACGCCGGGCACCGCGAGCGCGACCGCCTCGCCCACCGTGCGCATGATGCCGGGATGCCAGAACTCCGCCTGTTCGAACACGTTCTTGAAGAACGCCGCGTTGCTGAAGTACGGCGAGAACGTGACGACGTCCACGTCGTCGGGCGTGGCGTCGAGGAACGCGTTGACCTGCGCGGCGGTGAGCCCGGTCTTCTGACCGAATTTCGGCGACAGAAAACCGTAGCGCGTGTCGGGCGCGAGCGGCTGGTTCAGCAGAAAGCGGCGGATCGGCCCGTACTCGTACCAGTCGGGGCGCTGCCCGGTGTTGTCGAGCGCGATGAAGCCGGCGTCGAGCAGCGCCTGCGTTTCCGGCGAATAGAAGATCTGATGGACCGCGTGCTTCATGCTGTGACGTTTGAGTGAGGGGCGCTCAGGGGCGCTCGGGTGCGCTCAGGCGACGCGCAGCAAACCGTTCGCGCGCAGATACGCCACGACGCCGTCGGCGGCGTCTTCCGGCGTGAGCCGTGTCGTGTCGATGCGCAGTTCGGGGCTCTCGGGCGTGTCGTAGGGCGAGTCGATGCCGGTGAGGTTCTTCAGCTCGCCGCGCCGCGCCTTCTTGTAGAGGCCTTTGGGATCGCGCGCCTCGGCGACCGCGAGCGGCGTATCCACGAAAATTTCGACGAACTCGCCCGCCTCGAACAGACGGCGCGCGGCTTCGCGTTCGGCGCGAAACGGCGAGATGAAGGCCACGATCGCGATCAAACCCGCATCGACCATCAGCCGCGCCACTTCGCCCGCGCGGCGGATGTTCTCCGAGCGGTCGGCGGCGCTGAAACCGAGGTCCTTGCACAGGCCGTGACGCACGTTGTCGCCGTCGAGCAGATAGGTGTGGCGGCCCATCGCGTGGAGCTTCTGCTCGACGAGATTGGCGATGGTCGATTTCCCCGCGCCCGACAAGCCCGTGAGCCAGAGCGCGGCGGGCCGCTGCGCCTTGAGCTTTGCACGGGCGAGCTTGTCGATCTCGACGCTTTGCCAGTGCACGTTGGGCGTGAGGTTCGGCGCGAGCGCGCTCGTTGCCTCGCCGAAAGGCGCCTCGCCAAAGGGCGCCTCGCCATAGGGCGCCTCGCCGAAGGGCGTCCCGTCGATGGCGTAGCGTTGCGTGGAAAGCTGTTCCATGATGCCCGCCGCGATTAGTCCTTGTATTTGTTCAGATAGCGCTCGTAGCCTTCGCGCCAGGCGTCCGGCCCGAACGCGCCGACGCTTTCGTGAACCACGCTCATCGGCCAGGTGCCCATGCGCAGATTCTTGAGTTCGGCCTGACGGCAGAAGTCCATGTCGTAGAAGTGGAACTTGAACTGCTCGTCGAAGCGCAGATTGCGTTTTACGAGCGTCTCGCTGTCGGCGATCAGCAGCAGGCCGTCCAGCAGCTTGCAGGCCTGCCCGGAAGGGCCGAACCGGCGCACGTTATTGCTCGGGAAGCCCTTGCCGTGGCCCACGCTGCCGCTCAGATATCGCACGTCGTCCCACTCCAGCTGGCTCGAGGCGAAACACCAGGCAGGCTGGCGCGGCAGACGGCGGCGATTGCCGGCAATGCCCACTATGTCGAAATGGGCGAGCGATTCGCGAATGCGCTCGTCCCAGAAGTTGTCGGTGAGCCAGACGTCGTCGTGAACGAACACGAGAATCGCGGGATGCGCTTTGGCGTGGTCGATCGCCTCGTTGTAGATGCTGGAGAGGCCGCGCGTGTTCTCGTCGAAGAGTTGCACTTGCAGGCTCGGGTGGTCCTGGTAGAGCATCAGCGAGCGGCCCAGCGCGGTTTCCTTGAAGAACCCTGCGCGGCTGCTGCGCGTGCCGCAAACGAACCGAACGGGCTTCATACCGGCGGGAAGGCGGCTGGTGTTGGTCGGCAGCGTCGGTTCTGCTGCTTGTCCTGCGCTGGCTGCGCTTGCCGAATCCGTCGCGCTTGCCGAATCTGCCGGATTGTCGATGGGCGCTTCCAGCGCCACGTCCTGTGCGAGCACTTCGAAATGCTCGGGCGCGAGCCCGTCGCACCAGCGCTTCCACATGATACGAAACGCGCGCGCCGCCGCGCGCGAGATCGTGCCCGCGTCGATCAGCACCGACTGGCGGCAGTATTCGCGCAACTCCTGGCGCACGACCGCGAGCGCTTCCGGGTCGGCGGCGAGCGCCGCGCACTTGTGCACGAAATCGTCCTTGTCCTGCGCCACGAACGCCGCGTCGAGCCCGAGATGCGTGAGCCAGCCCGTGCTGCTGCGGCTCGCCATCGAATCGCCGGGCAGCGTCATGGTGGGCACGCCCATCCACAGCGCCTGCATGGTCGTGGTCGAATTGCCGAACGGGAACGTGTCGAGGCAGACGTCGATCAGGTTGTGCTGCTGCAAATAGGTCGTGACGTTCGCGCGGCCGAGGAAGCTGACACGGCTCGCTTCGATCCCTTCCGCCGCGAACATTTCGATCAGCCGGACCATCTGATCCTTCGCGGAAACCGCGCCGATCAGCATGCGCGAGTTCGGCACTTCGCGCAGCACGCGCGCCCACAGCGCCACGACTTCCTTGCCGATCTTGACGATGCGGCTGAAGCTGCCGAAGGTGATGTAGCCGTTCTTGAGCGCGGGCAGTTCGTTCACGTCCGGCGACTTCGGATGCGGCTTGAACGGCGCGAGCGCCGGCAGGAACGCGAGCGTTTCCGAGAAACGGCTTTCGAACGGGTCGAGCGGCGTGACGAAGCGATCCGACAGGTAATAGTCGACGGCGTCGAGGCCCGTCGTGGCGGGATTGCCGATCCAGCTCACCTGAACCGGCGCGGCGCGCTGCGCGAAGACCACAAGGCGATTGCGGCCGGTGTGGCCGGAAAGGTCGACGAGAATGTCGATGCCGTCGTCGCGAATCTTCTGCGCCACGAGTTCGTTAGACATCCCGAAGATTTCGGTCCACGTCGTCGCATGCTGACGAATCTGCGTGGTGAAGCCGTCGGTGACCACGTAGTTCGAATAGATGTGCAACGACAGGCTCGGGTCTTGCACCAGTTGCTCGAGCACCGAAAGGAAAAAGTACGCGACCGGGTGATTGATCAGATCGCCCGAAACGAAGCCCACTTTCAGGCGCCGCGACGGGTTGCGATCGTTGGCGAACCGGGGCGTGCGGCCGGCCAGCGGCGCTTCGTGACGCGCCGCAAACTCGCGGAATTCCGCGAATGCTTCGGCCGCGCTGAAGTTCGGCTTGTGCATCACGTAAAACAGCAGGTTGCTGTGCATCGACGAGCTCATCGGCGACATCTCGAGCGCGCGGCGGAACGTGGCTTCGGCTTCCTCGAACAATCCGTGGCGGCCCATTGCGGTGGCGAGCGTGTCGTACTCGATCGCGGTCGGCTTCAGTTCGGTGGCGCGACGCAGATGCGCGAAACCTTCGTCGGGCGAGCCCATTTCCAGCAGCGCGGAACCCAGATTGCGATGCAGCGCGGCGCTTTCGGGAAAGCGCTCGAGCGCTTCGAGGCAATGCGCCTTGGCCCGTTGATATTGACGCGTGAGGATGAGACGGTCGGACAACTGCGTTTGAGCGGGCAGGTGATTGGGCAGCAAACGGGCGGCGTGTTCGCCGGTGTCGACGGCGTCCCGATAATTGCCCGTGGCTTGCTGGATCAGTCCGAGATCGAGCCAGCATTCGCCGTGCGCGGGGTTCTGCTCCGTGAGGTGGAGGGCGAGCTTGAGCGCCGCGTCGAGCTTGCCGGCGCTCACGAGCTGATGGAGCTGGCGCTGTTCCTGCGGGCTGGCGCGGCGCGGGTCGAGACTCACGGGCGGCGCGGCATCGGCCATGTCGGCAGTGGCGGCGGTATCCGCGGTCTCGGCCACATCGGCGGCACTGGCGACGGCTTCGGCGCTGCTGATTGCGTCGTTCTCGCGGGTCGCCGGCTCGGTTGCCGCGGCGGCTGCCGGTTCCGAAGCCGCTTCCAACGCCGCTTCGGCAGGTTCGTCCTCACCGTCGATGCGCGCGAGCAGCGTGCGCACCGCGTCGTCGGGCAAACCGTGTTGCCGGGCGATTTCCAGCGCGGCGCGCGCCGCGTCGGGCTGGCCGCTCGCGACGAGCGCGTTGATGTAATAGATCCAGATCTGCCCGTTTTGCGGCAGTTGGCCAAGCACGATCTCGAAGTGCGGCACCGCCTCGGCGTGCTGTTCCAGCTGAAGGTGAAGCACGCCAAGGTGATAGTGGGCATCCACGTGCTCGCCATCGGCGCCGATCACCTGAGCGTAGAGCGCCGCGGCTTCGGCGTATTCCTGCTTGCGGTGATGCGCGATCGCGACCTGCATCACGCGGTCGATGTCGTGTTTCCCGATCGCATCGGCGGCGAGCGCGGCGGGGTCGGTCAACGTGGGAAAAGCGGTCATGACGAAGGCGCGCGTCGGCGTCCAGATGCGGGAATTGTGAGAATTATGATGGCGAGGCGAGGGTGCCCATGCGCCGAGGTGCGGGCAAAAAGTCCGCCAATTTGATGGGTTCGGCCAGGCGGCGACTGCCCGCTACGGGCCGGATTGCGCGGCAAGAAGCGCCGGACGGCAGGCCGCGGCGCGGCCCGGCGCGCAGAAAGCAAAAAGCCCGCGTGACGCGGGCTTGGCGGGTTTGGGTGTGACATGCGCCCTGGTGGACGCAAAAATGCGGCGCAAAAACGTGCCACAACAGCGCGCCACAACAACGCGCCACAACAACGTGCCACAACAGCGCGCCACAACAGCGTGGCGGCCGGCTCAGAACTGCGCGATACGCTGGTACTGGCTGACGTTGCGGGTTGCGCGCATGCTGGCCTCGTACTCCACGCCGAGCGTCGTCTGGGCGTTTTGCGCGACTTTGGCGATGTGCGCGTCAATCGCCAGAATCTCGCGAATCTGCGCGAGCACGGCGGGCGGCTGCTGCGCGCCGAGCGCCATCAGGAGCGGCGAGCGCTCGTCGGCGATCTGCGCGGCGCGTTCCCATTCGCCCACGGCGGCCGCCTGCTCGATGGCCTTCGTGAGTTGCCAGATGTGTTCCATGCGGGTCGATGCGTTCATGGCTCGCGCCCCTGTTCCTTAACTCGCGTCAGCTCTTGTTGGTGGCCAGCGCGCCCGCGCTGCTGGTGCCGCCGAAGAGCTGCGTCAGATACTGCTGGTTGTTGTTCATCGTCGCCATCAGCGTGTTGAGCGCCGTGAACTGCGCCGTGTACATGCTGGTGAGTTGGCTCTGATAGTCCGTGAGGTTGGTCTGCTGCGTCGTGAGATTCGTCAGATCCGTATTGAGCGCGTTCGTGCGCGTCGCGATCGCGCCCGAGCTGGACAGATAGCTCGTGATGTTCGTGTTCAACTGCGCGGCCACGCCGTTGGTCGAGCTGAACAGCGTGGCGACCGTGGACTGGTTGTTCTGCAGCGCGTTGTTGAGCGTCGTGCTGTCCACCGAAAGCGTGCCGTCGGCGCCCAGCGTAATGCCGATCGCGGCCAGGCTGGTGGTCGTGTTGCCGTTCTTCACGCCGGTCGCCACGATCGTCGACAACTGGTTCTGGATCATGTTCAACGTCGAGTCGCCGAGCAGCACGCCCTGCGACGACGAGGTCGAGCTGAACGACGTGAGCGTGCCCACTGTCGTGACGAGCGTGTTGTACAGCGTGACGAAGCTGTTGATCGCGTTCGACTGCGAGCTGGTGTCCTGGGCGACCGTCACGGTTTGCGGCGCGGTGCCGGTCGTGTCGACGGCCGCGGCCGTGAGGTTCAGCGTCACGCCCGACAAGGCCGAGGTCACGGTGTTGGTCGCGCTGGTCACGCCCGTGCCGTCGATCGTGAAGTAGGCGTCCTGCGCCGGCGTGGATTGCGTCCAGTACGTCGTGTTGTCGATCGACGACTGGTTGGCCGTGAGCTGCGCGGAGGTCGCGCTCGCGTTGCCGGTGAGCGACGTACCCGAGCTCGTTGTCACGGCGAGGTTGTTGAGCGCGTCGCCCGTGTTCGCGTCGGCGATGCCCACGGAGATGCCGTTCGTGGAACCCGTGGTGGTGTCGTGCAGCACGAGGTGGGCGCCGTCCGCGCCGTTCACCACGGTGGCCGTGACGCCGGGGTTGTTGCTCGCACCGTTGATGGCGGCCGCAATGCCGGAGACCGTGCTGTTCGAGCTGTTCAGCGAGATCGTCGTGCTGGCGCCGTTGACGGTGAGCGTCATGGTCGCCGAGCCGCTCGCGAGCGCGGTGTTCGCGTCATAGCCCTTCGACGTGAGCACCTGAGCCTTGGCGATCTGCGCGACATCGACCGAATACGTGCCGGCCACCGCGCCGCTGGCTGCCGTGGCGGTGATGCCCGTGCCGCTGGTGGTGGCCGTGAAGGCGTTGACGGTCGTGCCGTTGGACAGGGAGGTGAGACCTGCCTGAAGCGCCGAAAGCGCTGCCGAGAGCGTTCCGTACGCGGAAATCTGGGTGTTGTCGGTCGACTGCGACGCCGAAATGGTCGCGGCCTGACCGGCGATCTTCGCATTCACAAGCGCGGAAACGAGCGAGCTCACGTCCATCGACGAGTTGCCGGTCGAGCCGCTGATGATCGACTGGGCGGCTTCCTGCAGAGCGGCATTCGATGACGCGGTAGTGGCCGCGACGGTGCTCGCGATCGTGCTGGCTGTCGAATTTACGGTGGACATGGACAGGCTCCGTGCTTGGGCGATGTCGTATGAATCGGTTCAGATCGGGAAAATGCCAATCGGGAGGCGAGCCTCCCGATTGGTGTGCGTCGCGAGCATCGGATTATGCAACGGTGCGCGCGACGCTGGCTACAGACCCTGTTACTGCAGGAGCTTGAGGATCTGTTGCGGCTGCGAGTTCGCTTGCGCCAGAACCGAGATACCGGCTTGCTGGAGCACTTGCGCCTTCGACAGGTTAGCCGTTTCTTGCGCGAAGTCGGCGTCCTGGATCGACGATTGTGCCGTCGAGAGGTCGGTCGACTGAGCCTGCTGCGTGGTGCCGATTGCCGTGAAACGGTTCTGTGCCGCGCCGAGCGTGGCTTGCAGGTTGTTCAGCGTGTTCAGCGCGTTGTCGATCGATTCCATCGCCATGCTGGCGCCGCTTGCGCTGCTGATGTCGATGTTGGCAACCGTCGAAACCGAGTTCAGCGAGTCGATCGTCGAGCCGACCGAATCTTCCGTCGTCGAGCTGTAGCCGACGTCCGAGCTGGCGTTTGCCATCGTCGTGTCGAGCATGCTGGCGAAGTTCGAACCCAGGCTGGCTGCGTCGCTGGCAACAACCGTTGCGTCGCCGTTCGAGTCTGCCGTGATCGTGACGCCCGAGAAGCTCGTGAGGTCAGCTGCCTTCAGTGCCTGGTTGTTCTGGTCGGTGAGCGAGTAGCCGCCGCTGCCGTCCGAGATCACGTTGATCGTCGTGATCGCGACTGCACCGCCGCCGCCGCCTGCCGTGTCGGCGTCCGAGCTGAGCGCGCCGGTCGAGTCGAGCGACAGGTTCGTGAACGAACCGAGCGTGTTGCCGGCTTGGGGCACGCCCGAACCGATCGTGGCTGCCGACATGTTTTGCGACAGGTTCAGCGTGATCGTCTGACCGACGTTCGCGCCAACCTGGAACGACACCGAACCGAGCGAACCGTTCAGCACGTTCATGCCGTTGTACGTGGTTTGCGAAGCGATACGGTTGATTTCCGAAACTTGCTGCGAGACTTCTTGCTGAAGCGCTGCGCGGTCGTCGTCGGTCATGCTGCCGTTGCTGGCTTGCGTTGCCAGTTCACGGATACGTTGCAGGCTGCTGGTCAGCGAGGACAGGCCGCTCGATGCGGTTTGCACCATCGACACGCCGTCGTTCGAGTTCGACACGCCTTGATCCAGACCGTTGATCTGGGTCTGCATGATGTTCGAGATCGCGAGACCTGCTGCATCGTCGGCTGCGCTGTTGATGCGCTTACCCGACGACAGACGCGTAATGGCTTGCGACAGTGCGCTGCCCGAGCTGGTCAGATTTTGCTGTGCAACCAGCGAGTTGATGTTGCTGTTAATTCCGAGCATGGAAATTTCTCCTAGTCGGGCATTAGCCCGTTACAAGCCACAATAACTTCGGCGGGAAGCCTTGGTTCATTGCTGGCCGCCTCAGTTAAGGTTGACGGCGGGGGTGCAAAAAACTTGAGGGAGAAGCGCAAACAATCGAGACCTCTTTTGCAATGCGCATAAAAATCGATTGCGCATCGCGGGCTTCCTGCCGTGTTACTGCGCACTTTTTCCCTCTTGCAAGTGGGTTTACGGCAAGTGCGCCGCCTGGTTTAGTGCAATTTCCACGATCGCTGCAGCAGTAGGCGAGGCGGCGTATCCTCGTTGGTTCGCTCTCGCCCCACTTTGGAGTCATCATGGAACAACGCAGGATCGGCACTTCCGCCTTGCAGGTCGCCCCGCTCATGTTCGGCGGCAACGTCTTCGGCTGGACCGCGGACGAAGCCACTTCGTTCTCGATCCTCGACGCCTTCACCGACGCCGGCCTCAATTTCATCGATACAGCCGACGTCTATTCGGCGTGGGTGCCCGGCAACGAGGGCGGCGAGTCGGAGACGATCATCGGCAAATGGCTCGCGAAGAGCGGCAAGCGCGACAAGGTGGTGATCGCAACGAAGGTCGCGAAAGATGCGCGGCGGCGCGGGCTGTCGGCGGCGAACATCACGGCTGCCGTGGAAGATTCGCTGCGCCGCCTCCAAACCGATCACATCGACGTCTATTTCTCGCACGAAGACGACGCGAGCGTGCCGTTCGAGGAAACGCTGGGCGCGTATCAGAAGCTGATCGAAGCGGGCAAGGTGCGCGTGATTGGCGCGTCTAACTACACGGGCGCGCGGATCGAAGCGGCGCTGGCCGTTGCGAAGCAGAGCGGGCTGCCCGCGTATCAGATCATCCAGCCGGAATACAACCTGTATGACCGCGCCCAGTACGAGGCGGATATCGAACCGGTGGCGCTCGCGCAGAAGCTCGCGGTCGTGCCCTATTACAGCCTTGCGAGCGGCTTTCTATCGGGCAAATACCGTTCGCGCGAGGACTTGAGCAAGAGCGCGCGGGGTTCGCGCGTGGAGAAGTATCTCGATCATCGCGGCATACGGATTCTCGCGGCGCTCGACTACGTGGCCGAGCGTCACGGCAGCACGCTCGCGGCGGTCGCGCTCGCGTGGCTGATCGCGCGGCCGAGCATTACCGCGCCGATCGCGAGCGCGACCTCGCTCGACCAGCTCGAAAGCCTCGCGGCCGCCGTGCGCCTGAAGCTCGATCCCGCCGATGTTCAGGCCCTCAACGACGCCAGCGCCTGATTCGGCCGTACCTCGCTGAGTTCGCGGAGCGGCCGGGCCGCGGAGCGCGCATGCGCGTTTCGTGGCGCGCAGCGGGGTTGGGAGCGCAACTGCTTCGGTCTGCTATGCACCCGGCGCGCACCCGCCGCGCAAGTCATTGACGGGCATCGAAAAACCCCTGGTCGGGCAAATCGTTTCCTGATATCATTGAGAGTGAATTGAGATCTTTGCCTGTTTTGTTGCCGTGTTCGTTACTGTTGGCGGCCGCAAACCGGCGGTCAGGCGTGGTTGCTGCAAGGTAAGCCTGGTCGCGTTCCGCTGTGGACCCCCTACTTCTCTTTTCCGGCCTCCGTGGCCGCCTTGCCTCTCGTTACGCCCCCAATGCGGCGAACGACCGGAGGGCCGGTGCGTGAGCGAATTAACGCTCGCGCCATTGAAACGTAAATTGAATCAGGTAATACATGACGACGATTCTTCTGAAGGAAAACGAGCCGTTCGAAGTGGCTATCCGCCGCTTCCGCCGCGCAATCGAAAAGAACGGCCTGATCGCCGAACTGCGTGAGCGCCAATCGTACGAAAAGCCGACGGCTGTTCGTAAGCGCAAGAAGGCAGCGGCTGTGAAGCGCCTGCACAAGCGCCTGCGCAGCCAGATGCTGCCGAAGAAGCTCCACTAAGAGCGCTTCGCCAAGGTTCCGCCAAACGGCGGCGCATGCTTCGAAAGAAGCTGCGCCGCCGTTTGTGTTTTGGGGCTCGCTCGCTTCGAGGCGGGTGCTCGCGGGTGTACACGGGGTGGTTTCGCCGATGCTTCCCGCGCATTTTGGCCGTTATGCCGCTTGAATAGATCGCCGAAACCGAGGCGAATCGGCGATGAATCGGCACAAGAATCGCGCGCGTAATGGCACACGCGCCACATGCACCACACGCACCGCGCGAGTCCCGCGCAGCGTTACGCGCCTCGTGTTTTGCGAGGATGCTTGCCGAGCTTCGCGCATGCGGCGCGGCACATGCAGTCGCGCTCGTGGTCGTTGACCATGCCCACGGCCTGCATGAACGCGTAGCAGATGGTTGTGCCGACGAACTTGCAGCCATACTTCTTGAGCGCCTTGCTGAGCGCGTCCGAAATTTCCGTCGACGCCGGCGCGTCGCGATACGAAGCGAGATCGCTCTGCAAGGGCGTGTCGTTCACGAACGACCACACGAAATTCGCGAGCGAGCCATGTTCCGCCTGGATTTGCTGCACCACGCGCGCGTTGACGATGGCCGATTCGATCTTGGCGCGATTGCGCACGATGGACGCGTCCTCCACCAGCTTTTCGACATGCTTCGGCGTGAAGCGCGCGACCTTGTCGATCTCGAAACCGGCGAACGCGCGCCGGTAGCCCTCGCGCTTGTTGAGAATGGTGGACCACGATAGACCGGCCTGCGCGCCCTCGAGCACGAGCATTTCGAACAGGTGCTGGTCGTCGCGCGACGGCACGCCCCACTCGGTGTCGTGGTAATGCGCGAGCGCTTCGGTCGTCGCCCAGTTGCAGCGGTGTGTCACGATGAATTCTCCTTGCGAGCCGTCGATGAGGCCCCGCAAGAATAGCGGATCGCGCCCGCGCCGCCACCCTGGCCATCCGGCTAATTGTGCGAACGCCGGCGAGCCGTTAGTCTCTGCGGCACGACACGATTTTCGGCTTCTCTTTCGGCGCGCGAGGCGCGGCAAACATCATGCAGACATACTCCTGGTTGGTGGGCGTGGACGGCGGCGGCACCGGCACGCGCGTCGCGCTCGGCGACGTGAATGGCGTCGAACTGGCGCGCGCCACGGCGGGGCCGTCGGGGCTCGGCCTCGGCATCGAGCGCGCGTGGCAGTCGATCGAGGCCGGCTGTCGCGCGGCGTTCGCCGAAGCGGGCGTACCGTTCGACTGGTCGCAATGCGTGCTCGGCTGCGGCCTCGCGGGCGTGAACAATCCCGCCTGGCTGGAGCCGTTTCTCGCCGCCGCGCCCGGCGTGGCCGGCCTCGCAGTGGAAAGCGACGTCTACACCTCGCTGCTGGGCGCGCACGGCGGCGCGCCGGGCGTGGTGGTCGCGCTCGGCACGGGCAGCGTCGCGGCGGCGCTCTCGGCAACCGGTGAATGCCGCATCGCGGGCGGTTTCGGCTTTCCCTCGGGCGACGAAGCGAGCGGCGCGTGGTTCGGCCTGCGCGCGATCGTGTGGGCGCAGCAGGCGCTGGACGGCCGCGTGACAATGGACGCATTCGCGCAGGCACTGCTCGCGCACGTGGGTGCGCACGATCGCGAGAGCCTGATCGTCTGGCAATGCGCGGCGAACCAGACGGGCTACGCGAGTCTGGCGCCCGTTGTGCTGGCGCATCGCGAGCATCCGTTCGTCGCGAAGCTGCTCGCCGAGGCCGGTTTCGCCATCGGCCAGTTCATCGAGGCGCTGGATCCGCTCGCCACGTTGCCGGTCGCGCTCGCGGGCGGCCTTGGCCAGCCCCTGCGCGAATGGATTCCGCAGGCGCAGCGCGAGCGGTTGCGGGCGCCGCTCGCCGACTCCACGAGCGGCGCGCTACGGCTCGCGCAGCAGGAAGCGGCGCGGCTGGGCGGTTGAGAAGGCGCAAGCTGCGCGAGTGCCGCGCATGGCGCAGGTGATCCTCACTCGCTCGCGCGCCGCGGCGCGATTCCGTTCAAGCTGCGTCAAGGGCAGCACAGGCGCGTCGATGCTAGGATGACTGGTTTCTCGCCAGCCGCTAAAGAGTCCCATGTATAAGGTCATTGCAACCGATCTCGACGGAACGCTGCTCAACAGCGACCATCAGGTCGATCCGTTCACGGTTGCCACGCTCAACGCGCTCGAAGCGCGCGGTTTGCCCTTCATCATCGCCACGGGCCGCCATTATTGCGACGTGGCCGGCATTCGCGACGTGCTCGGCATTCGCCCCTATCTGATTACCGCGAACGGCGCGCGCGTGCACGCGCCCGACGACACGCAGATCCACGCGAGCAATCTGGCCGCGCCCGTGGTCGAGCGGCTCGTCGCGCCCGAAACGGTCGGCGAGCATGGCCGCGTGATCGTGAGCATCTACACCGACGACGCCTGGCTCATCGACCGTCATGCGCCCGAATTGCTCGCCTATCACCAGGATTCGGGCTTTCAGTACCGCGTCGTGACGTTGCGCGACTATGCCGATGCGGGCATCGCGAAGGCGCTGTATATCGGTGATCCGGCCGACCTCGCATTCGTCGCGAAGAATCTCGCGCGCGAGTTCGGCGACGCGCTCTACGTTACCTATTCCCTGCCCGACTGCCTCGAAGTCATGGTGGCCGGCGTCTCGAAGGGGCGCGCGCTGCGTGTCGTGCTCGAGCGCCTGGGTCTCGCAGCGTCGGATTGCGTGGCATTCGGCGACAACATGAACGACATCGACCTGCTCGAAACGGCGGGCTTTCCGTTCATGATGAACAACGCCAATCCCGATCTCATCAAGCGGCTGCCCTCGGTGCCGCGCATCGGCAACAACTTCGAGGCGGGCGTCGCGCACCATCTGCGCAAGCTGTTTTCGCTCGACGACGAACTGGCTTCTTGAGCGTGAGCTGAGCGCTTCGCGCGCTCGTCGCGTGCTTGCCGTGGTGCCTGCCGGGTGCCTCGCGGGCAGTCATGGAACGTCGGTTGCCGCGCGCATGCGCCTGAAATTCAACCTCAAGCGCGAGGCGCACCGCGCGCACCGGTCGCGCAACCCGTCACTGGGTGGCAGGCAGCTGTGCGCACGGGCAATCGTCGGCGCGGCCGTCGAGTCCTTCGCGCTCGTGCGCGAAACGCGCGACCGGCGTCTCGCCGCTCCAGTCGATGCGCACGACGTAGACGCTGTCGAAATCGGCGCTCTCCCAGCGCGGCACGTCGGCCGCGTTGCCGCCGTGCGCGGCGACAAGACGCCGCACGAAGCGCTCGATCTCGCGATGCTCCCACGCGATCAGCACCGCCCGCCCGCGCCATTTTTTATCGACGAGCGTGCTTTCGAGCGAGTCGATCTGTGATTGACCGTAAGGCGTTTCGACCGGCATGCCGAACTGAATGGCGGTGGGCTCGACCGTGGCCAGCGGTCGCACGTAATAGTACGCGTGGCCGTTGTCCTTCTTCTGCTCGCCCGGGTCGGGCGCGTAGATCGCCGCCGGTTTGCCGTACTTCGCGGCGATCACGGCCGGCAGCGCGAGCGCGCGATTGAGGCCCTTGCAGTTGAGCTGACCGAGTCCTTCGGGCGGTTTTTCACCGTGCCGTACGAACACCAGCGTTTCGACGTCGCGCGATGGCGGCGCGGCGACCTGCCCGGCGGAAGTCGCACGGGTAGTGATCTTGGCATTGGCGTCGGCATCGGCGGCCTGCGCGGGCATCGCGCCGAAGCCGGCGACGAGCGCGCCCACGCAGAACGCAAGCGTCAGCAGCGCGCGAGCGGGAGAAGTCGGCGAAAGTCGTGAGCGCATGATCGTTGCCGATGAGAAGGAGCGGGAAAAAAGACAGGGATGCGCCGCCGGGCGCCACTGCGCGAGGCGGATCGATCGATTCTAGCAGCGCGTGCGCGAGCGCCCGGGATGGGCGGACAAGGTGGCGAACGGTGCGCGACGCGAGGCCAAACGCGATTGCGGAAACTAGACAAGAGCGCGGAAACCCCACGCGATCGTCAAAAATAAAATGCCATCGCCATCGCCATCGCCATCGCCATCGCCATCGCCATCGCCATCGCCATCGCCATCGCCATCGCCAAAACGAAACGGGCGCCGAAGCGCCCGCTTTGCCGATTCATCGAATCGCCATGATCCTGCAAGAATCGCTGTGCCTCACCTCGAACCGCAGCGGCCTCGTGGAAACCGCATCGCGTTTAATAACAGACGCGAATCGCGCGGCCGCGAGGTCAACGCGAGGCCAGCGATCACGCCGTTTCGCGCACCGTCACGGCGGCGACGGCTTCGCGGCGCCCCGCCACCGCCGGGTACACGATGCCCGCGATCACGGCGCCCAGGATCGGTGCGAGCCAGAACAGCCACAGTTGCGAGATGGCTTCGCCGCCCACGAACAGCGCCGGGCCGGTCGAGCGAGCCGGGTTGACCGAGGTGTTGGTGACGGGAATCGAGATCAGGTGGATGAGCGCAAGGCACAGGCCGATCGCGATGGGCGCGAAGCCCGCGGGCGCGCGCTTGTCGGTGGCGCCGAGGATCACGAACAGGAAGAACGCGGTCATGACGACTTCGCACACGAACGCCGCGCCCAGTGAATAGTGGCCCGGCGACTGCTCGCCGTAGCCGTTGGTGGCGAAGCCGCTCGCGACCAGATCGAAGCCCGGCTTGCCCGTGGCGATGAGCGAGAGCACGAACGCGCCGAGAACGGCGCCCACGACCTGGGCCACGATGTACGGCGCGAGGTCGCGCGCCGGAAAACGGCCGGCCACGGTCAGGCCGACGCTCACCGCCGGATTCAGATGGCAGCCCGAAATATGGCCGATGGCGAACGCCATGGTGAGCACGGTCAGGCCGAACGCGAGCGACACGCCCACGAAACCAATGCCGAGACCGTGAACCGGGCCCGCGAAATTCGCCGCGAGCACGGCGCTACCGCAGCCGCCCAGGACGAGCCAGAATGTGCCGAAGCATTCGGCCGCGAGTCGTTTGGATAAATGCATTGCAGACACCTCGAAAAGTCCATTTGAAGGCGCCGCGTAAAGCACGGGCACCAGAAATGCCAGATTCTAGGCAGTCGCGAAATGCAGTGCTGTCAAGGATTGTCAATTCCGGCGTAATAGCACGCATTATTGCGATGACACGTAGGCCGAATTCGACTGTGCGCAATCCATCGTTAATTGTTGAAATAGCGCTATAAAACAGTATTAATAGCGATTGCGAATTTCGTTATTTACGTCTAATCTCCGATCGAACCGGTTTTCACGGACATGGGAGGGGGAAACAATGTCGCAGTATTCAGAACTCAAGGCGCAAATCGCACGTCTCCAGGCGCAAGCCGACGAGGCGCGGCGCACGGAAATTTCCGATGTGATCGCCATGATCAAGGAGAAAATCGCCGAATACGGGCTCTCGGCCCAGGATCTCGGTTTTGCCGAAGCGGCGCGCCGTGGGCGTCCGCCGAAGAAGGCGCCGCTGCCGCCGCGGTATCAGGATCCGAAAACGGGCGCGACGTGGAGCGGGCGCGGCAAGCCGCCCAAGTGGATCGTGGGCAAGAATCGCGAGCGCTACGAGATCGCCTGATCCGGCATGCCGCGGCGAGCTAAAAGTCCGCCGGGCCGCATTGAAGCGTTAGCAGATATCAGTAAAAAGAGCCGCATGAAACCATGCGGCTCTTTTTTACCCCTTCGGAAAATCAGCAAAAAAGCGTGGTATTGGCTTTTCTGAAGCGACGCAAACGATTCACATCGCCTATTCCTCAGTATTTATCTCGAAAGTTCGACGTAAGTTGAACGGCCGTGCATTCGAGATAAGGTCGCGGGCATCAACGGGGTAATCAGCCCGCCGCCACGCGACGCAGCACCGGGCGCTGTGCCGCATCGATCAACGCCTGATACGTGTCCACATAATTCTGCGCCATGATGTGCGACGTGAAACGGCGCTCGAACTGGGCGCGAATGGCTTCGCGCGAAAGCGTGTCGATATTCTGCAGCGCGGCCACGGCGCCTTGCGCGTCTTCGCAGATAAAGCCCGTCACGCCCGGATCGATCACTTCCGGCACCGAGCCGCGATTGAACGCGATCACCGGCGTGCCGCAGGCCATCGCCTCGATCATGACCAGGCCGAACGGCTCCGACCAGTCGATCGGGAACAGCAGCGCCTTCGCGCCCGAAAGGAACTCCGGCTTCTGCGCTTCGTTGATCTCGCCGATGAATTCGACGTTGGCCGACGAGAGCAGCGGCTCGATTTCGCTCTTGAAGTATTCCTGGTCCACTTTGTCGACCTTCGCGGCAATCTTCAGCGGCAGGCCCGACAGCGCGGCGATGCGGATGGCCGTATCCACGCGCTTTTCCGGGCAGATGCGGCCGAGGAACGCGAGATATTCGGGCTTCTTGCTGGTTTGCGGCGTGAGCAGATCCTTCGGCAGACCGTGATAGATGGTGTTCTGCCATGCGGCCTGCGCGAGCGGCTGGCGCTGCGAGTCCGAAATCGAGATCACCGGCGCGTCCGGGAACGTCTCGAACACGGGTTGCAGTTCGGGCAGGTCGAGACGGCCATGCAGCGTCGTGACGAACGGCGTGTCCATCTGCGAAAACAGCGGGAACGGCAGGTAGTCGAGGTGGAAGTGCAGCACGTCGAACTGGTGCGCCATCTGGCGCACGCGTTCGAGCAGCACGATGTGCGGCGCGAGGGCGTCGCGCACGGTCGGGTCCAGACGCAGCGCGCGCGGCCACGCGGCTTCGAGATTTGCCGAGGTGACCGAATCGCCGCTGGCGAACAGCGTCACCTCGTGGCCTTGTTCGACCAACGCTTCGGTCAGGTAGGACACGACGCGCTCGGTGCCGCCGTAGAACTTCGGCGGGACGGCTTCATAGAGGGGCGCAATTTGTGCGATTCGCATGGAATGATCTCCTTGGCAAAGGCCGCTTTATTGCGACGACATGAGCAACATGGCGCGGCGACTGCGGCGGATACGGCGGTTTCAGCGGTTTCGGGTTATCCCTGAGACCGATTATGGCGACTTCACTGCTGCGAACAGAGCGGTTTTGCAAACGCTTAATGTTGTTACAGCGGGATACAGCCGGTGTAAAAGGCTATTGCAAACCGTGACGCGGGGTGCGGGCGGCATACGCAAGGGCTATGCCCGGGGGTGGTTTTCAAACGCTTTCGACCCCTTGGCGAGCTGTTTTCAGCCTGCGACGACCTGTCGCATCGCGTAAAAAACCGGTATTCTCCAGACAAATGCCGCGATGCGCGCCAGCTCGCGCA
This sequence comes from Paraburkholderia acidisoli, assembly GCF_009789675.1. Taxonomy (NCBI): domain Bacteria; kingdom Pseudomonadati; phylum Pseudomonadota; class Betaproteobacteria; order Burkholderiales; family Burkholderiaceae; genus Paraburkholderia; species Paraburkholderia acidisoli. The sequence continues at coordinate 3,085,320 of NZ_CP046913.1, read as the reverse complement.
CAGCACGTCCCGCCTCTCTTCCCGCCTCCTTGTCAGAAAAATTCCTACACGCTTGCGAAAGTTTTTCTCGCAACGCGTCGCGGCGTCCCACCAATTTTCAATTGTTCGCGCCCCGTCCAAAATGGCATGACGACCATAACCGAGCCGTTCGGACGCCTTTGGGCTGCGATCGAGCGAGCAAACGTTTTCCGCAAGCGGCCTGACCAGCCGCGAAGATTTAGATTCGGGGGAATCCATGAGCGCGACTGCACACAGCGACATGCTCAGTGAGATCAAGGAAGTCAACCTGTCGTACCTGTTGCTCGCGCAACGTCTTTTGCGCGAGGACCGGCCGACGGGCATGTTCCGCATGGGCATCTCCGAGCAGCTGGCCGAAGTGATCGCGAACATGTCGTTCGCGCAGACCGTGCGTCTGGCGGCATCGAACCAGCTGCTCTGCCGGTTCCGTTTCGACGATCACACGATCCTCAGCGCGCTCGCCGACAAGGGCAAGGCCACGCAGACGCACTCGGCCATCCTCATGGCGAGCCAGGACGTCGAGCAGATCGGCTGATCGGCAGACGGGCGGGCCGTTCGCGGCCCACCTCGTCCATGCAGTACCCGCGCGCGGGCGCCCGGCTGGGTTTCGGGCCGCCGCGCGCCGCGCATTCCAGCCTCGCGCGGCCGCTGAGCGGCGCGGCGTGCCATTCATCACGCATCGCGCCACGCGTACGCCGCCGCGCGCCTTGCACACATTGCACCGGAATCCGTCGAACCCATGGCGACCAGAAGTGTGGTGCAGGAGGTCAAGGAGATCGCGCTCGCGATCGAGCTGATCGAGCTGGGCGCGCGCCTCCAGTTGCTGGAAGCGGAAACCTCGCTCTCGCGCGAGCGGCTCGTGCGGCTCTACAAGGAAGTGAAGGGCGAGTCGCCGCCCAAGGGCATGCTGCCGTTCTCGACCGACTGGTTCATGACGTGGCAGCCCAACGTGCATTCCTCGCTGTTCTACAACACGTACTGCTTCATGACCGGTCCCGCGAACTGCGAGCCCGTGCAGGCGCTCGTGAAAAGCTACCGGCTCTATCTGGAGCATTGGCGCCTCCAGGAAGCCATGGGACAGCTCGACGACGCGCCCGTGCTCTCGCTCACGCGCGCGTGGACGCTCGTGCGCTATTTCTCGTCCGGGCTCTTGCAGATGACGCCCTGCGTGCGCTGCGGCGGGCGCTTCGTGGCGCACGCGCACGATCCGCAGCGCGGCTACGTGTGCGGCTTGTGCCAGCCGCCTTCGCGCGCGGGCCGCACGCGCCGCGCGGCGCTGGCGGAGCAGGCGGCGGACCGGACGATGCCAGCCACGGCGGAATTCGCGCCGGAGCCGGCGCGGGAAGCCATCACCGGGGCCATGACCGGAGCGATGCCGGAATCGATCCCGGAGGCCACGACGGGGATCACGACCGAGATCACGACAGAAGCGGCGGCGTGAATGCGCGGGCGGTTCGCCTTGAAGCTCGAAGCTCGCCGCGACTGCCGCCGCGGGCGCCGTCGCGAAGCACCGCGCGCCGATACCCCGCGCGCAGTTCGCGAAGATCCGCCGAAGCCAATAGCCCAAAGCGCCCCGAACGCCGCAAAGCGAGCCCGAAGGCACGCGAACACGCACCGGCGACAGCGTGCCGCACCCGCCGCCGCCCGCCGCCACGCGGCAGAGCCCGCACCCGCGCGCACCCGCGACCGTGCCCCGAATTTCCGCCTTCCCGCGGCGCCGCGCCGCCGGGCGCGGCGCGTCTCCGGGCAAACCCCGCCCCGGGCGCCCGTCACGCCCGCTCAAAGTTTTCCCGCGCGTTGCCGTAAACCCAGCTAAGGGCGCGGGCCGACGGCGGTTCGCGGCGCATTCTTTCCTGTGAGGACCCGTCTGTGCTGATTATCGTTGGAACACTCGTGACGATCGTTTGCGTCTTCGGCGGCTATGCCATGGAGGGCGGCCATCTCGCCGCGCTCATGCAGCCGGTCGAAGTGCTGATGATCGCCGGGGCGGGCCTCGGCGCGTTCATCCTCGGCAATGGCATGAAGACGATCAAGGCGACGCTGCGCGTCATCCCGACGCTCTTCAAAGGCTCGAAGTACAGCAAGGACGTGTACATGGAGCTGCTCGCGCTGCTCTACGTCCTGCTCGCGAAGGCGCGCAAGGAAGGCACGCTGACGCTCGAAGCCGACATCGACGATCCGCAAAAGAGCCCGATCTTCACGCAATACCCGAAGATCCTCGCCGACCATCACATCGTCGAATTCCTGACCGACTACCTGCGCCTCATGGTGGGCGGCAACATGAACGCCTTCGAGATCGAGAGCCTCATGGACGAGGAAATCGAGACGCATCATTCCGAAGGCGAAGCGCCCGCGCACGCGCTCTCGAAGGTCGGCGACGCCATGCCGGCGTTCGGTATCGTGGCCGCGGTGATGGGCGTGGTGCACACCATGGCTTCGGCCGACAAGCCGCCCGCGGTGCTCGGCGAGATGATCGCCCAGGCGCTGGTCGGCACCTTCCTCGGCATTCTGCTTTCGTACGGTCTGATCGGCCCGCTCGCCTCGCTCGCCGAGCAGCGCGTGACCGAGTCGACCAAGATGTTCCAGTGCATCAAGGTGACGATCCTCGCGAGCCTGAACGGTTACGCGCCCGCCATCGCCGTGGAATTCGGCCGCAAGGTGCTGTTCTCGACGGAGCGCCCGACGTTCGGCGAGCTCGAAGAGCACGTGCGCCGCGTCAAGGCCAAATAAGCACGTAGCCAGGATCGACCGATGAGCAACAACAAGGACCGCGCGATCGTCGTCAAGCGCGCCGCACCGAAGAAGGGCGGCCATCACGGCGGCGCATGGAAGCTCGCCTACGCGGACTTCATGACCGCGATGATGGCGTTCTTCCTGCTGATGTGGCTGCTGTCGTCGGCCTCGACGGTGCAGCTGCGCGGCATTGCCGACTACTTCAACCAGCCGCTCAAGATCACGCTCTGGGGCGGCGATCGCAGCGCGGAAGACTCCAGCATCATCAAGGGCGGCGGCCGCGACATCTCGTCCACCGAGCAGGGCGTCACGCGCCGCAGCGACGGCCAGAACGAGCGCTCGAAGCGCCAGACCTCCACGCACGACGACGACGAAGCCAACAAGCAGTTGCAAGGCTCGCTCGAACGCAAGGAACAGGTGCGCCTGCACGACCTGCAGGTGAAGCTGATGGCCGCGATCGAGGCGAACCCGACGCTGCGCCAGTTCAAGCAGCAGATCCGTATCGACTCGACGTTGCAGGGCCTGCGCATCGAGATCGTCGACTCGCAGAAACGCCCGATGTTCGCCACCGCGCGCGACGTGGTCGAGCCGTATATGCGCGACATCCTGCAGGCGATCGGCAAGACGCTCAACGACGTGCCCAACCGCATCGTCGTGCAAGGCCACACCGACGCCGTGCCGTACGCGGGCGGCGAGAAGGGCTACAGCAACTGGGAACTGTCCGCCGATCGCGCGAACGCCTCGCGCCGCGAGCTGGTCGCGGGCGGCATGGACGAATCGAAGGTGCTGCGCGTGCTCGGCCTCGCCTCCACGCAGAACCTGAACAAGGCCGATCCGCTCGACCCCGAGAACCGGCGCATCAGCATCATCGTGCTCAACAAGAAGTCCGAGGACGCCATGACGCACGACGACTCGACGGCCACCACGCTGTCCGACGACGCGGCCGGTTCGGGCAAGAGCCTGCCGCCGCTCGCGCCGGACCTGATTCCGGGCAAGGCCTCGCCGGCGCCGGTGGAAATCGCCCCGAAGCTGGGTGCGGCGCCGTCGCTCACGGGCATGCAGCCGGTTGGCGCGGCCGGGTCGTCGCACGCGGCGCAATGACAACGAGGAACGGATGATTCGACACATTCTGGCGATCGACGATTCGGTGTCCATGCGGGAGATCCTGCGTGCGGCGCTCGGCTCGGCCGGTTACGACGTGACGGTCGCATGCGACGGCGACGAAGGCCTCGAGCACGCGCTCTCGCAGCGTTTCGATCTCGTGCTCACGGACCTGTACATGCCGCGCATGGGCGGGCTCGACCTGATCAAGCAGCTGCGGGCGAATCCGTCGTACCTCGAAACGCCGATCCTCGTGCTCACCACGGAATCGGACGAAGGCTTCAAGGCAGCCGTACGCGACGCAGGCGCGACCGGCTGGATCGAAAAACCGGTTGACCCCGAACTGCTCGTCGATCTGGCGAGCACGCTCGGCGAGGCCAACCCATGAGGCGCGGCGCGCTGTTTTTGACAAGCAAACCGGTATTTATCGCGGTGAAAGAGCAATGACTCTCGACATCACTCAGTTTTATCAGACGTTCTTCGACGAGGCGGACGAGCTGCTCGCGCAGATGGAGCAGCTGCTCCTGAACCTGGACGTCGGTCGTCCCGATCCCGAGGATCTGGCGGCGATCTTCCGCGCGGCCCACTCGATCAAGGGCGGCGCGGCGACGTTCGGCTTCACGGCGCTCACCGAAACCACGCACATTCTCGAGTCCCTGCTCGACCGCGCTCGCAACAACGAGCTGGTGCTGCGCAAGGACATGATCGACACGTTCCTCGAAACCAAGGACGTGCTCTCGGATCAGCTCGCCGCCTACCGCGCGAGCGCGGAGCCCGACGCCGAAGCGGCCGCGGCCGTGCGCGGCAAGCTCGAGTATCTCTACGCGGAAAGCCGCGGCGAGCTGGCGCCCGCGGCGGCTCCGGCCCCCGTGGCCCCGCCGCCCGTCGCGGTGGCGGCGCCCGTGGCCGCGTCGGGACCGGACTCCGAGGAAGATCTCGAAGCCGCCTTCGAGGCGTACAGCACGCTCGGCGGCGCGGCCAACGGCGCGCCCGAGCACGTCGTGACCGAGGCGATGGAAGCGGCTGGCGGCGCGGACACGGCTGCGGCCGCGGCGAGCCACGAAGGCCCGCATCTGCGCATCACGCTGCGCGCCGTGGACGCCAAGGATCAGGAGCTGCTCGTCGAGGAACTGGGCAATCTCGGCCGCATCATCGGCCAGGTGAAGACCGGCGACGACCTCACGCTGTGGCTCGAAACCGACGTGCCCTCGGACGACATCGTCGCCGTGTGCTGCTTCGTGATCGACGAAAGCCAGATCACGATCGGCCGTGGCGCCGCGCCCCAGGGCGAGGCCGAAAGCGCCGATGCCGCACCGGCCGCCGCGCCCGCGTTGGCGCCGCCGCCCGTGGCCGCGGCTCCGGCACCGGCCGCCGCGCCCGTGGCGAGCGCCGCCGCGCCCGCTGTCGGCCCGCACACCGGCCTGCCGCAACCGCCGGTCGCCGCCGCGCCGGCACCGGCCGCGCAGAACGATCACGAACGCAAGGCACGCCCGGCCGCCGCCGCCGCTTCGGCGGAAGGCAGCTCGATTCGCGTGGGCGTGGAAAAGGTCGACCAGCTTATCAACCTGGTGGGCGAACTCGTCATCACCCAGGCCATGCTCGCGGAAACGTCCAGCACGTTCGATCCCGCGCTGCACGACCGCCTCTTCAACGGCATGGCGCAGCTCGAGCGCAACGCGCGCGATCTGCAGGAAGCGGTGATGTCGATCCGCATGATGCCGATGGATTACGTCTTCAGCCGCTTCCCGCGCCTCGTGCGCGATCTCGCGGCCAAGCTCGGAAAGGAAGTCGAGCTTGTCACCTTCGGTCAGGCGACCGAACTCGACAAGAGCCTCATCGAGCGCATCATCGACCCGCTCACCCACCTCGTGCGCAACTCGCTCGACCACGGCATCGAAACCGTGGAAGCGCGCCGCGCCGCGGGCAAGGACGCCACGGGTCAGCTCGTGCTCTCGGCCGCGCATCACGGCGGCAACATCGTGATCGAGGTCAGCGACGACGGCGCGGGTCTGCGCCGCGACAAGATTCTCGCGAAGGCGGCCAAGCAGGGCATGCAGGTCAGCGACAGCATGAGCGACGACGAGGTGTGGAACCTCATCTTCCTGCCGGGCTTCTCTACCGCCGAACAGGTCACGGACGTCTCGGGCCGCGGCGTGGGCATGGACGTGGTCAAGCGCAACATCCAGTCGATGGGCGGCCACGTGGAGATCACCTCGCACGCGGGCAAGGGCAGCACCACGCGCATCGTGCTGCCGCTCACGCTGGCGATTCTCGACGGCATGTCGGTGAAGGTGGGCAGCGAGATCTTCATCCTGCCGCTGAACTTCGTGATGGAGTCGCTGCAACCGCGCCACGAAGACATCTACACGGTCACCAACGGCGACCGCGTGGTGCGCGTGCGCGGCGAATATCTGCCGCTCGTGGCGCTGCACCAGGTGTTCAACGTGGACGGTGCGCGCACCGACCCGACGCAGGGCATCGTCACGATCATGGAAACCGAGGGGCGCCGCTTCGCCATGCTGATCGACGAACTGGTCGGCCAGCAGCAGGTGGTGGTGAAGAACCTCGAAACCAACTATCGCAAGGTGCACGGCATCTCGGCGGCGACCATCCTGGGCGACGGCAGCGTCGCGCTGATCGTCGACGTGGCCGCGCTCAACCGCGAGTCGCGCAACGCCCATGGCGTGGGCGCGAGCGCCAATTCGGGTGCGTTCGCCGAATTCGCGTGATCCGCATGAAAACCGCACGCACTCAACTCAACATTTCCCAACTGTTCAGGGGCTAACGTGGCAGAAGTCCATTCGATTCAAGGCGGCGCGCACGGCGCGGCTGCCGGCGCGCAACGCCGCGACGCGCAACAGGCCGACGCAGGCGGTCAGGAATTCCTCGTCTTCACGCTGGGCAAGGAAGAGTACGGCATCGACATTTTGAAGGTGCAGGAAATCCGCGGCTACGACAGCGTGACGCGCATCGCGAACGCGCCCGACTTCATCAAGGGCGTGATCAACCTGCGCGGCATCATCGTGCCGATCGTCGACATGCGCATCAAGTTCCATCTGGGCCGCGTCGAATACGACCACCAGACGGTCGTCATCATCCTCAACGTCGCGCATCGCGTGGTGGGCATGGTGGTGGACGGCGTCTCGGACGTGCTCACGCTGCAAATGGAGCAGATCATGCCCGCGCCGGAATTCGGCGCGACGCTCACGACCGAGTACCTGACGGGTCTCGGCACCGTGGAAGGCCGCATGCTCATCCTGATGGATATCGAAAAGCTGATGACGAGCCGGGAAATGGCGTTGATCGACGCGTTGGTCTGATCGACGTCGACAGAAAATCGGGGGGCCGAAAGGCCAGCGCGAGGAAGAGCGGAAGCCGCCGGTAGTCAACAAGAGCGGCGTAACCGCCTTGGCTTGCACGAGCCTCGGGCGCGTGACCATCGGGTATCGACGCGGGTATTGACCCATTCGACCGACCGGTTCGCGCCGCGATGCCTCGCTGATTCGTACAGGACAGGAGCACTGAGATGCTGCAAAAGTGGTCGATCCGCACGACGCTCACCGTCGTCGGAGTCATTCTGGTGGCGCTGACCATGGTGGTCGGCGCGCTCGGGCAGATTGCGCTCGGCAACGCGAGCGACTCGCTCGGCGCCATCGCGCGCGGCGATCTGGTCGCGATGCACACGCTGAACGACGCCTCGTCGTTCCTGCTGCGCTCGCGCGTCTCGCTCGAACGCGGCAGCGCACTCGCGGCCGCGGGCAACGCCGACGAAGCGAAGAAGGCGATCGATCGCGCCGAAGCACTGCTCGGCAAGTCGAACGACGCGTGGAAGGCGTTCCAGGGCGCGCAAAAGAGCGGCATCGACGCGGCAACGCTCGACGCGCTCGCGACCAAACGCACGACGCTGCTGGAAAACGGCGTGCAGCCGGAATTCGCGGCGCTGCGCGCCAACGACCAGGCGGCGTATCACGCCGTGGCCGACACGAAGATCAGCCCGCTGTTCGTGGATTACGACAGCGTGGCCGCGCCGATCGCCCAGCAGCTTCAGGACGGCGCGCAGGCGCGCGAAGCCAGCGCGCGTTCGCAAATCACCACGATGCGCGTGCTGATCGGCGTGGCGCTGGTGGTGGCGCTGGTGCTGCTGGTGGCGATCCGCTTCGCGCTGCGCGGCCTGATCGTGCAGCCGCTCGCCGACGCCGTGACCTGCTTCGAGCGCATCGCCCAGGGCGATCTCTCGCAGCCGGTGAACGTCTACAGCAAGAACGAGATCGGGCGTCTGTTCGCCTCGATCAAGCAGATGCAGGACAGCCTCGTGACGCTGGTCGCGGCCGTGCATACGGGCGCGGGTTCGATCGACGTGGGCGCGCGCGAGATCGCGATGGGCAACACCGATCTGTCGCAGCGCACCGAGCAGCAGGCGGCTTCGCTGCAGGAAACGGCGTCGAGCATGGAACAGCTCACGAGCACCGTGAAGCAGAACGCCGACAACGCGCGCCAGGCGAGCCAGCTGGCCGTGAACGCCTCCGATATCGCCACGCGCGGCGGCGAAGTGGTGGGCGAAGTCGTGCACACGATGCAGGGCATCGCGGCAAGCTCGACCAAGGTCGTCGACATCATCAGCGTGATCGAGGGCATTGCGTTCCAGACCAATATTCTCGCGCTGAACGCGGCCGTGGAAGCGGCGCGCGCGGGCGAGCAGGGCCGCGGCTTCGCCGTGGTCGCGGGCGAAGTGCGCAGCCTCGCGCAGCGCAGCGCGAGCGCGGCGAAGGAAATCAAGGAACTGATCAACGATTCCGTCGAGAAGGTGCAGAGCGGTTCGGAACTCGTGGGCCGCGCCGGCACGACGATGGAAGAAATCCTTCAGGCCGTGCGTCGCGTGACCGACATCATGGGTGAGATCAGCGCGGCGTCCGAGGAACAGTCGGGCGGTATCGAGCAGGTCAACCGCGCCGTCACGCAGATGGACACCGTCACGCAGCAGAACGCGGCGCTGGTGGAAGAAGCGGCGGCGGCCGCCGCCTCGCTCGAAGAACAGACGCGTCAGTTGCAGAACGTGCTGAGCCGCTGGCGTACGGGCGGCGTGCTGGGTCGCGGCAAGACGCCGCCGGCGGCGGTGACGGCAGCGGTAGCGAAGGCGCCTGCTGTATCGGCCACGGCACCGGCATCCGCCGCGAAGGCGCCGGCGAAACGCAGCGCCGCGAAGGCGGTTGCGCCGATGGCGGCGGTCCCGGCCGCGGCGACGGAAGTCGCGAGCGCGCCCGCGCCGGTCGCGAAGCCCTTGCCGAAGCCGCCCGCGAAGCCGCTCGCGAAGGCGCCCGTGCGCAGCGAGCCGACGATCGGCTCGTCCGCTTACACGTCGTCGGCCTCCGACGATTCGGACTGGGAAACGTTCTGACGCTTTTACAAGCGCACGACACGGAGCGCTGGCAGCATGCGGCGCTACGGCGAAGCCGCGCAGTATCGACGTAACAGCAAAGCAGCACCGCAGCACTGAAGCAGCACGGAAGCAGCACGGAAGTCACGGCAACGACGAGCAACGCAAGGCAACGAGAGCAAGGCAATGCACATGAGCGCAACCCAACGGCAAGATCGTTCGCACGCCGCCCTCCGGGCGACGGGCACGATGCAGGACGCCCGTGCGCCGCACGCATTGCGAGCGGTCGGACGCGGCGAAGGAGCACGAGCATGAAAGCGCCGCGAACCCCGCGTCACGACGCCGGCGAACCGGCGCGCGGCGCGGCGCCCGGCATGGGCGAGACTAGCCGCGACTTCGAGTTCACCTCGGCGGACTTCGAGCGCATTCGCGCGCTGATCCACCGCCGCGCGGGCATCTCGCTCTCGGACCACAAACGCGACATGGCGTACAGCCGTCTCGCGCGGCGCCTGCGCGCGCTCGGCCTCGACAGCTTCCGCGACTATCTCGACGAGCTCGAAAAGCGCAACGACCCGAGCGAGTGGGAAGCGTTCACGAACGCGCTCACGACCAACCTCACCGCGTTCTTTCGCGAGGCGCACCACTTCCCGATCCTCGCGGATTTCGTGAAGGGCCGCTCGCAGGTTTCGGTGTGGTGCTCGGCCGCCTCCACGGGCGAGGAGCCGTATTCGATCGCGATGACGCTGATCGAAGCGCTCGGCGACCGCGCGGGCCGCGAGGCGCGCGTGCTCGCCACCGACCTCGACACCCAGGTGCTCGCCAAGGCGGCCGCGGGCGTCTACTCGTTCGATCAGGTCAAGCACCTCACGCCGGAACGCCTCAAGCGCTTCTTCCTGAAGGGCACCGGCTCGCATGCGGGGCTCGTGAAGGTGCGCCCCGAACTGCGCGCGATGATCAAGTTCGAGCAGCTCAATCTCACCGACGCGGACTACGGATTGCGCACGACCTTCGACGCGATCTTCTGCCGCAACGTGATGATCTACTTCGACAAACCCACGCAGGGCCAGGTGCTCACGCGCTTCGAGCCGCTCATGAAGCCGGACGGTTTGCTGTTCGCGGGCCATTCGGAAAACTTCACCTATGTCACGCAGGCGTTCCGGCTGCGCGGCCAGACCGTGTACGAACTCGCGCGCGGCCGCCGCGACCCGGCGAGCGCCCCTTCGGCCGACACCGCGCGCCGCGTGAGCGACGCGGTAGGAGCGCCGGCATGACCGCCCGCCTGCCAATCGCGACGAATCGCTATTTCGACTCGCACTTCCAGCGCCCCGGCGTGAAGCTGCTGCCCAACGAGTTCTACACGACCAACGAGGACATGGTGCTCGTGACCGTGCTGGGCTCGTGCGTGGCCGCCTGCATTCAGGACCGGCTCGCCGGGATCGGCGGCATGAACCACTTCATGCTGCCCGACGACGGCGCGGATTCGCACGCGCTGCACGCCGCCTCGGACTCGATGCGCTATGGCGCCTACGCGATGGAAGTGCTCATCAACGAACTCATCAAGGCGGGCGGCCGCCGCGAGCGCTTCGAAGCCAAGGTGTTCGGCGGCGCGGCCGTGCTGGCGGGCATGACGACGATGAATATCGGCGACCGCAACGCCGCGTTCGTGCGCCGCTATCTCGCCACCGAGAACATTCGTATCGTCGCCGAGGACCTGCAGGGCTCGCATCCGCGCAAGGTCGCGTTCCTGCCGCGCACGGGCCAGGTGATGGTCAAGAAGCTGCGGCTTTCGCAGGACACGAGCGTGGCCGAGCGCGAGCAGCGGCTCGCCGAGCAGAGCGCCGAAGCGCGCGCCGAGCGTCTCGCACGGGCGCGCGCCCGCGTGGAGCTGTTCAGCGCGTCGAACACCGGCGCGCCGGCCGTATCGGCGAACAAGCATTCACCATTACAGCAATCGCAGCCGCAAGCCGGGCGCCCCCGTGTCGAGCTTTTCGGGACGAAGGCGTCCGCGCTGCGCGCATCTGGTCAAGTATCGGCTCAAGACGGCGCCAGAACAGTAGAGGAGGCGTGAACGCCGTGCAAAAAATCAAGGTTCTCTGCGTCGACGATTCGGCGCTGATCCGCAGTCTGATGACCGAAATCATCAACGGGCAGCCGGACATGACCGTCGTCGCGACGGCGCCGGACCCGCTCGTCGCGCGCGAGCTGATCAAGCAGCACAACCCCGACGTGCTCACGCTCGACGTGGAAATGCCGCGCATGGACGGCCTCGACTTCCTGGAGAAGTTGATGCGTCTGCGGCCCATGCCGGTCGTGATGGTCTCGTCGCTGACCGAGCGCGGCAACGAAATCACGCTGCGCGCGCTCGAACTGGGCGCCGTGGATTTCGTGACCAAGCCGAAAGTGGGCATTCGCGACGGCATGCTCGAGTATTCGGAAAAGCTCGCCGACAAGGTGCGCGCCGCCGCGCGCGCCCGCGTGCGCGCCCATCATGCGGCCCCGGTTACGCACGCCGCCGCGGGCGCGGGCGTTGCGGCGCATGCGCATACCGGTCACGTGCACGGCGCGGCGCACCCATCCGGCCCCGCGGCGATGGTGAACAATCCGCTGCTGTCGACGGAAAAACTGATCATCGTGGGCGCGTCCACGGGCGGCACCGAAGCGATTCGCGAAGTGCTCCAGCCGCTGCCGCCCGACGCGCCGGCGGTGCTGATCGCGCAACACATGCCGCCCGGTTTCACGAAATCGTTCGCACAGCGCCTGAACGGGCTGTGCCGCATTACCGTGAAGGAAGCGGAGCACGGCGAACGCGTGCTGCCCGGCCATGCCTACATCGCGCCGGGTCACGCGCATTTGCTGCTCGCGCGCAGCGGCGCGAACTATATTGCGCACCTGTCCGACGACCCGCCGGTGAACCGGCACCGTCCGTCGGTGGACGTGCTGTTCCGCTCGGCGGCGCAGCACGCGGGCAAGAACGCCATCGGCGTGATTCTGACGGGCATGGGCCGCGACGGTGCGGCGGGCCTGCTGGAAATGCGCCGCGCGGGCGCGTACACGCTCGCGCAGGACGAGGCGAGCTGCATTGTGTTCGGCATGCCGCGCGAGGCGATCGCACTGGGTGCGGCGGACGAAATCGCCGCGCTCGGCGACATGAGCCGCCGCGTGATGACGCGCCTCGCCTCGATGGGCGACCGCGTGCAGCGCGTGTAATCGCGCCCCGTAACGAGTGGTCTTGAGCAACGCATATCGAGAGATCGTGCTGGCGGCTGAGGCAAGTACGATCGCTCGCGATTAATTTATCTGGATAGGCGCCGCGCTTGTCTGGATAATTGCCCAGGTTTTAGCCTGGAGGAATGGAACCGAGATGGATAAGGGAATGAAGATTCTGGTTGTTGACGACTTTCCGACGATGCGCCGGATCGTCCGCAACCTGCTCAAGGAACTGGGCTATTCGAATGTCGACGAAGCCGAAGACGGCGCAGCGGGCCTCGCGCGCCTGCGCGGCGGCAACTACGACTTCGTGATCTCCGACTGGAACATGCCGAATCTCGACGGCCTCGCGATGCTCAAGGAAATTCGCGCCGACGCGAATCTCACGCATCTGCCGGTGCTGATGGTCACGGCGGAGTCGAAGAAGGAGAACATCATCGCGGCGGCGCAGGCCGGCGCGAGCGGTTATGTCGTCAAGCCGTTCACGGCCGCGACGCTCGACGAGAAGCTCAACAAGATTCTCGAGAAGATGGCGAAGACGGGGAGCTGACGTGAACGAGCCCATCAGCGCGCACGGCGAAGACGCCGCAGCGTTCGACGACGCGCCGGCCGGCACGGGCGATCCGTCGGATCGCATCCTTGCCCGCATCGGCCAGCTCACGCGCAATCTGCGTGACTCGATGCGCGAGCTCGGCCTCGACAAGCACGTCGAGCGCGCCGCGGAAGCGGTGCCCGACGCGCGCGACCGGCTGCGCTACGTCGCCAACATGACGGAGCAGGCCGCCGAGCGCGTGCTGTCGGCGATCGAACTCGCCAAGCCGTTGCAGGAAACGCTCGAGCGCGACGCGAAGGAACTGTCGAGCCGCTGGTCCACGTGGTACGACGCGCCCATCGGCCGCGAGGAAGTGCGCCAGCTGATGGACGACACGCGCTCGTTCCTCGACCAGGTGCCGCAGTCGACCGCGGCCACGAATCAGCATCTGCTCGAAATCATGCTCGCGCAGGATTTCCAGGACCTGACGGGCCAGGTGATCAAGAAGATCATGGACGTGGTCTATCTGATCGAGCAGCAACTGCTGACGGTGCTCGTCGAGAACATCGCCCCCGAGCGTCGCGAGCAGTTCGCGGCAACGGCGGCGGCGCTCGCCGAGGAAACCAGCGGCACCGGCAGCCCCGAGCATCTGCTCAACGGGCCGCAGATCGACCCCGAAGGCAAAGCCGACGTCATGCAAGACCAGGCGCAGGTCGACGACCTGCTGGCGAGCCTCGGTTTCTGATCGCGGGTCGGGCCGGGCTGGCCCGGTCTTGTCGGGTTTTGCGTGGTTTGCGTGTGCGGTTCGGGTCGCGTGCGCGCCGCAATCGGGCGCGTGCGTTGGCCGAGCGGTGGATTTGTCCGATGTCATCGAGCGCGGGCATACTACCGGTCATTCGCTCGTGAGTTGTCGCGGTGCGTCGCGGCAGTGCAACGAAGCGCATTCAGACGTTGCCCGTTTCGCTGCCTCGATACGCCGCACGATTTTTGCGCGGCCCCTGGAAGCGCATGGCGCAACGCGCCATCGACAAAAGGGAGGGGCCGCCTTGTATCCGTTCACTTCGTCTTCCGTCACGGCCGCGCGCACGCTCGCGCACCGTGCCGTGTTCGCCTGCGCGCTCGGCGCAGCGGCGCTGGGCGCCGCCACCGTGGCACCTTCCGCGTTCGCGGGGCTGGGCGCCGCGCCCATGTCCACGCCCGCGGGCGCCACCGTCAGCACGCTGAGTCCGGCTTCGGCCGCGGCCGCCGTGGCGGCGCAGACCGGCGCGTCTTCCTCCGTCTCCTCGTCTTCCTCCGTGGCGCGCCAGGCCGTGGAAGGCGCGGCGTCGTCTTCCGCGTCGTCCAACGCGTATTCCGTGCAGCAAACCACGCTCGCCAACGGCACCGTCGTGCGCGAATACCTCGCCCCGGACGGCAGCGTGTTCGGCGTGGCGTGGAACGGCCAGCAGATGCCCGACCTTTCGGCGCTGCTCGGCACCTATTTCCCGCAGTACGTGGCCGGCCTGAAGGCGAACCGCGCCGCGGGCCGCGTGCGCGGGCCGGGCGTGGTGGAACAGTCGGGGCTCGTCGTGCATTCGGGCGGCCACATGGGCGCCTTTTCGGGTCAGGCATGGCTGCCGCAGGCATTGCCCGCGGGCGTCAGCGCCGCCGATATCCAATGACGAGCGGAGACCGAACGATGCTGACCCCCAATTTTTCGAGCGATGCCGCGTGTGACACGGCAGGCGCTTCGTGGCTGCGCGCCACGCGCTCGTTCGCCGTTGCCTTGCTGGTTGCCTGTCTCGCCGCGTGCGGCGGCGGCGGTGGCAGCAGCGGCGGTTCCAATAACAGCGCCTCGACCAGCGGCGGAACGAGCGGCCCGAGCCAGCAGCCGATCGCGGCGAATGCCTCGAACACGGTGCCCGTGACCGTCAATGCCGGGCTGACCGGCCAGTTGCCCAATATCCCCACCGTGAGCGTGACCGTGTGCGTGAGCGGCACGAGCAACTGCGCGACCGTGAACAACGTGCAGGTCGATACGGCTTCGTTCGGGCTGCGCGTGCTGGCTTCGGCGCTGCCTTCGTCGATCTCGGGCGCGCTGCCCGTGGCGGCGGCGACCGGCGGCGGCACGCTGGCCGAATGCACGGCCTTCGCCGACGGCTACACGTGGGGTTCGATCCGCAGCGCCGACGTCAAGATCGGCGGCGAAACCGCGACCAATATCCCCATCCAGGTGATCGGCGACCTCGCGACCTCGTCCACGCCGCAAGCCTGCGCGAATTACGGCGATCCGCAGAACACGGTGCAGGATCTCGGCGCGAACGGCATTCTGGGCATCGGCGTCGCGCCCAGCGACTGCGGCACGAACTGCACCAAGGCCAGCGGCAGTAACTACTTCGCCTGCCCGAACGGCACCAGCTGCACCGTCACGGCCGTCTCGATCGCGCAGCAGGTGGCCAATCCCGTGCCGCACTTCGCCACCGACAACAACGGCGTGATCCTGCAGATGGCGCCCGTGTCGAGCAGCGGCGCGCCCTCGGCGACCGGCACGCTCGTGTTCGGGATCGGCACGCAGTCGAACAACACGCTGGCGGCGGCCACGGTCCTGCCCACCGACGCCTGGGGCAACGTGGCCGCTTCGCTGAACAGCCGCTCGCTCACGGGCTTCCTCGACTCGGGCTCGAACGGGCTCTTTTTCACCGACAGCGCGCTCGCGCAGTGCGGCGGCAATCTCGGCACGTTCTTCTGTCCCTCCACGGTGCAGAGCTTCAGCGCGGCGCTCACGGCGAAGGACGGCACCAAGGGCACCGCGAGCTTCAACGTGGCGAACGCGCAGTCGTTGCTCGGCAGCGGCAACAACTACGCGGCCAACAACCTCGCGGGACAGTTCGGCTCGGTCACGAGCCTCGATCTCGGGCTGCCGTTCTTCTATGGCCGCTACGTCTATTACGGCGTGGATCAGACCGCGAGCGGCGGCAAGGCGCCGTACGTGGCGTTTTAAGGGCGCGAGCGGCGCGAGTCGCGCCGCTCGATGCCGATCGGCGTTCATCGGTGTCGATTGATGCCGATTCACGGGCCCGTATGCGGCAGGTGCCCGGTTTGTCGTTGATCCGGCACCGTTTGGCCGCAAATTTCCCCTCCCGGCGCGGGACAAACCCTCCGTCCCGCGCGTCGCGCTTCCGGCTCGCGCGAGGCCGCCCGCTCGGCGCCGCCGGCAGGCGCATCGCCCGCCGTTTTTCCATTTTCATTGTCCGAAATACCCCGGTTTCCCGGTCCTGATCCGTCGATCGGGGCTTGCCGCGCCCGGCAATAATCGCTCTCACTGAAAAAGGGCGCGCGCCAGACCGCGCAGCCGCGACGAGCGGCGCGTGCCCGAGACCGGAGCTTGCGTGGCAGAGGACAGCGACCTCGAAAAAACCGAACCAGCCACTCCCAAGCGCCTCGAAAAGGCGCGAGAGGAGGGGCAGCTTCCGCGTTCGCGCGAGTTTTCGACATTCGCGTTGCTCTCGGCGGGCTTTTTCGGGACCTGGCTGCTGTCGGGCAGCATCGGCCTGCATTTGCAGTCGATGATGCGCGGCGCGTTCACGTTCAATCATGCGAGCGCGTTCGAGACGCGCACCATGCTCACGGGCGCGGGCGTGGCGGCGCGCGAGGGCTTGATGGCGGTGCTGCCGGTGCTCGGACTCACGGGCGTGGCCGCGCTGCTCGCGCCGATGGCGCTTGGCGGCTGGAACCTCTCCACGAAGTCGCTCGAACCCAAGTTCGACCGTCTGAACCCGATCACGGGCCTCGGGCGGCTCTTTTCGATTCAGGGCCCGATCCAGCTCGGCATGTCGCTGATCAAGACGATCGTGGTCGGCCTGATCGGCGGTTCGTCGCTCTGGAATCACCGCGACGAGATCGTCGGTCTCTCGATGCAACCGGCGGCGCGCGCGTTCGCCGACGCGTTCCATCTGATCCTCGTGTGCTGCGGCATGACGGTCGGCGGCATGTTCCTCGTGGCGGCGCTCGACGTGCCCTACCAGATCTGGACGTTCCACCGCCGCCTGCGCATGACGAAGGAAGAAGTGAAGCGCGAGCATCGCGAGAACGAAGGCGACCCGCACGTGAAGGGCCGGATTCGCCAGCAGCAGCGTGCCGCCGCGCGCCGCCGCATGATGACGCAGGTGCCGAAGGCCGACGTCGTGGTCACGAACCCGACGCACTTCGCCGTTGCGCTCCAGTACACGGACGGCTCGATGCGCGCCCCGAAGGTGGTGGCCAAGGGCGTGAACCTCGTGGCCGCGCGGATCCGCGAAATCGCCACCGAGAACAACGTGCCGCTGCTCGAAGCGCCGCCGCTCGCCCGCGCGCTCTATTACAACGTCGAGCTGAACCGCGAAATTCCGGGCCCGCTGTACGGCGCGGTCGCGCAGGTGCTCGCATGGGTCTACCAGCTCAAGCGCTTCCGCGAACACGGCGGCGACGTGCCGATGGAGCCGACCGAGACCGATCTCGACGTGCCGCCGGAACTGGACAAGGGTGCCGTGAGCGCCGAAGACGAAGCCGAGGAAGCCGACGAGGCCCTCGAGCCGGAACCGCGCAGCGCCGCCGGCAAGACCCAGGCCGCATCGAATACCGCATCGAACACCGCCGCCCGCGCCGCCAAAGCGAAGCGCGACGGCAATGAAGGAGCATCAGAATGAACGCCCGCACCGGTGGTTTCCTCGCGCGGCGCACGGAAGTGCTGCAAGGCACGAATCTGCGCGCGCTCGCGGGACCGATCCTGATCTGCATGATCCTCGGCATGATGATTCTGCCGTTGCCGCCGTTCCTGCTCGATCTGTTCTTCACCTTCAACATCGCGCTTTCGGTGATGGTGCTGCTCGTCAGCATGTACACGATGAAGCCGCTCGACTTCGCGGCGTTCCCGAGCGTGCTGCTGTTCTCCACGCTGCTGCGGCTCTCGCTGAACGTGGCGTCCACCCGCGTGGTGCTGCTCGAAGGCCACACCGGCCCCGAGGCGGCGGGCCGCGTGATCGAGTCGTTCGGCCACTTCCTCGTGGGCGGCAACTTCGCGGTGGGTATCGTCGTGTTCGTGATCCTGATGGTCATCAACTTCATGGTGATCACGAAGGGCGCGGGCCGGATCGCCGAAGTGGGCGCGCGCTTCACGCTCGACGCGATGCCCGGCAAGCAGATGGCGATCGACGCCGACCTGAACGCCGGTCTCATCAACGAAGAAGCCGCCCGCAAGCGCCGCACGGAAATCGCCCAGGAAGCCGAGTTCTACGGGTCGATGGACGGTGCAAGCAAGTTCGTGCGCGGCGACGCGATCGCCGGTTTGCTGATCATGGCGATCAACATCGTGGGCGGCCTGATCGTGGGCGTGGTGCAGCACGGCATGCCGTTCGCGGCGGCGGGCGAAACCTATACGCTGCTGACGATCGGTGACGGCCTCGTCGCGCAGATTCCGTCGCTCATCATCTCCACGGCGGCGGGCGTGATCGTCTCGCGCGTGGGCACCAACGAAGACATCGGCACGCAGCTCACGGGCCAGCTGTTCTCGAACCCGCGCGTGCTGCTCATCACCGGTTCGATCATCGCCACGATGGGCCTGATTCCGGGCATGCCGCACTTCGCGTTTCTGCTGCTCGGCGGCGGCGCGATCCAGCTCGGCCGCGTGATGAAGAAGAACGCCGAGGCGAAGAAGGAAAGCTCGGTGGTCGCCGACCTCGAACCCACGCCGCTCGCGCCGGCCGAAAACGCCGAAGCGACCTGGGACGACGTGGCGCTCATCGACACGCTCGGCCTCGAAGTGGGCTACCGCATCATTCCGCTCGTCGACAAGAACACCGACGGCGAACTGCTCAAGCGCATCAAGAGCATCCGCAAGAAGTTCGCGCAGGAAATCGGCTTCCTGCCGCCGGTCATCCATATTCGCGACAACCTCGAACTGCGTCCGAATGCGTACCGCATCACGCTCAAGGGCGTGGAAGTGGGCACGGGCGAGGCGTATCCGGGCCAGTGGCTCGCGATCAATCCGGGTCAGGTGAGCGCGATGCTGCCGGGCACGCCGACCACCGATCCGGCGTTCGGCCTGCCGGCGGTGTGGATCGACGCGAACATGCGCGAACAGGCGCAGGTGTTCGGCTACACGGTGGTCGATTCGAGCACGGTGGTGGCGACTCACCTGAACCACCTCGTGGTCTCGCACGCCGCCGAACTGCTGGGCCGCCGCGAAGTGCAGGCGCTGATGGAGCGCGTGCAGAAGGACACGCCTTCGCTCGTGGACGATCTGGTGCCGAAGGTGCTGCCGGTCACGACGCTGCAGAAGGTGCTGCAGAATCTGCTGGAAGAAGGCGTGCCGATCCGCGACATGCGCACGATCATGGAGTCGCTTTCGGAGCACACGCCGCGCGTTTCGGATGCGCACGATCTCACGGCGGTGGTGCGTATCGCGCTCGGCCGCGCGATCACGCAGCAGTGGTTCCCTGGCAGCGGCGACATGCAGGTCATGGGCCTCGACGCGAACCTCGAACGCGTGCTCTCGCAGACGCTCACCTCGGGTCCGAACCCGGGCCTCGAACCGGGTCTCGCTCACACGCTGCTCACGCATACCGAAGCGGCCATGGGACGCCAGCAGGCGATGGGGCTCGCGCCCGTGATGCTCGTGCAGCACGCGCTGCGACCGATGCTTTCGCGCTTCCTGCGCCGCAGCTTGCCGCAGCTCAAGGTGCTCTCGTACGCCGAAGTGCCGGATACGCGCAGCGTGCGCGTGGTGAACGTGATCGGCGGGAATTGATCGCGATGGGGATCGGAAAAAAAGCCCGCGGGATGCGGGCTTTTTTTATGCGGCGTGGAGATGCGGCGGAGGCGTTAGAGCGCTTCGAGGAGTTCGAGCGTTTGCGGATGCTTTTCCACGAGCTTGATGAGCACGGCTGCCTGGGCGTTGGGTTTCGCTTTTCCCTGTTCCCAGTTCTGCCAGGTGCGCACGTTCACGCGAAGACGCCGCGCCATGACCGCCTGGGAAACATTGACCGCCTCGCGCACGGAGCGGATTTCGTCTGCTGTGACGTCCAGCGGCTCCGGCGCCTCGAGCGTCACCGTATGCAGCGTGAGCTTGCCCTCGCGCTCGGCTGCGAGTTCGTCGAGTCCTTGCTTGAGTGCGTCGAAAAGACGAGCTTTTTTCATCTGCCGGTCCTCATTTCCATTTCCCTGCGAAGCATGACACCGAGCGCCTTCGCTTCCTGCTGGTTGAGATCTTCGACTTCGTCTTTGTCATAAACGAAGAACATCCAGAATTGCGCGCCGCCAACCCAGTGGTAATAAATCACCCGAAGGCCGCCACGCTTGCCTTTTCCGCGCCGCGCATCCTTCCAGCGCACTTTGCGCAGACCATGCGTATGGCGGATGAGATCGCCTTTTTCGGGATTGGCCAGCAATTCGTTTTGAAGCGCCCGGTATGCCTCGTCATCGAGATAGGCGGCGCGGCGCTCGCGAAACAAAGAGAGTTCGACGAATAGGGCGTTCATTGCGCAACGGTCGATAGATTATACGCAATTTGCGTATAGATTGAGTAGCGAATTGGGGAGCTTCACCAGCCAGATGGGGTACGGCCGAGCCGTGCTGGATTGGTTCCTGCACAAGCTGCTGGCGCTCAGCTACCCCTTGATTCGCCGCAAGATCGCTCATCGAAACCGTACGGCGAGCCCCCGGAGTCGGGCCCATCGCAAAAAGGGCCACCCCCCGCTCGATTCGAGCCACTCCCCGCCCACCCCCCATCCCGCGAATTACCCACATTTCTCCGGCTTGATCCATCGATCGTGAAGTGCCCGGCGGCGAAATAATTTCACCATCGGAAAAGCCCTGGCGCGAGACGCGGGGCGGCAGGGATCCAGCAGCATTTCGGCAAACAGACGACCGGCGGCGCACGAGGCCGCTTACCTCTCCAGGGGCTTAGCTTGAACATTCGCAAATTCATCGGTGGCACCAGCCGCGACGCGTTACGACTCGTACGCGAAGCGCTGGGCGCGGACGCCGTCGTCCTGTCGAACCGCACGCTCGAAGACGGCAACGTCGAGATCGTCGCGCTCGCCGACCGCGATCTCGCTGCAATCGCCCCCGGCAGCGAAGGCGCCGCGCAAGGTCAGGGCGGCAGCCCGTTCGCGCAAGCCGCCGCCTCGATGACGCGCGCGCCGCGCGCCGCGTCCCCCGCCGCGCTGAGCGCCCCGGTCACGGCCGCCGCGCCGGTCGCCCCGGCGCCTGGCGCGGGTGCGAATCCCTACGCGAGCGGCGGCATGCCGGACCTGTTCTCGTCGGTGTTCGGCGCGAGCCCGGAAGTGGGCGCCGAGCACGACGGCAGCCACGCCGACGCCGAAGGCGACGACGACTACGCCGCCGACACGAGCGTCACGCTCGGCAAGGAAGCGGCCTCGGCCGCCGCCGCGCTGCCCACGCCGCCCAGCACGCCGTTCGCTTCGGCCTCGCGCGCCGCCGCCGGCCAGCAAGCCGCGCAGTCGCCCATGCCCGCGACGCTGCAATCGACGATGCAAGCCGCCTTCGCCGCGAATCAGGCCGCCGCGCCGTTCGCCTCGCTGAACGCCGCAAACGCCGGCGCGAACCTCCCGCCGCTGGGCGCGCACGAAGCCGCCTCGCTGCTCGAGAGCGCCGCGAAGTCCGACGGCCCGTTCGACGCGCCGCGCACGATGGCGGAAACGAATCCCTGGCTGATCGACCACGCGCGCCGCATCGCCAACCAGAAGGACGGCGTGCGCGAATCCGGCATGACGCCCTCGGCGGCCACGGCGAGAGGCCTCGGCAACATCGCCGATCCGGTGCGTCCCGCCGACGTCGAAGCCTCGCAGCCGCAGTGGGCCCGCGAAGCCGCCTACGTCGCCGCGCGCCGCGCCGCGCAGAGCATCGGCCAGAGCGCCGACGCCGCCGGCCCCGCGCCCACGAAGCGCGACGACAAGAACCCCGCGCAAAGCACGGCTGCCACGGTGAGCGAAGCGATCCGCGCGCGCATCGAGCAGGTTGTCAACGAGACCGTGATGAGCGAGCTCGCCTCGATGCGCGGCATGATGGAAGAGCAGTTCGCCGGCCTGCTGTGGGGCGAGCGCCAACGCCGCAGCCCGGTGCAGGGCGCGCTCACGAAGCAGCTGTTCGCGGCCGGTTTCTCGGCGCAGCTCGTGAAGATGATGATCGACCGCCTGCCCGAAGTCGAAACCGAGGAAGCCGGCATGGAATGGCTCCAGTCGGTGCTCGAATCGAACCTGCCGGTGCTCGAAGACGAAGAATCGCTGATGGAGCGCGGCGGCGTGTTCGCGCTGATGGGCCCGACGGGCGTGGGCAAGACCACGACCACGGCCAAGCTCGCGGCGCGCTGCGTGATGCGCTTCGGCGCCAGCAAGGTCGCGCTGCTCACGACCGACAGCTACCGTATCGGCGGTCACGAGCAACTGCGCATCTTCGGCAAGATCCTCGGCGTGTCCGTGCACGCGGTGCGCGACGGCGCCGACCTGCAACTCGCGCTCGCCGAACTCAAGAACAAGCACATCGTCCTGATCGACACGATCGGCATGAGCCAGCGCGACCGCGCGGTGGCCGACCAGATCGCCATGCTGTGCGGCGCGGGCCGCCCGGTGCAGCGCATCCTGCTGCTCTCGGCGACGGGTCACGGCGACACGCTCAACGAAGTGGTGCAGGCCTACCAGAGCGACGACGCGCCGCTCACGGGCTGCATTCTCACCAAGCTCGACGAAGCCACCAATCTCGGCGGCGCGCTCGATACCGTGCTGCGCTACAAGCTGCCCGTGCACTACGTTTCGACGGGCCAGAAAGTGCCCGAGAACCTTTACGTGGCGACGCGGCGCTTCCTGATCCGCAGCGCTTTCTGTATCCCGCGCGACCGCTCGCCGTTCGTGCCGCACGAGGATGACATTCCGGCGCTGTTGTCGGCGCTGTCGACCCGTTCGAACACGCAAGCGCCCGAGGTCCGGTTTGGATAAGTTCGTCATCGATCAGGCCGAAGGTCTGCGGCGTCTGCTTGCGCGCGAAGGCTCGCGCGTGGTCGCGGTCACGGGAGGCGCCGGATCGCCCGGCCGCACCACCGCCGTGGTCAACCTCGCGGCGGCGCTCACGGGACACGGCAAGGACGTGCTCGTGATCGACGAATGCCTCGGCCCGCGCTCGGTCTGCGCGACGGTCGGCGGCGTGCGCGGCGCGGGCAGCTTCGCGGCGGTGATGCGCGGAGAACGCACGCTCGAAGAAGCGGTCGGCCGCCACGCGCTCGGTTTCGGCGTGCTCGCCGCCTCGCGCGACAACCGCTCGCAGTACACGAGCCAGCAGTTGCAGAAAGTGCTCTCGGGCCCGGCCGACATCGTGCTGATCGATGCGCAGCTCGACGCCGAAGGCGCGCTCTCGCCGCTCGCGATGCACGCGCACGACGTGCTGCTCGTGATGCGTATCGGCGCGCAGGCGATCACCGACGCCTATGCCTGCATGAAACGGCTGCACTTCGCGCATGCGATCGCGCAGTTCCGGGTGCTGGCGAACTACGTGTCGAGTTTGAACGACGCGCAGGCCGCGATCGAAAACCTCGCCGGTGTGGCGAGCCGCTACCTGAGCGTCTCGCTGGAGAGCGCGGGCTACGTGGCCGCCGATCCGCACATGGCGCGGGCGCTGCAACTGGCGCGCTGCATCGTCGATGCGTTTCCGTCGACGGCCGCCGCGCGCGACTTCCGCCACCTCGCGGACGAGTTGCCGCACTGGCCGATGCGGCCCGCCGTATCGGCACTCTCGCCGGCGCCGACGCGTTTCGCGGACGACGTCGCCGAGAACGAACGCACGCTTTCCGCCGGCGCAGTGGCCGGCCAGCAGGACCATGACGAACCCGAGGATCGCCAGTCGCGTGCGCTGCACGCCGACGATGCCGGGAACGTCAGGCAAACCCGCGGTCTGGTGCAAGCCATGGCCGCGCGAGACAACACGCAAGCCGCGCAGGTCGCGCTGGCCGCGAACGCAGAGTCGTTCGTGGCGGCGGTGACGGGCGTGTCGACCGTGACGACGGTGCAGGACGCACCATCCGCGCCAGCCCACGCGGGCTGGCGAACCGACACGCCCGCGCAGCGCACGCCGACGCACGCATGACGTGCGCGCCGTGATGCAACAAAGGTCAGAAGCAACAGCATGGGTTGGAGCGAGGCGCGAGGGCGCCGGCTCCGGCCAGGAGAGGAGAGCATGATGTACAACGCTCAAGGAAAGATTTCGCAGGCCGACGTGCTGGCGAAATACGCACCGCTCGTCAGGCGGTTGGGCTTGCAGCTCGTGGCCAAGATGCCCGCGAGCGTGGATCTCGACGACTTGATCCAGGCCGGCATGATCGGCCTGCTCGACGCGGCGAACCGCTACAAGGAAGATCAGGGCGCGCAGTTCGAAACCTACGCGAGCCAGCGCATTCGCGGCGCGATGCTCGACGAGCTGCGCAGTAACGACTGGCTGCCGCGCAGCCTGCGCCGCACCTCGCGCGAGGTGGAAAGCGCGGTGCACAAGGTGGAACAGCGTCTGGGCCGCTCGGCGAGCGAAGCCGAGGTGGCCGAGCACCTGAACATGCCGCTCGACGAGTATCAGGGCATGCTGCAGGACCTGCACGGCAGCCAGCTGATCTATTACGAAGACTTCGACCGCTCCGCCGAGGACGAGCCGTTCCTCGACCGCTACTGCGTCGATCATTCGGACCCGCTTTCGGCGCTGCTCGACGACAGCCTGCGCGGCGCGCTGGTCGAGGCGATCGACCGTCTGCCGGAACGCGAGAAGCTGCTGATGTCGCTCTACTACGAGCGCGGCATGAACCTGCGCGAAATCGGCGCGGTCATGGAAGTGAGCGAATCGCGCGTGTGCCAGCTGCACAGCCAGGCGGTGGCGCGACTGCGTACGCGTCTGCGCGAGATGTCGTGGGCGGCCGCGGAAAGTTGAGGCGGTAGACGGTTCGCGCTCCCCTCGCGAACCGGTTGCAGCAAGGAAGCCGGAGTGCCTTTGGGCACTTCGGCTTTTTTGTTTTTGGGGCGCATTGGAGTCAAAATGGCGTCGATGGTGCCATTTTGGCACCATCGTGATATAGTCATTTCACTTTTCGACACGAGAAAAAATCATGGCGATCAACAGCGGTATGGAAAATTCCAGCCGCGGGCGCATTACTGCGCGGTTGAGTGCAGAAAAGCAGGAAATCCTGCAGCTGGCTGCAGATCTTTCGGGCAGTACGCTCAACCAGTTCATTGTGCAGTCGGCACTGCGAGCGGCAGAGGAAGTCATCGAGCGCGATGAAGTGATTCGCTCCATCCGCTTGACGGTAGCGGAGTCGAAGCGTTTCTGCGCATTGCTCGACGATCCCCCCAAGCCCAACGAAGCCTTGCAGCGCGCAATGGCACGCTTTCGGAACAAGAAGAGTGGAAGCGCTGATACGAAGGCTTGAAGATGGCGACGACCGCAGCCGTTTCGACTGCGGCGTCGGTTCTCTTGATGAATGGCTGCGCAATATCGCAGGCCAGCATCAGAAGAAAAATCTGTCGCGAACCTATGTCGCCGTTTTGGCCAGCGCGCCGGGAACCGTGGTCGGATACTACGCGCTCGCGGCTACGGCGGTGGAAACCGAAGGAATGCCGGGCGTCCGTTTGCCGAGAAGCGTCTCCGCCGTATTGCTCGGCCGCCTGGCGGTCGATTCGGAGTACAAAGGTCAAGGGCTCGGCGAGGAACTTCTGGCGCACGCGCTCGATACCGCCTTGAGCGCCTCGGCGGCGATCGGCGTGCAATGCGTCGTGGTGGATGCGATCGACGAAAACGCCGCCGGCTTCTACCGGAAATACGGTTTCGAAGCGTTCACCGGTATCCCGCGCAGACTGTTTCTGCCAATCGCGACGCTCAAGCAAATCTAGATCGCCGCCGCCAAAACAAAAAAGCCGAAGCATCCGCTCCGGCTTTCTCTTGCGCGAACCCTGGCGTTCGCCTGTCTTCCACCGCGCCGCGCGAAGCCGCCGCGGCGCTCGATTCTCAATCGCCCGCTTACAGCCCGAACGCCGGCAGGCGGCCATCCGGACCATACAGCATCGCGCCCTGGCTCGTTTCGCCGCGCAGGATCGCCAGCGCGCGGCGGTTATGTTCCATGCGCGTGCGGATCATCATGCCGATCGTGAGGTTGCGGCGGCGCGCGCGTTCGGTCGAACCCTTGAGCAGCGCCCACTGGGTCGCGATGCGCGGGTCGACGTCGCAGGCCAGTTCAATGCCCTTGCGCCCGGCGGGCAGGCCGAGGCCGGCCAGTTGCGAGTCGCGGGCCTTTTCCAGGCCGGCGAGGCGCGCCGTGAGCGTGGTCTTCTGTTCGACGATCTGCGGCAGCGCTTCCATGCCGTCCGCCGACACGAGCGCCTTCTCTTCGTAGGCGAGCAGCGACGCGAACGCTTCAACGGTCGCGTGTTCGTCGATCAGTGTGGCAAGGAGGGCATCTTTCATCACTAGCACCAAAAAAAACAGGGATGCGCCGGTCTCGTCGCGTCTCGAGGCTTAGCTGCCCGACGACGGCTTCATGAGGTCGCGCGCGGTTTGCAGCACACCGTCGGCGATCTTGCCGGAGTCGATTTGCAGCGTGCCGTTCTTGATCGCATCCTTGATCGACTGAACGTGAGCCATGTCGATGTCGGCCGAACCGCTCGCGGCGAGCGAGCGCAGCGTCGACGACAGCGACGAGAGGTTCACGTTGGCGTCACCGGAGGCGGCCGACGTGCCGGCGGCCGTCGCGGTCGTTGCCGCGGGCGTCGCCGTGCCGCCTGCGCTGACGCTGGCGGCGGAATCTTGGGTACGCGCGGCGCCGTCTTGCAGCGCGAGCGTGTTGTTCAGGGTGGAGGAATCTACTTTCACGATGGGCTTCCCTTATCGGATTTGATCTCTTTAACGGCGGGTCGCGGCCGAACTTTAGCGAGAAAGTCCCAGCGTTACATGCTGTTACGTGTGCTGCCGCACATAGCCGGGATGCCGCGCAAAGAGGCGCTGTTCCTGCCCTTCGATCACATTGCCGTCAAATCTGGATTTCCACCGTTCCCGCGTCTTTCACCACCCCCGTAATGATCTGACCCCCGCTCGTGCGCACGCGCACCTGCTGGCCCGGCTCGGCGTTGTTGAGCGCGCTGCCTTCGGCGGAAATCGTGAAATTGGTACCCACCGCGACCACCTTCACCATCTGGCCGATCACCACCGACGACGCGCTGCGGACCATGTCCGTGCGCAGCGGCAGGCCGGCGGAGATGCGCGCGAGCGCGACGGCGCCGCTCGCCTGGTTCGGGTCGGTGATGATGGTTTGCGGCAGCATGGCGAGATCGCCCGCGCGCGGCGAGAGATCGGCGGCCGAAATCGCCTCGCCCGCGCCGATCTGGCGCGCCGCGACGTAATAAGTGATGTCGACTTCGATGCGCGCGCCCAGATAGAGCGTCCACGGCTTCGCGCCCACGCAGCGCACGCCCACGGTCGTGCGGCCCATCATGCGCGCGCCGGGCGGCATGAACGGTTCGAGCGAGGTGCAGGCGGCGAGGCCGCGCGGAAACGCCGGCCCGACCGTAATGCCGACCTTGCCCGGCAAGCCCGCCGACTGCTGCTGCAAATACGCGAGCGCGGCGGCGCGGATCGATTCGCCGTCCTGCTGGCCGGGCGGCGTCGCCGGGGTGTTCGGCGTGACCGCGCTGGTGCCGGGCGCGGCGGGTTGAGCAGGTTGAGCGGGCGCAGTCGCGGCCGCGTTCACGGTAACGGGCGCGACGCGCGTCGCGGCGGTTTGCAGGCTCACGCGTTGCATGCCGCCCGCGTTGGCCGCATTGGCCGCATTGGCGGCGGCGGCCGTCGTCGACGGAATCCGCATCGGCTGAGCGACCTGAGCGGCTTGAGCCGGTCGCGCCGGGAACGCGGCGGGGCGCGCCGCGGCCGGGTTCGCGCCGGGCGCGGGAATCGTCACGATCTGCGGAGCGTCGCCGGGTTGCGCGCGCTCGCCGGGGCCGGGAATCGTAATCATGCCGGCGGTGTCCACGCCCGCGCGCGCATCTTCGGGCACGCCGTGCGAGTTGAGGTCGGCGTAGCTGGCCGCGCGCAGGTTCGGCGCGGCCGCCGGCATCGGCGAGCCGGCGCCATTGGCGCCCGGCTTCGCGCGGGTTGCGCTGGTCGCGAGCATCGCGTTCATCTGCGCGGCGTCGGCGCCCGCGCGGTCGCCGTTACCGGCGATGAAAACCGCGCCCTCGGGCGCGCTTTGCGCCTGGGCGTTCGCGCCCATGACCGCGCAGGACAGCGCGACCCACGAACAGACAGCGGAAAAAACCCACGACGCCCCGCCGCGCGTGCGGCCGGCGCGCGGCCCACGGAAGGTAGCAAGCTGCGGCATCGTCTTTCTCCATCAATGCATTGACACGCCTCGCATTCTAGGGGGCGCATCCCGCGCGCTTCCCTCGAATAGAGGGGCGCTTTACCGGCTATTCGTCAGATTGGTTCTTGCGCTCCCCCCCTAACATTCCTCTCCATGCGCAAAGGCCTCTGGACCGAGCGCCTAACGTTTGCGCCGGTCGACCCGGCGCGTCAGCCTGCCGAAAGCAGGACGTATCACGGAGAACGCCCGATGCTGGACAAACTCGATGCCGAATTCGCCTTCGGGCGCGAAGCGCTCGACGTGCGCGCCACGCGCCAGGCGCTCATCTCGTCGAATATCGCCAACGCCGACACGCCCGGCTACCAGGCGCGCGACGTGGACTTCGCGGCTTCGCTCGCCGGCGCGCTCAAGCAGCAAGGCGTGAGCGGCACGAACCACATGGCGACGACGGGCTCGCAACCGCTCGCGATGGCGCAGCCCGCGGGCGTGGCGAACGGCATGCAGATGGCGTCGACGGAATCCGGTCACATGAGCGGCAACGCGAAGCTGATCCCGACCGGCGGCCCGGCCGACACCTACACGAGCGCCCTGATGTACCGCACGCCGACCCAACCCGCGCTCGACGGCAACACCGTCGATCTCGACACCGAGCGCGTGCAGTTCGCCGACAACGCGCTGCACTTCGAGTCGGGCATGACGGTCATGTCGCAGCAGATCAAAACGATGATGTCCGCGATCACCTCGGGTTCGAGCTAATCCGCGGCGAGTCGAGCCCAACCCGGCCCAACCCGGCCTTAACCCGATCCACCCGTTTTCACGACCCAAACCGCAATCGACGCGAGGTCACTCAAACCATGCCATCCCTGATGAATATCTTCAGCGTTGCCGGTTCCGCCATGTCGGCGGAATCGCAGCGCCTGAACGTGACGGCGTCCAATCTCGCCAACGCCGACAGCGCGACCGGCCCCGACGGCCAGCCGTACAAGGCGAAGCAGGTCGTGTTCGCCGTCGACCCGCTCGGCGGGGCGCGCACGGCTTCCGGCCAGCAGGTGGGCGGCGTCAAGGTCACGGGCGTGGTGGACGACCCCACGCCGATGAAGCAGACGTATGACCCGAGCAACCCTTCCGCCAACGCGGAAGGCTACGTGACGATGCCCAACGTCGATCCCGTGCAGGAGATGGTGAACATGATTTCGGCCTCGCGCTCGTACCAGGCGAACGTCGAAACCCTGAACACCGCCAAGCAGTTGATGTTGAAGACGTTGACCATCGGCTCGTAACAACGCCCCACGGATTGTTTTCGCCGATTCAGGCAGCACCCAGAGACCAGGCGCACGCACGTAACGGCGCGCGCGCCCTCACCACACGCACAGAGCACAGTACGCAGCGCCTGCTGAAGGCGCATCCGAGGAGAACGCGTTGAGTTCCAGCAACACCACCATCGGTGGCAGCACCACCACCGTGTCGCAGCAACTGCTCGACACCATGAACGGGACGAGTTCGTCGTCCTCGAGCGGCACCAGCAGCACCAGCAGCGCCAACGACCTGCAGAGCACCTTTCTGCAACTGCTCGTCGCGCAGCTGCAGAACCAGGACCCGACCAATCCGATGGACAGCTCGCAGATGACCTCGCAGCTCGCCCAGATCAACACGGTTTCGGGCATCGCGCAGCTCAACACCTCGCTGTCGTCGCTGTCCACGCAGCTGTCCGCGGGCCAGAACGCGCAGGCCGCGCTGCTGATCGGCTCGACCGTGCTCGCGCCGGGATCGAGCGCGACGGTCTCGAGCGGCAGCTCGCCCGAACTGGGCGTGCAGCTCACCTCGGCGGCTTCGGACGTCAAGGTCAACATCACCAACTCGGCAGGCTCGGTCGTGCGCACGATCGACCTCGGCGCGGAATCGGCGGGCACCGTGCCGGTTACGTGGGACGGCAAGGACACGTCGGGCGCCACGGTGGCCGACGGGACCTACACCATCAGCGCCACGGCGACCGTCAACGGTTCGTCGACGACCGCGACGTCGCTCGTCGCAAGCCAGGTGCAAGGCGTCATCCAGCAGGCGGATGGCACCGCGAGCCTTTCGCTCGCCAACGGCAAGACGGTCGCGCTCTCGGGCGTCGCCGGCATTCTCTGAACACGATAAACGCGGAGTAGACAAACATGGGCTACCAGCAAGGATTGAGCGGCCTCGCCGCGTCGTCGAACGACCTCGACGTGATTGGCAACAACATCGCGAACGCGAACACCGTCGGCTTCAAGCAAAGCACGGCGCAGTTCGCCGACGTGTACGCGAACACGATCGCGACCGCCGTGGGCAACCAGATCGGTCTCGGCGCCTCGCTCTCGACCGTCCAGCAGGACTTCTCGCAGGGCACGATCACCACGACGGGCCAGGCGCTCGACGTCGCGATCAACGGCAACGGCTTCTTCCAGATGTCGAGCAACGGCACCGTCACGTATTCGCGTAACGGCGTGTTTCAGCTCGACAAGAATGGCTACATCACCGACGCGACCGGCCACGACCTGATGGGCTACGCCGCCGACGCGACGGGCGTGATCAACACGGCGGCCACCGTGCCGCTCAAGGTGCCGACCACCAACATCGCGCCGCTCGCGACCAGCAGCATCACCGCGCAGCTGAACCTGAACGCGCAGGCCACGGCGCCGACGTCCTCGACGTTCGACCCGAGCAACTCGAACAGCTACAGCTACTCGACCTCGATCACGGGCTACGACTCGCTCGGCGGCACGCAGCAGGTCAACCTGTACTTCGTGCAGAACTCGACCGGCTCGGCCGAGGTGTACGCGGTGAACGGCGGCACGACCACCGACATGGGCACGATGGCGTTCGACTCGTCGGGCAATCTCACGGGCACGACCGACGCCTCGACGGGCACCGCCACCTCGCAGCTCGGCCAGTTCCAGCTCAACATCACGCCGACCGACGGCGCCGCGAACCAGACCATCACGGTCGACTTCACGGGCACGACGCAGTACGGCGGCACCTCGGGCGTGAACAACCTCACGCAGAACGGCTACGCGAGCGGCTCGCTGTCGAACTTCTCGATCGGCTCGGACGGCACCATCACGGGCAACTACTCGAACGGCCAGACCATGGCGCTCGGTCAGATCACGCTCGCGAACTTCAACAACCCGAACGGCCTCCTGAACCTCGGCGGCAACCAGTTCCAGGAAACCTCGGCTTCGGGCGTCGCGCAGGTCTCCACGCCGGGCAGCACGAACCACGGCACGCTCACGGGCGGCGCGGAAGAAGCGTCGAACGTCGACCTGACCAACCAGCTCGTGGACCTGATCACGGCGCAGCGCAACTATCAGGCGAACGCGCAGACCATCAAGACGCAGCAGACCGTCGACCAGACGCTGCTGCAGATGTAACGCGAAGTCTTAACGCACCGGATACGTCATGGACCGTTTGATCTACACCGCGATGACGGGCGCGAGCCAGGCGCTCGAGCAGCAAAGCGTCGTCGCGAACAACCTCGCGAACGTCTCGACCACGGGCTTTCGCGCCCAGCTCGCCAACTTTCGCGCCGTGCCGATGTCGTTCGGCGACGGCTCGAGCGTGAACGACGAGACGACCCGCACGTTCGTGCTCTCGGCCACGCCGGGTTCGGACATGACGCCCGGCGCGATCTCGCGCACCGGCAATCCGCTCGACATCGCCATTCAGGGCTCGGGTTTCATGGCCGTGCAGACGGCCGACGGCAACGAGGCCTACACGCGCGCGGGCAATCTGCATGTCGACCAGAACGGGCAGCTCGTGACGGCCGCGAACCAGCAGGTGATCGGCAGCGGCGGCCCGATCGGCGTGCCGCCGGGCTCGGCGGTCACGATCGGCAAGGACGGCACGGTTTCGGCCATCGCGCCGGGCAGTCCCGCCGACGCCATTGCCGTGATCGACCAGATCAAGTTCGTCAATCCGGACGCGGGCGCGCTCACGCGCGGCGACGACGGTCTCTTTCGCACGGCGGACGGTAATCCCGCCGACGCGGACCCGACCGTGCAGATCGCGACCGAGTCGCTCGAGGGCAGCAACGTGAACCCCGTGGCGGCCATGGTCTCGATGATCACCAACGCCCGCCAGTTCCAGATGCAGACCAAGCTGCTCTCGAACGCGGACCAGAACGAGCAGAGCGCCAACCAGCTGCTCAACTTCAGCTAAGCAACGCAGACCGCGAATTCAGGGCGGAAATCGCCTGAATTCGGGCAATTGAAGGCAGCCGGGCCGCGTACACTGCGCAGCAGGCCAAGCCTGGAGAAAGACACCGTGAACCGATCGCTTTACATCGCCGCTACCGGCATGCAAGCCCAGCAGTCGCAGATGGACGTGATCTCGAACAACCTCGCGAACGTGAGCACCAATGGCTTCAAGGGTTCGCGCGCCGTGTTCGAAGATCTCATGTACCAGACGCTGCGTCAGCCGGGCGCCAATTCGACCCAGCAAACCGAACTGCCCTCGGGCAGCCAGATCGGCACGGGCGTGCAGCAGGTGGCGACCGAGAAGCTCTACACGCAGGGCAACCTGCAACAAACCGGCAACTCGAAGGACGTGGCGATCAACGGCGCGGGCTTCTTCCAGGTGCAGATGCCCGACGGCACGACGGCTTACACGCGCGACGGCTCGTTCCAGACCAACGCGCAGGGCCAGCTCGTGACCTCGAGCGGCTATCAGGTGATGCCGGCTATCACCGTGCCCGCCAACGCGACCTCGCTGACCATCGGCAGCGACGGCGTGGTGACGGTCACGACGCCGGGCTCGACCAATAACACGACCATCGGCACGCTCCAGCTCGCCATGTTCATCAACCCGACGGGCCTGCAGTCGAACGGCCAGAACCTGATGTCGGAAACGGCGTCGTCGGGTGCGCCCACGGTGTCGTCGCCGGGCCAGAACGGCTCGGGCACGCTCAACCAGGGTTATGTGGAAGCGTCGAACGTGAACGTGGTGCAGGAACTCGTGAACATGATCGAGACGCAGCGCGCTTACGAAATCAACAGCAAGGCGGTCACCACTTCCGACCAGATGCTGCAAACCCTCAGCCAGATGCAGGTCTGAGGTTAGTTTTTTAGTCTATCGAGTCGGTGATCAGCATGTCGCAGTCCGTTCCAGTCCAACCTCGCACCCGTGCGGCGCGCCCCGATGTCCGGGCGCTCGCGGCGGGCGTGGCGCTCGCGATGCTCGCGGGCTGCGCTTATCTGCCACCGAAGCAGCCGATCGTGCAGCAACCGATGACGGCCGTGCCGCCGCCGCCGCCCGCCAACATGTCGCCGGGCGCGATCTACAACCCCGGCTACGCGGGCCGGCCGCTGTTCGAAGATCAACGTCCGCGTAACACGGGCGACATCCTCACGATCGTCATCTCCGAAAACATCAACGCGACCAAGTCCTCGGGCGCGAACACCAAGCGCGGCGGCAGCACCAGCGTGGCCGTGCCGACCGCGGGCTTCGCGCCGGGTCTGTTCTCGCACATGAACCTGGCGGCGACGGGCGCGAACCAGTTCGACGCCACGGGCGGCGCGAACGCGTCGAACACCTTCACGGGCGTGATTACCGTGACCGTGACGAACGTGCTGCCCAACGGCAATCTCGTGGTGTCCGGCGAGAAGCAGATGCTCATCAATCAGGGCAACGAGTACGTGCGCTTTTCCGGCGTCGTGAATCCCAACACCGTTGCCGGAGACAACTCCGTGCTCTCCACCGACGTCGCCGACGCGAAGATCGAATACTCCGCGAAGGGCGTGATCGACGAAGCCGAAACGATGGGCTGGCTGCAACGCTTCTTCCTGAACATCGCGCCATGGTAAAGATCCGCTTCCAGCAATCGCGCCGGTCGCGCGTGAAAGGGCTGCTGGCCACCTTCGGCGTCGCGGCGGCGTTCCTGTTCGCGGGCGGCGCGTTGCTCGCGTTCGCCACCCCGGCGCGCGCCGAGCGCGTGAAAGACCTCGTTTCGTTCCAGGGCGTGCGCGACAACCCGCTGATCGGCTACGGCCTCGTGGTGGGTCTCGACGGCACCGGCGACCAGACCACCCAGGCGCCGTTCACGACCCAGACGCTCGCGAACATGCTCGCGAACCTCGGCATCTCGATCAACAACACGTCGAGCAGCTCGGGGTCGTCGTCGGCGCTCAACAACATGCAGCTGAAGAACGTCGCCGCGGTGATGGTGACGGCCGTGCTGCCGCCGTTCTCGCGGCCCGGCGAACAGATCGACATCACCGTGTCCTCGCTCGCGAACGCCAAGAGCCTGCGCGGCGGCACGCTGCTGCTCACGCCGCTCAAGGGCGCCGACGGCCAGGTCTACGCGCTCGCGCAGGGCAACGTGGCGGTGGGCGGCGCCGGTGCGTCGGCCAACGGCAGCAAGGTGCAGGTCAACCAGCTCGCGGCGGGCCGCATCTCGGGCGGCGCGATCGTCGAACGCGCGGTGCCCTCGCCGGTCGCGCAGCAAGGCGGCGTGCTGACCATGGCCGTGAACGACATGGATTACGACACCACGCAGCGCATTGTCGCGGCGGTGAACAACATGTTCGGCCAGGGCACGGCGTCCGCGCTCGACGGCCGCACGATCCAGGTGCGCGGCCCGGCCGATCCCTCGGCGCAGGTGGGTTTCATCGCGCAGATCCAGGATCTCAACGTGAATCCGGCGCAACCGGCCGCGAAGGTGATCCTGAACGCGCGCACCGGCTCGATCGTGATGAACCAGATGGTGACGCTGGAAAGCTGCGCGGTCGCGCACGGCAATCTCTCGGTGGTCGTGAACACGCAGACGGCGGTGAGCCAGCCCGGCGCGTTCTCGAACGGCAATACCGTGGCCGCGCGCCAGTCGCAGATCCAGCTCAAGCAGGACAACGGATCACTCAAGCTCGTTACGGCGGGCGCCAATCTCGCCGAGGTCGTGAAGGCGCTGAACGCGCTGGGCGCGACACCGGCGGACCTCATGTCGATCCTGCAGGCGATGAAGGCGGCGGGCGCGTTGCGCGCCGACCTGCAAATCATCTAAGGGAACTTAGGGGAGCAGCATGGACAACAACAACATCGGTGGCGGCCTCGACCTGACCAACCGTTTCGCCCTGGACGTGCAGGGTTTCGACTCGATGCGCGCGGCGGCCAACGCCTCGCCGCAGCAGGGCGTGAAGATGGCGGCCAAGCAGTTCGACGCCGTGTTCACGCAGATGATGCTGAAGAGCATGCGCGACGCGACGCCCTCCGACGGCCCGCTCGACTCCAACGACGGCGCGCAGTTCCAGTCGATGATGGACCAGCAGCTCGCCCAGCAGATGTCGAACAAGGGCGTGGGCGTGGCCAACGCCATGATCAAGCAGCTCATGCGCAGCATGGGCGGCGACCCGAACTCGCTCGGCGGCGGCAGCGGCGCTGCCGGCGGCGCCGGTGGCGTGGCGGGCGCGCTCTCGGGCATGTCCGGCTCGGATGCGAACGAAGGCAATCTCGCGATGCTCAACGCGCTCGGCCGCGCCTACGGCAACGCCGCCGCCAACGGCGCGCTCGCCAACGGCCGCGGTTACAGCGCCAACAGCGCGCTCACGCCGCCGATCAAGGGCAACGGCGACCCGCAGGTGGACGCGTTCGTCGACAAGCTCGCCAACGCGGCGCAGACGGCCGCCAACGGCACCGGCATTCCGGCGCGCTTCATCCTGGGTCAGGCCGCGCTCGAATCGGGCTGGGGCAAGCGCGAGATCAAGAAAGCCGACGGCTCGACCAGCCACAACGTGTTCGGCATCAAGGCGACCAGGGACTGGACCGGCAAGACGGTGTCCACGCTCACGACCGAGTACGTGAACGGCCAGCCGCACCGCGTGGTGGAGAAGTTCCGCGCCTACGACTCGTACGAGGACGCGATGACGGACTACGCGAGCGTGCTCAAGAACAACCCGCGCTACGCCTCGGTCATCAACGGCTCGAAGAGCGCCGAAAGTTTCGCGCAGGGCATGCAGCGCGCCGGTTACGCAACCGACCCTCATTACGCGAAGAAACTCATGACGATCATGGCGCGGATGGCGTAACGGGCCGGAGCGGCAGGTTGACGGCAGTTCGGGCCTCGCAAACGTTGCCTCGCGGCCGTTGCGCGACGTTCGCCGCGAGCCTTGTCCGGCACGCCTTTCGAAGTGGCATGCGGCGCAGATTTTTTACGAAATATCCCTAAATTTTTAGATCGGACTGCCGCTAATGCAGGCGAGATGGAAAAGATAACAGGGTGGCGGAGCCGCCCGAATGGCGCGCACCGGCCGTGTTCTGGGTCGCGCCGATACGTTCACGAAATTCCGGCAGGCCGATGAATACCGTTCAGTCGAATCAACAAGGATCAGGCGACGAAGAGGCGCCCGACTTCGGGCGACGCAACCCGCTCGAGATTGGCGTGCAGTTGCGCAATCTCGTCAACCGGGGCGACTTCCTGACCCTGCAATACCGCGGCGGCCAGCTCGTCACGCGTCTGCTTGCGGTGAATACCCGCGAGCACACCTTCGTGTTCGACTGGGGCGCGCTGCCCGAGCAGAACCGGGGCGTGCTCGAGGCGCCGTCGTGCCACTTCCATGCGTCGCCCGAAGGCGTGCGGGTGGAATTCGCGACCGGCACGCCGCGCGAAACCGAATACGAAGGCCGCCCCGCGTTCGAGGTGGAATTCCCCGAAGTGCTGTTTTACGTGCAGCGCCGCGAGTATTTCCGCGTCGACACGCCCGTGCTCGAACCGTGCATCTGCCGCGGCGAGATTCCGGCCACCGGCGAGCGCTTCCAGTTCGAAGTGCACGACCTGTCGCTCGGCGGCCTCGGTCTGCGCACCACGGACGAACGCGCGGCCATGCTCGACACGGGTCTCGTGCTGCAAGACGTGGAACTCGACCTGCGCTCGCAGGGCAAGCTGCGCGTGGATCTCGCGCTCGTGGTGCTGCGCTTCATCGATCTGCCCAACGGCGACCGGCGCTTCCACCTCGGCCTGCGCTTCGAGACGCTGCCCGGTTCCGCGGAAAACTCGCTGCAACGCTACATCACGCAGCTCGAGATGAAGCGCCGTGCCTTGTCGCGTAGCTGATGCGCGCTTGATGCCTGCTTGATGCACGGGTTTGCTGCGGCTGCGCGCGCCGGCGAAACGCCGCGCGGCGCCGCGAGTGCGCTTGGGCGCCTGGGCGGCGGTGAGGTTTGTGCTGTAACGCCGGTCGATTCCGGTCGGCCGGTGAGCGCCCGCAAGGGCGCTTCGGCCTACCCGGCCGCGCTAACGTTTTCGCGCCACGCCGCAGCCGCCTCGTATCGCGGGCGCGACGCGCGCGGTCTTTCATTGTCTTACGCTCAATTTTCGCGCCGCGGTGCCGTAAAACTGTGAGTTCACCCCCGCGGTTCGCCTGATACGCAAGCAGGCAGACCGCACACGAGGATCACGCATGTCCAACATCATGTCGATCGGTTTGAGCGGCCTGCAGGCAGCGCAAATCGGTATCGCGACCGCCGGCGAGAACATCAGCAACTCGTCCACGGCCGGATACACCGTCGAGTCGGCGGTATTCAACGAGTCGAGCGGCCAGTCCACGAGCAATGGCTACCTGGGCGGCGGCGTGACCACGGCGACCGTGCAGCGCGCCTACAGCCAGTACCTGACGACGGCCGTCAACAACGCGCAGTCGGCGAACAGCTCGTACACGGCTTCCTACACGCTCGCCACGCAGCTCTCGAACCTCGTGGGCAGCCCGACCTCGGGCATCGCTTCGTCGATCACGTCGTTCTTCTCGGGGCTGCAAACCGTCTCGAATTCGCCGTCGGATACCTCGGCGCGCCAGAGCGCGCTTTCCAACGCGCAAACGCTCGCGGACCAGATCAACTCGGCGGCCGAACAGTATTCGGCGATGCGCCAGAGCGTGAAC
Organism: Paraburkholderia acidisoli; assembly: GCF_009789675.1. Classification (NCBI taxonomy): domain Bacteria; kingdom Pseudomonadati; phylum Pseudomonadota; class Betaproteobacteria; order Burkholderiales; family Burkholderiaceae; genus Paraburkholderia; species Paraburkholderia acidisoli. The sequence continues at coordinate 3,047,119 of NZ_CP046913.1, read as the reverse complement.
ACGCAGCTCACGAGCGCGGTCTCGCAGATCAACAGCTACACGCAGCAGATCGCCAAGCTCAACACGCAGATCCAGACGGCCAGCGCCAGCGGCCAGCAGCCGAACCAGTTGCTCGACGAGCGCGACCAGGCCGTGGCGAACCTCTCGCAACTCGTGGGCACGCAGGTCGTGCAGGGCAGCAGCGGTTACAGCGTGTTCCTGAGCAACGGCCAGCCGCTCGTGGTGAGCGGCCAGAGCTACAACCTCGGCACGGCGCCCTCGGACACGAATCCCTCGGAACTCACCGTCACGTGGCAAGGCCTGAACGGCGCCAGCGCGGCACAGCAAGGCACGGCGCAGACGCTGACCTCGGCGGCGCTGCAAGGCGGCACCGTGGGCGGTCTGGTCTCGTTCGTCTCGAACACGCTCGATCCGGCGGAATCGCAACTGGGCGCGATCGCGACCAGCTTCGCGGCGCAGGTGAACCAGCAGAACGAACTCGGCCTGAACCTCTCGGGCGGCCAGGGCGGCGCGCTCTTCACGGTCGGCAATCCGGTCGTGACGGCCAGCTCGAAGAACACCGACACGACCTCGATGAGCGTCACGCTCACCAACCCGACCCAGCCGCCAACGGACAACTTCCAGCTCTCCTACGCGAGCGGCACGTACACGCTGACCGACACGACCACCAACTCGGTGGTCGGCACGGACCCGGGCACGACCTCGCCGTTCACGCTGGGCGGCTTCTCGATCACGCCGTCCGGCACGCCCGCCGACGGCGACGTGTTCGCGATCCAGCCCACGGCCGGCGCGCTGTCGAGCTTCGCCGTCGCGACCACGGACCCGTCCGCGATCGCCGCCGCCACGCCGGTGCTGGTTTCGGCCGCGACCACCAACGCCGGGACCGGCGTGGTCTCGCAAGGCACGGTGAGTTCGGGCTACTCGACCTCGTCCACGCCGCTCACGCTGACCTACACGGCGGCGTCCAGCGGCTCGGGCGGCACGCTCACGGGCTTCCCCGACGGCACCCAGGTGCAGATCACGACGCCCGGTTCGAGCACGCCCACGACGGTCACCATCGACGCCAGCAATCCGGGCGTGAACTACGACCCGAGCACGGGCGCGACGCTGACCGTGATCGGCGCGACCGACTCGAGCGGCGGCACGACCAACAACGTGAGCTTCACGCTCAACGGCACGCCTTCGACCGGCGACAGCTTCACGATTGCCGCGAACACGAGCGGCACGCAGGACGGCCGCAACGCGCTCGCGCTCGCGAACCTCACCTCGAGCACGTCGTACACGGGCACGCAAACGCTCACGAGCGCGTATTCGAACTACGTCAACACGATCGGCAACAACGCGAGCCAGCTCAATGCGCAGGCCACGTCGCAGCAATCGCTCGTGACGCAGCTCACCGCGCAGCAGCAGTCGGTGCAGGGCGTGAACCTCGACGAAGAAGCAGCGAGCCTGCTTCAGTACCAGCAGCTTTATCAGGCGAACAGCAAGGTCATCCAAACGGCCGCCTCGCTGTTCCAGACCCTGATCGGCATTTTCCAGTGAGGCGCTGAACGATGCGTATCGCGACTTCCCAGCTCTATTCGAACAACGTCTCGACGATGGAGAACCAGCAGGCGCAAATCCTGCAGCTCCAGGCCCAGATCTCCTCGGGTTCGGCGCTCTCGACGCCCGCGGACGACCCGCTCGGCGCGGCGCAGGCCGTGCAGCTCTCCGCGACCAGCGCGACGCTCTCGCAGTACGCGTCGAACCAGACCACGGCGCTCAGCTCGCTGCAACTGGAAGACAACACGCTCACGAGCGTGACGAGCACGCTGCAGAGCATCAACTCGCTCATGATCCAGTCGCAGAACGGCGCGTTGAACGACTCCGACCGCTCGGCGCTCGCCCAGCAGATGACGGGCTTGCGCAACCAGCTGCTCACGCTCGCCAACACCACGGACGGCTCGGGCAACTACATTTTCTCGGGCTTCCAGAGCACCTCGCAGGTGTTCTCGAACGCCTCGGGCGGCGGCGTAACCTACAACGGCGACGCCGGCCAGCGCACCATGCAGGTCTCGGGCTCGCGCCAGATCGCCGTGGGCGACACGGGCGCGCAGGTGTTCCAGAGCGTGCAGGCCGTGGGTTCGGACATCGTGCAGTCGGCGAGCACCGGCAACACGGGCACGGGCGTGGTGAGCGCCGTGACGGTGACCGATCCGTCGCAAGCCACCAACAACGACAGCTACGCGATCAATTTCAGCGACGACGGCAGCGGCAACATCAGCTACACGGTCACCGACAACACCGCGAATCCGCCGACGACCACCTCGCCCGCGGCCTACACGTCCGGCGACGCGATCCCGCTCGGCAGCGGCATGAACGTGTCGATCACGGGTTCGCCCAAGGGCGGCGACGCGTTCTCGGTCACGCCGGCCAGCAACTCGGCGAACACCGACGTGTTCAAGACCATCGACAACGTGATCAGCGCGCTGCAGACGCCGACCAACAACTCGCCGGCCGCCGTCGCGACGCTCACCAACCAGCTCAACACGGGTCTCACGCAGCTCGGCAATTCGCTGTCGAACGTGATCACCATGCAGGCTTCGGTGGGCGGCCGCGAGCAGGAAGTGAAGGCGCTGCAAACCGTGACGTCGACGAACTCGCTGCAGGTGACCACGAATCTGCAGGACCTGACGAGCACCGACATGGTTTCGGCGATCAGCCAGTTCGAGCAGCTCTCCAACGCGCTCACGGCGTCGCAGAAGAGCTTTGCCGCAACGCAGAACCTCTCGCTGTTCCAGTACATCAATCCGTGACGATGCCGCGGGTTTGAGCGGAGGAAAAAAAAGCGGACTTCGGTCCGCTTTTTTCATGGCGCCGCCGGTTCGGCGGCGACGCTTACCCGGCCGGCCGCAACCCCGCCGCCACCCGCCCCATTTCGTCGAAACCGCTGTCGAACAGGCGCGCGAAGTAGGGAATCAGGTTCGGCATCATGATCTGGATGAGCACCATGCCCACGAGCATCGTGAGCGCGAAACCGATCTGGAAAATACCGATCTGCGGCGCCGCGCGGTTGAGAATGCCGAGCGACAGATTGGTGATGAGGAGCGCCACCACCACGGGCAGCGAGAGCAGCAGGCCCGAGTTGAGCACCGTCGCGCCCCAGCCCGCGAGCACGCGAAAGCCGTTGGCGCCGAGCACGTTGGCCGAGACGGGCAGCGTCTGGAAGGTGTTCACGAGCGCCGCGATCATCTGCAGATGGCCGTCGAACACGAGGAACGCGAGCATCGCCATCATGTTGAACCACGAGGAGAGCGCGGGCGTGGTGGTATTGGCCTGCGGATCGAAGAAGCTCGCGAAGCCGAGCCCCATGCCGAGGCTCATGAGGTCGCCCGCCGCCGTCACCACCGCGAACACGAGCTGCATCACGAAGCCGAGCGTCACGCCGATCAGGAACTGGTTGACGAGGATCCACACGCCTTCGGCCGAGAACACCGTGGCCTGCGGCATCGCGCCGATAGTCGGCGCGACGATCAGCGTCGTGAAGCCCGCGAGCGCGATCTTCACGCGCGTGGGCACCGAATGGTTGCCCACGATCGGCGCCACGGCCACGAGCGCGAGAATGCGCGCGAACGGCCAGAGAAAGGCCGTGAGCCAGGCGTTCAGTTGCGCGTAGGTGACCGTAAACATCGTGCGTCGGGAGAGGCGCCCGCGGCCGGAAGCGGCCGCCGCGGCGCGTGTCGTGGAGTGGCGTGAGAGCGGGCAGCCGCGCGCCGGCGCGCGGCGCCGGGCGTCAGCTCGCGAGCGCGGGAATGCTCGTGAACATGTTGTGCATGTAGTCGAGCATGGTCGTGAGCATCCACGGCCCGGCGATCACCAGCGTGACCGCGATCGCGATCAGCTTCGGGATGAACGAGAGCGTGGTTTCGTTGATCTGCGTGGCGGCCTGGAACAGGCTCACCGCGAGACCCACGACGAGCGAGACGAGCAGGAGGGGCGCGGCCATCAGCAGCGCGACGTACATCGCCTGATGGCTGAGCGTCATGATGGATTCTGGCGTCATGGCGTTCTCCTTACGTGAAGCTCTGCGCGAGCGAGCCGATCAGCAATTGCCAGCCGTCCACCAGCACGAACAGCATGAGCTTGAACGGCAACGAAATCGTGGAGGGCGAGACCATCATCATACCCATCGACATCAGCACGCTCGCCACCACCATGTCGATGATGAGAAACGGAATGAACACCGTGAAGCCGATCTGGAAGCCCGTCTTCAGCTCGCTCGTGACGAACGAGGGCACGAGCAGCGTGAGCGGCACGTCTTCCGGGCCTTGCATCGGCGCGGCGTGCGAGATGCGCGCGAACAGGGCGAGATCGGACTCGCGGGTCTGGCGCAGCATGAAGGTCTTGAACGGCGCGACGCCGCGCGTGACCGCGTCGTCCATCGAGATCGTGCCCGCCGCGAACGGCTTGTAGGCGTCGTTGTAGGCCTTGTCGAGCACGGGCGACATCACGAACATCGTGAGGAACAGCGCGAGACCGACCAGCACCTGGTTGGGCGGCGTGGTGGTCGTGCCGATCGCCTGGCGCAGCAGCGAGAGCACGATGATGATGCGCGTGAAGCTCGTCATCATCAGCACCATCGCGGGCAGGAACGACAGCATCGTGAGCAGCAGCATCGTCTGCACGCTCAGCGAGTAGGTCGTGCCGCCGTTCGGGCCGGGGCTCGTGTTGAAGGCGGGCAGGCCCGCCGTGGACTGCGCATGCGCGACGTGCGGCAGCGCGAAGGCGAGGGCGCCGGCGCCGAGCATCAGCGCGAACGGCAGTGCCGTGCGCGCCAGTTTCGCGAGGGATTGGGCGCGCGCGAGGCCGTGGCCGTCGGCGTGCGCCGCTTGAAGGGAACTGCCGTGCATTTACCGCGCTCCGCCGTCGTGACGTCCAAAACGTGCGTTGATACGCTTGCCGGCTTCGCTCTTCAGCGCGTCACGGAAGCGCTGTCCGAAGCTGCCCGAAAGGGCGGGCGACGAGGGATTCGTCGCGGCGGCCGAGGCGGGCAGTTCGCCCGCGGGCAGGGTGTGCAGCAGGCGCACGTTGCCGGGCGCGGCGCCCAGCACGAGCCAGGTGTCGCCGATCTCGACCACGGCCACGCGCTCCTTGCCGCCGAGCGAGGCGCCGCCCACCGTCTTCACGAGCGCGTTCTTCGTGCCGCCTTGCAGCCCGAGACGCCGCGCGAGCCACGCGCAGCCGAACACCACGCCGATCACCAGCGCGAGGCCGAGCACCGTCTGCACCAGCGCGCCGAAGCCGAGCGACGGCACGGCGCTACCCGCGATCGCCGCGGTGCTGGCCGAACCGGACGCCGCGTGCGCCGCCTGATTGACCGCCTGGAGGTCGGCGGCCTTCGCGTTCAGCGTGGCGATCACCGCCGCGCCGAACAGCGCGAGGTGCACGGCAAGGCGCCACGAGAATCGCAGCACGCGCGCACTTTGGGACTTCGGTGCGCGAGCGGTGGCGGAGGACGAGACGGGAACGGCCTGGGGTTTCATCGGTTCAGTTTCCGGATGCGCTCGGAGGGCGTGATGATGTCGGTGAGGCGAATGCCGAACTTGTCGTTCACGACCACCACTTCGCCCTGGGCGATGAGGCAGCCGTTCACGAGCACGTCCATCGGCTCGCCCGCGAGACCGTCCAGCTCCACCACCGAACCCTGCGCGAGTTGCAGCAGGTTGCGGATGGCGATCTTGGTGCGGCCGAGTTCGACGGTCATCTGGACGGGAATGTCCAGAATCATGTCGATGTCGTTGCGCGTCGAGTTCGCGTCGACCTTCGAAAGCGGCTGGAACACGGCCGCGGGAGCGGCGGCGGGCGCTTCGTTGCTGTTCTGCTCGGCGAGCGCGGCGGCCCAATCGTCCATCGCGTCGTCCGCTGCGTCCTGACCTGCTTCGAGCACCGGCTCTTCCGCGCTCGTGCCGTTGACGTCACTCATATCCACCTTCCTTCATCGTATCGGCTGCGCTGATCATCTTCTGGACCCGCAACGCGTATTGACCATTGAAAATTCCGTAGCCGCATTCCATCACCGGCACGCCGTCGACCTTGGCGACGATGTGCTCGGCGATATTGATCGGCAGCACGTCGCCCTTCTTCATGTTCAGGATCTGGTCGAACGTGACGGGCATCTGCGCGAGATCGGCCGTGAGTTCGACTTCCGCGGCCTGCACCTGCTGCGAGAGCACGCGCACCCAGCGGCGGTCCACGTCGAGCACTTCGCCCTGGATCGGCGAGGCGAGCACGTCGCGGATCGGTTCGATCATCGAGTACGGCATGCAGATGTGCAGCGTGCCGCCGATCGAGCCGAACTCGATCGAGAACTGCGTGACGATGACGATTTCGTTCGGCGTGGCCACGTTGGCGAACTGCGTGTGCATTTCCGAGCGCACGTATTCGAAATTCAGCGGGCGCACGCTCTTCCACGCCGTCGTGTAGTGCTCGAACACGAGGTTGAGCAGCTTGCTGATGATGCGCTGCTCGGTCTGCGTAAAGTCGCGGCCTTCCACACGCGTGTGGAACCGGCCGTCGCCGCCGAACAGGTTGTCGACCACGAAGAACACGAGGTTCGGGTCGAACACGAACAGCGAGGTGCCGCGCAGCGGCTTCACGTGCACCAGATTCAGGTTGGTCGGAATCGGCAGGTTGCGGGTGAACTCGCTGTACTTCTGCACGCGCACGGGACCGACCGAGATTTCGGCGGTGCGGCGCATGAAGTTGAAGATGCCCACGCGCATCAAACGGGCGAAACGCTCGTTGATGATTTCGAGGCCGGGCATCCGGCCGCGAACGATCCGTTCCTGCGTCGCGATGTTGTAGGGCCGTACACCCTGCTTTTCGGAAGCGCTCGACTCGGAATCGACTTCACCGGTGACGCCCTTGAGGAGGGCATCGACCTCCTCCTGCGACATGAACTCGTCGTGACCCATCGTCATGATGACTGGCCCTCCGAGCGGCGCGCGAGCATGGCTGCAATCGACGCGGTGTGGATCGAGGTGATCATTTCGGCACGCTCACTGCACGACGAATTCGGTGAACAGCACGTCTTCGACATGCGCGGGCTTCTCGCGCGGGTCGGTCGGCTTCGAGATCAGCACGGCGAGTTCCGTGGCGAGCGCGCGCTTGCCGTCGAGCGGCGCGAGATCGGACGGATGCTTGTTCGAGAGCGCGAGCAGCAGGCGGCTGCGGATCTCGGGCATGCGCGCCACGAGTTCTTCCTGGGTCGCCTGGGTGTCGAGCTTGAGCGTGAGGCCAATGCGCAGGAAATGCGATTCGCCGTCGTCCGACTGCAGGTTGACGGTCATCGGCTCGAGCGCGTAATACACGGGCACGGGCGGCGGCGGGGGCGGCGCGTTGGCGGCCGGCGCGCTCGCGGCGTGGCGCGACATGAAGAACCACGTCGCGCCGCCCGCTGCGGCGGCGGCGAGGATCGCGATGAGCGCGATCACGATGATGCGCTTCATCGGTCCGGGTTTCTTCGCGCCCTGGGGCGCGGCTTGCTGGGATGCGGTGGTGGTCGCCATGTCGATCTTGAGCCTGCTTGAGACTGCTTGTGCCTGAATGCTTGCGTGGTTCCGGGGCGCCGGTTCAAAGACCGGTCCGGGCAGCATGAATTGTTGCGGCTTTCGCTCTTGGGCGATGGGAGGAATAGACGGGGGAATTCCGGCTATCTCGTGGCTTTGTGCCGGCGCGGCGGGAACGGCGCTGGCGTCGGCCGGGCGGCGTTTGCGGCGGGCTTGCCCCGCCGCGTGCCGCTGATGTGTCGCTGATGTGGCGCTGATGTACCGCTGATCTGCGGCCTGCGTGTGGCCTATATGCCGCTTATGCGCGGTCTACGTGTCGCGTATGGGCGGCTTGTCACCGGATCGACCGTCGATCAAGCCGCCGGCCGCGCGCGAAATCGGGGCGGCAGCGGTGCCGCGCCGATGCGCAAAGGCGCCGCGAAACCGGGCGGCTTCGCGGCGCGCTTTTATCGTCGACGCGTCGGCAAACCGCCGCCCGGCTCAGGCGAACGTGTCGATCAGCCCGACCTGGCGCGTCGTGGTGGTCGTGGCGGCCACGCTGGCCGTGTCGTCGCCGGCGTCCGACGCGCCGAACACGCTCGACCCCGACCGCGACGAGCCCGAGCGGCCCGAGCCGCCGTCCTGCGCCTGCTGGTTCATCTGGCGCGAAAAGCCGTCGGAGACGCTGGCGCTGCCCAGACCGATGCCGTTCTGCTCCATCGCCTCGCGCAGCTTCGGCAGCGCGGCTTCCACGGCTTCGCGCACGTTCTGGTGCTGCGAGACGAAGAGGGCGTGCGCGTGCGTGTCGGTGACCTGCAGCACGACCTGGAGCGGCCCGAGATCCTTCGGATTGAGCGTGAGTTCCGCCGAAGACTGATGCGCGTTCGAGAGGAACACCACCTTCTGGTTGAACGCGTCTTCCCAGTCGCTGCTGCCGACCTGGGCGGAAATGGCGTTCGACTCGGCCGAGCTGGCGCCCGCGGCCGTCGCGCCGCCCGTGCTCGCGGCCTGCGCCGCCTGGGTTTGCGCGGCGGTGGCCGCTGCCATGGCGGCGGCTTGCGTCGCGGCAAGCGCGTCGGTGGCCGTGGCGGTGCTCGCGGCGCTGGTTTGCGTGCCGGCCGCGGCGGCCTGCTGCTGCGCCGCCGCCGAGAGCGCGTCGCTCGCGGCCTTGGCGGCGTCGGTGGTGGCGCTGGCCGTGGCCGCGTCGAAGGCCTTCTCCTGGCCGTGCTCGCTCAGGTGCGAGGCAAAGCTGCTGGCGATGTTGGTGCCCGCCGAGGCAGCGTCGGCCGAGGTGCTGGCCGCGCCGCCGCCGGTGCCGTTGGCGTTCGCCGTGCCGGTCGCGAGCGCGCCCGCGCCGCCGCCGCGCAGCTTCGAGAGCGCCGCCTGGAACGCCGCGCTCACCGACTTCGGATCGCCCGTGGCGGCCGTGGCGCTCGCGCCGCTGGCGTCGGCGCCGGTCGCGCCCGTGGCCGCCGTCGCGGCCGCGGCGGCCGCCGCCGAGGCGACGCCCGCGAGCGTGCTGTCGCTGCTCGCCTGGGTGCCGGCCTGGCCGCTCGCATCGGTCGAATCGCTGCCGTCGCCCGGCGTTTGCTGCTGGGCTTGCTGCGCCTGTTGAGCCTGCGCCGCCTGGGCCGCCGCCTCGGTCGAGCCCGCGTCCTGCGCCTGCTTTTTCTGCGTGCGCGAAGCGTCGCCGCGATGGTCGGTGCCCGACGCGTGGTGCGCGCCCTGGCTCGAACTCGTGCCGGACGATTGCGCGGCCTGCGAGTCCGACGACGACTGCGTCGAATCGCTGTTCGAGGCCGACGACGACGCCTGGCTCGACTGCGACATCGAACTCGTTTGCGACGTCTGCATCGACTGATTGGCCGTGGCGGTCATGGCCGCCTGCTGGTTTTGCGTGTCGATGCGCTGTTGCAGCGCCTGCGCGAAGTCCTGGCTCGACTGGCTGGCCTGACTCGCGCTGTTGCCCGACACGGCGTCGGTGGCGGCGCCGAGCAGCGAGGAAACGGCGGAAAGGAGCGACATGGGTTACCCCGGAAACGGTGTGTGTAGTTTTATGAATGTTGCTGCGACGAGCGCATGCGCAACGCGCGCGCGGCGAACTCGTCGGAATCGCGCTGGTCGCGGCGCGCCTGCTTGAGCGCCGCGGCTTCTTCCTGGCGCTTTTGCAGCACTTCGTACGAGCCGAGCTTCTGCTTGGTGCGCTGCCATTCGGGCTTGGCGGCTTCCACGCGCTCGGTGGCCTGTTCCAGAATGCGGCGCTGCTGTTCGATCGCCGCGTCGAGCGTGTCGATGAACGCCTGGAAGTTGCGCACGTTGCCGGCGGCCATGCCCGAGCGCGCGGCGGCGGTGAAGCGCGCGTGGTACTCGTCGCGGTAGGTGATGAGCGACTGCAGCTGCTTTTCGACTTCGCCGCGCTCGCGCTGCACGCGGCCGAGCTTTTGCGTGGCCGCGTCGACATCGTCCTTGGCGAGACCGATGAGGGTTTGCAGCGCCGAATGCTGGGTCATGTTCTGGCTCCCTGGCCAATGAGATTGCCGAGCGCTTCGACGCTCGAGTCATAAGTCGCGGATTCGCGAAAGCCTTGTTGCAGGAAGGCTTCGATACGCGGATACAGCGCGATGGCGCGGTCGAGCAGCGCGTCGCGCCCGCTCTGGTACGCGCCCACGTTGATGAGATCGCGGTTGCGCTGGTAGCGCGACAGCATCTGCTTGAACGCCCGCGTGCGGTTGAGGTGCTGATCGTCGATCAGCGCCGTCATCGCGCGGCTGATCGAGGCCTCGATGTCGATGGCCGGATAGTGCCCCGCTTCCGCGAGCGCGCGGGACAGCACGATATGGCCGTCGAGAATCGCGCGCGCCGAGTCGGCGATCGGGTCCTGCTGATCGTCGCCTTCCGTCAATACAGTGTAGAACGCCGTGATCGAACCGCCGCCCTCCGGGCCGTTGCCGGTGCGCTCGACGAGCGCGGGCAGCTTCGCGAACACCGAAGGCGGATAACCCTTGGTCGCGGGCGGTTCGCCGATCGCGAGCGCGATCTCGCGCTGCGCCATGGCGTAACGCGTGAGCGAATCCATCAGCAGCAGCACGTGCTTGCCCTGATCGCGGAAGTATTCGGCGAGCGAGGTCGTGTAGGCGGCGGCCTGCATGCGCAGGAGCGGCGAGACGTCGGCCGGCGCGGCCACGACCACCGAGCGCGCGAGGCCTTCCTGCCCCAGGATCTGCTCGATGAATTCCTTCACTTCGCGGCCGCGTTCGCCGATCAGCCCGATCACGATGACTTCGGCGCTGGTCGCGCGCGCCATCGTGCCGAGCAGCACGGACTTACCCACGCCCGAACCCGCGAACAGGCCCATGCGCTGACCGCGGCCGACCGTGAGCAGCGCGTTGATCGCGCGCACGCCCACGTCGAGCACCTGGTGGATCGGCTCGCGGTTCAGCGGGTTGATGACGGGAGCGGTGAGCGGCGCGTCGGCTTCGTTGTTGAGCGGGCCCAAGCCGTCGAGCGGCCTGCCCGAGGCGTCCACCACGCGGCCGAGCATGCCCCAGCCCACCGGCAGGCGCTTGGCGCCCGCCATCGGATTGTCGACGGGCGCGGCTTCGATCGGCCAGACGCGCGCGCCGGGCAACAGGCCCGAGACTTCGGTCGTCGGCATCAGGAACAGCTTGTCGCCGGCGAAACCGACCACTTCGGCTTCGGCCATCGGCAGCGAACTGCCCGGCGGCAGCTCGATCATGACTTCGGCGCCCACGGCGAGGCGCAGGCCCACCGCTTCGAGCACGAGGCCCGCGGCGCGCGTGAGGCGGCCGCAGCTGCGCAGCGGCTTCGCGCGCGCGCTCACGTCGAGCACCTTGCGCAGACGCGAGTTCCACGCGACGAGGTACGGATTGTTCGGGTCGTAATTGGCCGGCGGCGTGTACGGCGCGGGCGCTTCTTCCTGCACGGCGGGCGCGGCGGGCACGGCTTCGGCCGGGGCTTTGGCCAGCGTTTCGGCCGGGGCTGCGGGCGCGGCGGGCGTTTCGTGCGCGTCCAGCGCGGGCGGCAGGTCGAGCGCGGCGGGCGGCGCGCTCAGCGCGGCGGCGTCGTGCGTGGGCGGCAGCGCGAGCGCTTCGTGCGGATGATGCGGCACGCCGTCGTCGCCAACCAGCACGGCGCCCGCATGGGCCGGATCGTGCCCGAACGAGGCGAGCGCGAGTTCCTGCTCGAGCGGCGTGAGGCCGCCCGTGTGAATGGTGGTGTGGTGCTGGCTTACCATGGCCGTGCCTTGCCGAGCGCGGCCGCCACGCGCTCCCAGCGCGTGCGGATGCTGGCATCCGTTTCGCCCGTCGCGGCGAGCGCGCGGCAGCCGCCGCGTTCGAGCTGCGGGTCGGCGCGCACGGTCCAGCCGCGCGTGCTCAATTCTTCCATCAGGTACGCCTCGACCACGGGCAGGTCGGCCGGGCTCACCACGAGTTGCGGCGAACCGATCAACTGCGGCTCGCCCGCGAGCACTTCACGCACCACGGCCACGAGCGCCGTGGGATCGTGCTGCACGTACTGGCGCACGACCTGCTGGGCGATATCGAGCGCCAGTTCCACGAGCTGGTCGGCAATGCCGGCCTGCGCCGTTTCGAGCGCGTCGCTGAAACGGCTCGCGAGCTGGCCGAGCAAACGCGCCTGACCGTGCGCTTCGTTCAGACCCTGCACGAAGCCCTGCTGGCGGCCCTGATCGTGACCGGCCTGATAGCCGAGCGCCTGACCGGCCACGTGGCCGGCGCGCAAGCCTTCCTGGTGCGCGGCGTCGCGCAGCTGCTGGAGCTGCGTTTCGAAGGCGGCGGACTCGTCGGGCGTGGGCGGCGGCGGCGGCGGGGGAGGCGGGTCGAACGACGCCATCTCCCAGCGCTGGTAGGCCGCACGCAGCGCGTTGCTGTCGTGTTCAGACATATGCATCTTCTGCCTTGCCGCCTAGCACGATCTGACCGCTTTCGGCGAGATTGCGCACGATCTGGAGGATGCGGCGCTGTTGCTGTTCCACTTCCGAGACACGCACCGGACCGCGCGCGTCGAGGTCTTCGGCGAGCAGTTCGGCGGCGCGCTGCGACATGTTCGCGAGGAACTTGGTACGCAGCGCGGGCGGCGCGCCCTTGAGCGAAATGATGAGCGCTTCCGACTCCACTTCCTTGAGCAGCAGCTGGATCGCGCGGTCTTCGAGGTCGAGCAGGTTCTCGAACACGAACATCTGGTCGATGATCTTCTGCGCGAGTTCGGCGTCGTACTGGCGCACGTTCTCGATCACGCCTTCTTCATGCTGGCTCGTCATGAAGTTGAGGATTTCGGCCGCCGTGCGGATGCCGCCCATCGGGCTGCGCTTGAGGTTGTCGCTACCCGAGAGCAGGCCCGCGAGCACTTCGTCGAGCTCGCGCAGCGCCTGCGGCTGAATGCCGTCGAGCGTCGCGATCCGCAGCAGCACGTCGTTGCGCAGGCGTTCCGTGAAGCACGACGAGATTTCCGAAGCCTGATCGCGGTCCAGATGCACGAGGATCGTCGCGATGATCTGCGGGTGCTCGTTCTTGATGAGTTCCGCGACCGAGCCCGAGTCCATCCACTTGAGGCCTTCGATGCCGCTCGTGTCGCCGCCTTGCAGAATGCGGTCGATGATCACGCCGGCCTTGTCCTCGCCCAGCGCCTTCGTCAGCACGTTGCGGATGTAGTCGTTCGAGTCGAGCGAGAACGCCGTGTGCTGCTCGGACTCCTTCACGAACTCCTGCAGCACCTCGTCGATTTCCTCGCGCTTGACGTTCTTGAGCGCCGCCATCGCGGCCCCAATTTTCTGCACTTCGCGCGGCCCGAGGAACTTGAAGACCTCGGAGGCCTCTTCCTCGCCGATCGACATGAGCAGCAGCGCGCTCTTGGTTGCTCCTTCAGCGCTCATCGTTCACCCAGCTCTTCACAACGGTTGCGACGATCTTCGGATCCTGGCGCGCGATGGTGCGCGCGAACTCCAGGTTGCGATCAAACTTGCTCTTCTCGTTTTCGAGGGCCAGCAGCGCTTCGTCGCTTTGCGCCGCGTCACCCTCTGCACCGCCGCCCATGCGGGTGACGTTCGACAAACCGTCCAGCAGCAGTGGTTCGTCGCCCGCCGCGCCCGGCAGCGCGGCGGCGGCCGGAGCGGCGGGAAGGCGCGGCGCATGGCCGGCCGCACCATCATGAAATACAGAACCAGCGCCACGATGCCGATACCGATCCACTGCGCCGCCTGTTTCGCGAGCGCGATCATGTCGGGCGTGCGCCACCACGGCAGGTTCGCGTTCGGATCGACGTCCTGCTGGAACGCGGCGTTCACCACGTTCACCGAGTCGCCGCGCTTGGCGTCGTAACCCATCGCGTCCTTCACGAGCTGTTCGACCTGCGCGAGCTTCTGCGCGTCGAGCGGCTGCATTGTGGCGTGACCCTTCGCGTCCACCTTCTGCTGATAGTTCACGACCACGGCCACCGAGAGCCGCTTCAGGTCGCCGGGCGCCTGCTGGTAGTGACGGACGGTCTTGTCCAGTTCGTAGTTCGTGGTCGTGTCGCGGTGATCCGAGACCGGCGTGGTCGCCGACGCGCCGCTCGCGCCCGCCGGGGCGCTCACCGGCGCCGAGGCCGGCTGCGGCGGCTGGTTCGTGAGCGCGCCCGGCACGCCGCCCTGGCTCGACTGCTGCGAGTCCGTGGCGATGTTCTGCTGCTGGCTGCGAATCGCGGCCTGCTGCGGGTTGCCGTTCGGGCCATAGGCTTCCGAGGTCTGCTCGAGCTTCGAGAAGTCGAGGTCGGCGCTCACCTGCGAGCGGGCGTTGCCGGCGCCGAACAGCGGCGCGAGGATCGCGTCGATGCGCGCCTGGGTGTCGTGTTCGACCTGATGCACGTACTTGAGCTGCGAGGCGTCGAGGCCCGCCGAGCCGGCCGCGCCCTGCGTGAGCAGATTGCCGTCCTGGTCGACCACCGTGACGTTGCGCACGGGCAGATCCGGCACGGCGGAGGCGACCATGTGCGTGATCGCGGCCACCTGGCCGTCGTCGAGCGCGCGGCCCGAATACAGGTTCACGAGCACCGAAGCCGTGGGCGCCTCGCGCTCGCGCACGAACACCGAGGGCTTCGGAATCGCCAGATGCACGCGCGACGACTTCACGCTCGCGATCGACTGGATCGTTTGCTCCAGCTCGCCTTCGAGCGCGCGCTGGTAGTTGACCTGCTCGGCGAACTGGCTGATGCCGAACTTCTGGTTGTCCATCAGCTCGAAGCCGACCGAACCGCTCTTCGGCAGGCCTTGCGAGGCGAGGCGCAGGCGCATTTCGTTGACCTGCTCGGACGGCACGAGAATCGCGCCGCCGCCGTCGGAGAGCTTGTAGGGAACGTTTGCGGCCTGGAGCGCGGTAATGATCGCGCCGCCGTCGCGGTCCGAGAGGTTGCTGTAGAGCACCTTGTAGTCCGGCGCGCGCGACCACATGACGAGGCCCGCGACCACGGCGATCAGCACGGCGACGGCGATGATGAGCGGCGCGCGCGGGTTGCCGCGCACGCCGCGCAGCGACGAGAACGAGCCGAGGCGCTGCGCGAAGCCGCCGCCGAGGTCTTCCGCGGCGCCAGACTGGCCGGCGCCAGCGCCCGCACCGGGCGCGCCCGGTGTGGCGAGGCCCATGCGGGCGTCGGGGTTGATCAAAGAGTTGGCAGACGAATCCATGCGACGGGTATCTCCGGGGGCATTCCTGATCTCACCGCGCCAGGCGGGGAGACTTTCACGAGATGGATTATCCGAGAGCCTTGGCAACCCGATTGCGCGAATAGAGCGGTTTTCCCCCCCTTCTTTGCGGGCTCCGGCCGCAGGGCCGCTGCTATGCTTTCCTCCAGACTCGGTGCTGTGCCGTCAAGCGGCGGCAACCCCGGGTTGGCCGGGCGCCGCCACGCAGCACCAGCGCGGGCGCCGACGGCCTGATTCATCCCCTTTTCGTGGAGCCAACATGACCGTTCCAGTATCTCCGCTCACGTCCGCCCTGTCCCAGATCCAGTCGATGGCGACGCAGGCGGCCGGCAGCCCCACCGCAGCCGACGAAAAGTCGGGCGCGGCGACGGCGGGCGGGTTCGCGGCGGCGTTGAAGTCGTCGCTCGACAAGATCAGCGACGACCAGCAGAAGGCAGTCGGCGAATCCCAGGCGTTCGAACTCGGCGCGAGCAACGTGTCGCTCAACGACGTGATGGTCGACATGCAAAAAGCCAATATCGGCTTTCAGTTCGGACTGCAGGTTCGCAACAAGCTCGTGGCGGCTTATACGGACATCATGCAGATTCAGGTCTGAAGATTTGCAGCGCTTCGTCCGCAAACGCGCTAAAGCTTCTCCCACAACGTTCCGATAACCCGGCTAGACCCGGATGATGCCGCGCCCGATGCACGGCGCACGGTTTCGCATCCATAGCCATTCGTATCGAGGAGGAGCGCCGATGTTTTCCCAAGCCCAATTTGGAGCCAACGCATACGCACGCGTAGGCGTCGAAACCGGGATTATGGGCGCGAGTCCGCATCAACTGATCGTGCTGCTGTATCAGGGCGCGCGGCAGGCGATCGCACAGGCGCGCATGCATTTGCAGGCGGGCAATGTCGGCCCGCGCTGCGAAGCGGTCGGCAAGGCGATCCGGATCGTCGAAAGCGGGCTGCAGCTCGCGTTGAACGTCGAAGCGGGCGGCGAAATCGCAAAACGGCTGAATTCGCTGTACAGCTACATGACGAAGCGCCTGCTGGAAGCCAATATCAATCAGAGCGAGACCATGCTGATCGAAGTCGATGGACTGCTGGCAACGCTCGAGGAAGCCTGGTTGGGGATAGCGCCGGAAGCGGCGCGGATGATGGCCGAACGGGCCTCCGCGCCCGCCGGCTCGGTGACGAGATGAGTTCAAAAGCAGACTACTTCGCCCGCTATGAAGCGATAGCGGCCGTTTCGGGGCAAATGCTCCTCGCGGCGCAAGATTCGCACTGGAATGTTCTGATCGATCTGCAGGAGGAATACCGCCTGCTGGTCGACGCCCTGAAGAGTTTCGAGACCGCCGTGCGGCTCACGACCGCCGAGCGCGCGCGCAAATACGAGTTGATCCGCCAGATCCTCGCCGACGACGCCGCGATCCGCGATCTCGCGAATCCGTGCATGGCGCGACTTTCCGCGCTCTTCTACGGCGCCACGCAGCCCTCGCGGGTGCTGCAGGAGATGTACGGGGCACGCTGAGCCTTCGGGCCGGATTTGCGCCGGCTTCGAACCGGGTTTGATCCGGGCTTCGAGCTGGGTTTGACCCGGTTTGACCCGGTTTTCGGTCCCGGATGGTTGGCGCGAGTTTTTTGCCGTGACATTCCGCGGCGGCGCTTCCCGGCAACTTCGCGGGGGCATTCGCCGCGAGTTTCCCGCGAATTTTGCCGATCCAGGGCGGGCGCGTGCGAGTCCCGCGTGCTTGCGGCGAATACCGTGAGCGGCCGCACCAGGCGCCAGGCGAGGCGACAGCACAGACGACGAACCGGCGGCGGCCCACCGCGCGCCGATCCGGGACACCCCATGAACGGAATCGATACCGGAGCCGCATCGCTCCTCGCGAGCCGCATCGCGGCGCTCACGCCGGTCGGCCCGCAAGAGGCCGGCGGCACGACGCAGTCCGGCGTTTCCGCGCTGGCCACGGGCGCGACCGCGCTCGCCGACACCCAGCAGAACGCCGGCGCCACGCCGCAGGACTCGGCGCAGACCGTGCTTTCGGCGGTCGCGCTCGCGCTCGACGCGATCATCCGCTCGGGCGGCGAGGCCACTCCGGCCGTGATGGGCCGCGCGCCCGTGTGGGCCAATCCGGATTCCAGCGCCGATCCCAACGCCGCCCAGGCCGACGCCGCCACGCTGCCGCTGCCCGGCATGCTCGCGGCCGAAGTTGCCCAGACCGCCGAAGCGGCGCAGGCGGCCTTGCTCGCCGCGCTCGACGGCGACGCCAACGCGGCTACCCAAACTGACGCCGCCGACCCCACGCAAACGACCCAGACCGCGCAGAACGCCCAGGGCGCGGCCGCCGCGCAGGCGCAATCCGGCCCCGTCGCGGCGCTCGCGGCCTCGCTCGCGCAGACCGTGAGCACGAGCGGCCTGTTCTACGAAGCGCATCTCGCGCAATGGCTGCGCGGCCAGTACTCGCTCGCCCAGCTCGCCGAGGAGCCGCAGAACCGCCTCGCCTCCGGCGACACGCAGTTGCCGCTCGACTGGTCGCAGTCCGCCGACGATGTCGACGACGTGCAGTGGATCGACACGTTTTCGAGCGCGCACAGCGACGCGCAAGCCGCCTCCCGCAACGACGCCAACGCCGCCGCGCGCAATCTGCCGCTGCCGGGCGACGCGCGCACCGACGCGAACGGCAACCCGCTGCTGGGCTCGCGCGACACGCCGGGCCGCGCCTCGCTGCTCGCCGACACGCTGATGCCCGCGCACGACGGCGCCGCGCAGGCCGGTAACGCCGCGGTGCACGCGGCCACCGTGCCGCTCGTGCGCCAGCAGCTCGACATGCTCGCGACCGGCGAATTCCGCTGGAACGGCGAGGCGTGGCCGGGCGTGCGGCTCGACTGGAGCATCCAGGAAGATCGCTACGAAGGACGCGACGGGCGCGACGGCCGCCCCGGCGGCGACGACCCGACGCCGTGGCGCACGCGCCTCACGCTCGCGCTGCCGAAGCTCGGCACCGTCGACGCCGAACTGACGCTCACGGGCTCGACGCTCGCCGTGCGCGTGCAGGCGAGCGAAGGCCGCGCCGCGCGCCTCAACGAACACAGCGAAGCGCTGCGCGGGCGGCTCGAAGCGCTCGGCCTGACGCTCGCGGGCTTTTCGATCCGCGAAGTGGGCAGCGCCGCCGACCCGCTCAATGCCGCCGACGCCGCCAAAGCCGCGAGCGCGACCAGCGCCTATGCGGCACAAACGGCGGCACAAACGGCGACGCACGCAGCCACACCGACAGCCACACAAACGGCGACATCGGCCGAAGCGTCTTCCGCCGAAGCCACGGCCGCCGCCACCGACGACTGGGAGCGCGGATGAGTCCCCCGAACCGCAGGAGCGCCGCGGCGCTCGCCTATGACGCGCCCGGCGGCGACGCCGCGCCGCGCGTGGTCGCGAAAGGTTATGGCCTCGTCGCGGACATGATCGTGCAGCGCGCGAAGGAAGCGGGCCTTTATGTGCACGAGGCGCCGGAAATGGTCTCGCTGCTGATGCGCCTCGATCTCGACGCGAAGATCCCGCCCGAGCTGTACCAGGCCGTGGCGGAACTGCTCGCCTGGCTGCATCGCCTCGAAGCGCTCGACGACAAGAAAGCCGCCGATGCCGCCAAGGCCGCCGCGCCCCATGCCGGCGCGAAGGTCGCGGGCAGCTATCCGCGCGACATCCGCGAATTGCGCTTCGCGCGTCCGGCGCTGCCGGGCGCGACGAAGAAATAGCGTCTCACAGCTTCAACATCAGCTTGATCACCAGCTCGAACCAGCGCCCGTAAGGCGGCGCGATGAGCTTGCGTCCGTTCACGCGCGACTGCGTGAAGACGGGCTTGAGCTTCGAAAACGTGCAGAAGCCGTCGTAGCCGTGGTACGCGCCCATGCCGCTCGCGCCCACGCCGCCGAACGGCAGCCCCTCGGCGACGATATGCATGAGCGTCTCGTTCACCGACATCCCGCCCGCCACCGTTTCGCGCGTCACGCGCTCGACGGTGCGCGCGTCGTCGGCATAGAGATAGAGGGCGAGCGGGCGAGCGCGCGTGTTCACGTAGCGCAGCGCGTCGTCGAGCGTGTCGTAGGGCACGACCGGCCAGAGCGGCCCGAAAATTTCCTCCTGCATCAGCGCGCTGTTCTCGCTCGCGTTCGTCACGATCACGGGCGCGAAGCGGCGCGTCGCGGCGTCGTGCGTGCCGAGCGCGTGCAGTTGCGCGCCGTGCGCCTGCGCTTCGTCGGCGAGCCGTTGCAGGCGCTCGAAGTGGCGCGCCGAGATGATGGAGGTGTAGTCGCGGTTGCGTTCGAAGTCGGGATACAACTGCGCGAACCGCGTGCGCGCGCGCTCGATGAATGCCGCTTCCCGGCCGCGCGGCACGAGCACGTAGTCGGGCGCGATGCAGGTCTGGCCCGCGTTGAGCGTCTTGCCGAGCAGCAGACTATCCACGGCGTAGTCGAAGCGCGCGTGCTCGCCGATCAGCGCGGGCGACTTGCCGCCCAGCTCCAGCGTGACCGGCGTGAGATTCGCGGCGGCCGCGCGCATGACTTCGTGGCCCACGCGCGTCGAGCCCGTGAACAGCAAGTGGTCGAAGGGCAGCGCGCTGAACGCGGCGCCCACCGAGGCGTCGCCGTTCACGACCGCCACGTGGTCGCGCGCGAAAGTCTGGCCGATCAGCGCCTCGAACAGCGCCGAGGTGCGCGGCGTCAGTTCCGACATCTTGACCATCGCGCGATTGCCCGCCGCGAGCGCGCACACGAGCGGCCCGGCCGCGAGCAGCAGCGGATAGTTCCACGGCACGACGATGCCCGCCACGCCGAGCGGCTGCGGCACGACCTGCGCGCGGCCCGGCAGCAGCCATTTGCCGACGGCGCGCCGCTGCGGCTTCATCCAGCGCGCGCCGTGCTTGAGCGCGTGATCGATCTCCTGCTTCAGCGCGACGAATTCCGCGAGCGCGACTTCGCCCTGGGCGCGCTGGCCGAAGTCGGCGTTCATGGCTTCGGCGAAGGCGTCGCGGTGCGCGAACAGCACGTCGCGCAGCGCTTTCAGGTTGCGCGCGCGCGCCTCCCACGCGGGATAAGGCTCGCGCCGATACGCCTCGCGCTGCAACGCGAGCAGCGCGTGGAGGTCGGAGTGCGGGCCACCGGCGTGCGGGCTACCGGCGTGCGGGCCACCGGCAGTCGGGCTCCCGGCGTACGGGCTACCGGCGTTGGGATCATCGGCGTTGCGGGCCAGCGAGTCGGGCAGATCGTGCTTCATGCGTCGGTCCTCTTTGTCCTTGTCTCGTCCTTGTCGACTTCTTTTCGCTTTCGGGTTCGCGCGGATGCCTCGCGGCCCCGGCGCAGGCGCAGGCTCAGTGCGACGGCAACGCGCGCTCGACGATCGCCGCGTGGTCGAAGCGCGCGGGCAGCGTGCCGAACACGCGGTCGCAGTCGGCGTCGTGTTCGCCGAGACGCGTGGCGATGAAAGCGTCGGCAGACTCACGCGGGCCGTCGCCCTCGCGCAGTAGCACGGCCTGCGCGATCAGCACGAGCTGCTGCGCGGCGCGCCGCGCGCTCGCCTCGCGCGTGCCCGGCGCGCCGTTGAGCAGCGCCGCGAGC
This sequence comes from Paraburkholderia acidisoli, assembly GCF_009789675.1. Lineage (NCBI taxonomy): Bacteria > Pseudomonadati > Pseudomonadota > Betaproteobacteria > Burkholderiales > Burkholderiaceae > Paraburkholderia > Paraburkholderia acidisoli. Next base: position 3,026,284 of record NZ_CP046913.1, on the reverse strand, counting down.
CGGTCGAGCGCCGCGCTCAGCACCGCGTCGCCTTGCGCCGCGCGCCGCCATGCGAGAAACAGCGCCTGCGCGGCGTCGGCCTCGCGTTCGAGCGCGCGCAGCACGTCGAGACACATCACGTTGCCCGAGCCTTCCCAGATCGAGTTGACGGGCGCCTCGCGGTAAAAGCGCGCCATCGGCCCTTCTTCGACATAACCGTTGCCGCCCCAGACTTCCATCGCCTCGCCCGTGAACGCGAGCGCGCGCTTGCAGACCCAGAACTTCGCCGCCGGCGTGACGATGCGCCGCCACGCGCGCGCCTCGAGCGCCGTATCGGCATCGCCGTTGCCATCACGCACGCCATCGCCCTGACTCTCTTCGAACGCGCGCGCGAGGCGCATGAACAGCACGGTCGCGGCTTCGGATTCGAGCGCGAGGTCGGCGAGCACGTTCTGCATGAGCGGCTGGTCGGCGAGCGCGCGGCCGAACGCGCTGCGATGGCGCGCATGGTGAATCGCCTGCACGAGCGCCGCGCGCATGAGCGCCGCGCTGCCGATCACGCAGTCGAGCCGCGTGAAGTTCGCCATTTCGATGATGGTGGGCACGCCACGGCCTTCGTCGCCGATCATCACGCCCCAGGCGTCGAAGAATTCGACTTCGCTGCTCGCGTTCGAGCGGTTGCCGAGCTTGTTCTTCAGGCGCTGCACGTTGACGGCGTTCTTCGTGCCGTCGGGGCGAAAGCGCGGCACGAAAAAGCACGACAACGCGTCGTGACCGGTCGTGCGCGCGAGCACGAGATGCGCATCGCACTGCGGCGCCGAAAAGAACCACTTGTGGCCGGTGAGCAGGTACGGCGCGCCGCGCCCCGTCTGCGCGAGCGCGGGCCGCGCCTCGGTGCGGTTGCTGCGCACGTCGGAGCCGCCTTGCTTCTCGGTCATGCCCATGCCGATCATGATCGAGCGCTTCTGCGCGAGCGGCACGTCGCGCGCGTCGTGTTCGCGCGTGAAGAGCGGGGCGCGCAGCGTTTCGAAGAGGGCGGGCTCGCGCATCAGCACGGGAATGCTCGCGAACGTCATCGTCAGCGGACACAGCGAACCCGATTCGAGCTGCGCATGCAGAAAGTAGCCCGCGCAGCGCGCGGCCATCGCGCCCGGGCGCGGCTCGGCGAACGGCAGCGCGTGCAGGCCTTCCTCGCGCAGCAGCGCGAGCAGGCGGTGCCACGCGGGATGAAATTCGATGGCGTCGATGCGCTCGCCGCGCGGGCTGTGCGTGTGCAGTTCGGGTTCGTGGCGATTGGCGAGGTCGGCGAGCGCGAGCGTGGCGGCCTCGCCGAGCTTCGCGCCGTGGCGCACGAGCGTGTCGCGGTGCCAGCCCGCGTTGGCGCGCACGAGTGCCTCGCCGAGCGCGACGTCGACGGTGAACAGGTTGTAGTTCTCGAGCGGCGGCGCCTGGTTCGTGACGTCGTGCGTCGTGCCGGCACATAACGCGTTCGGGGCGGGGTTCGCTGGATCGGTCATCGGCTTGTCTCTCGCCCGCAGGCGTTATCGCGACTCGTGCAGGGCCGGCGCAACGAGGAGGCGAGCGCGAACGGCCGCGAGCGGCCTCGGGCGAGCGCCTCGCTGGAGACGTTCGCCGTGACGATGTGCGCTCCAGCGCTCCCTGTGCTGCCGGCTGGAATCGATTGAGATATCAGCGCTGTCGGCTGAACAGTCTTTCATGATAGGCGGCGATTCACTGTCAGGTTTAGAGGGGATGCTCTGACATAAATGCTGACCGCGAAGTCGGACGCTTCCTACAATGCGCGATAAAAATCGAAAAACGAACGGGCGTACAGATTGAGCTTGGCGGCCGGATTCGTCAAGACACGGCGCCAGTCGGGGCAAAAAAGAGAGAGAGGGAGCGAGACATGCCATACGACTACATCATCGTAGGTGCGGGCTCCGGCGGCGCGTCGCTCGCGGGCCGGCTCGCGCGACGTTGCCCCGAGGCGGCCATCGCGCTGGTCGAGGCCGGGCCGCACACGGCGCGCAATCTGTTCGTCAATATGCCGCTCGGCGTGGCGGCGCTCGTGCCGTTCCGCTCGAAACGCAACTACGCGTACGACACCGTGCCGCAACCCGGCCTGAACGGGCGGCGCGGCTACCAGCCGCGCGGGCGCGGTTTCGGCGGCTCCAGCGCCATCAACGCGATGATCTACACGCGCGGCCATCCGCTCGACTACGACGAATGGGCCGCGCTCGGCTGCACCGGCTGGGCCTGGCGCGACGTGCTGCCGTACTTCCTGCGCGCCGAAGACAACGCGCGCGGCGCGAGCGCCTGGCACGGCGCAGGCGGCCCGCTCGCGGTGAGCGACCTGCGCGAGCGTAATCCGGTGGCGGAGCGCTTCGTCGCGGCGGCGCGCGAGGCGGGCTTCCGCGCCAACGACGACTTCAACGGCGAGCGCCAGGAGGGCGTGGGCTTCTACCAGGTCACGCAGCGCGACGGCGAACGCTGCACGGTCGCGCGCGGCTATGTCTACGACGCCGCGCGCCCGAACCTGCATCTGCTCGCCGACGCCGCCGTGCTGCGCGTGGTGTTCGACGGCGCGCGCGCGACCGGCGTCGAGATCGCGCGCGGCGGCAAAACCGAAACGCTGCACGCGCGCGCCGAGGTGATCCTCGCGGCGGGCGCGTTCAACACGCCGCAATTGCTGATGTGCTCGGGCATCGGCCCGGCGGAGCCTCTGCGCGCGCAAGGCATTGCCGTGCGCCACGACGCGCCCGAAGTGGGCCGCAACCTCGTCGACCATATCGACTTCACGTTCAACACGCGTGTGCATTCCAGCGAGACCGTGGGCTATTCGCTGCGCGGCGGCGCGCGCATGGCGGCGGGGCTCGCGCACTATCTGCAAAAGCGGCGCGGCATGCTGACCACCAATGTGGCCGAGGCGGGCGGTTTTCTCAAAAGCCGCGCGGAACTGGACCGGCCCGATCTGCAGCTGCACTTTTGCACGGCGCTCGTCGACGATCACAGCCGCCGCCTGCACTGGGGCCACGGTTATTCGCTGCATGTGTGCGTGCTGCGCCCCGCGAGCCGCGGCACGGTCACGCTCGCGAGCGCCGACGCGCGCGCCGCGCCCCTGATCGATCCGCAATTTCTCGCCGACGCGCGCGATCTCGATCTGCTCGTCGAGGGCGCGCGCCTCGCGCGGCGCATTCTCGACGCGCCCGCGCTCAAGGCGATGAACGGCCGCGAGCTGTACACGCACGCGGCGCAAACCGACGCCGAATTGCGCGCGACCATTGCCGCGCACGCCGACACGATCTATCACCCGGTCGCGACCTGCCGCATGGGCGGCGACGCGCGCTCGGTCGTCGACCCGCAGTTGCGCGTGCGCGGCGTCACGCATCTGCGCATCGCCGACGCGTCCGTCATGCCGACGCTGATCGGCGGCAACACGAACGCGCCCACGGTGATGATCGGCGAGCGCGCGGCCGACTGGCTGTTGCAGGCGCGCGCCGGACGCGATGTCGATTCCGGCGCGCAACGCGTGATTGCCTGACGCATCGGTTCAATCATTCGCACACGCGCGCGCCAGCCACGCGTGTGCGAAAAACCCACAGAATCCCGCGAAAAACCCAATATCGGCGATGTTTTCGTTAAAGAGTGTTCGGCCCATGATCCACCCGTAATTTCGAGATTTCGGACTCCCTATAATCGCGCTCGCATTTTGGGCGTGTCAGGTGGCGCGTCCGCCAACAGGAGGGTCCGCCTCGATGAGCATCAACGTCTTTCAACTACTCGAAACGGTTCTGGGCGACGACGTCGTCAGAACGCTGGGCGCGCGCTTCGGCCTGCCGCCCGATCTCACGCGCCGCATCGCGGGCGCGGCCGCGCCGGCCATCGTCGCGGCGCTCATGCATCGCGGCAGCACGCCCGAAGGCGCGCGCAGCCTGTTCTCGACCATCATGTCGCCGGACGTCAACGCGCTGATCGGCCGGCAACTGCCCGACCTGCTCACGCACACAGCGGCGCTCGCGCAGCTCGAAGCCACGGGCCGCGACCTGATCCACAAGGCAACCGGCGCGAACGTGGGCGCGCTCACCGACGCCGTGGCCGCCCAAACGGGCGCGCCGCAATCGACGTCCTACGCGCTGACGGGCGTAGTCGGCGCTGTCATCATGGGGATTCTGAAGCAGCACTTCACGGCTTCCCAGGGCTTTGTCGGACAACTGCCGAGCCTGCTCGGCCATCAACTGCCTTCGGTGAACGCGAGCTTGAGCGATCGTCTCGCGAGCGCCGTCGGGCTCGGCAGCGCGGCCGCGTTCGCGACCTCGATCCTGCGCCGTCTGAAGGACGTCTCGGCGCATCTCGATCATCCGCAGCCGGCGGTGCGTCCCGTCGCTCCCGCCATGCCGCCGCAGACCGTGGGCGACTCCACGCCGCCCATCGCCCCCGAAAAACGCGGCCATCACTGGCTCTGGTGGTTGCTCGCCGCGCTGGCGCTGATCATCGCGATTTTCGCGCTGCGCGCTTGCCAGAGCCGCGATAGCGCCAAAACGGAGGCGGGTGCTTCGTCGGCTTCGTCGGCTTCCGCAGCGGATGTCGCGTCGGCGGCGGTGCCGGCTTCGGCGGCTTCGGACGCCGCCTCGGCAACCGTTGCCGCGGGCGCGATCGCCGTGGCGGCTTCGGACGCCAGCGACGCGGCGGCCAGCGCTGCGGCCGCGCCGGCGCCCACGGCGGATGCGCATCTGGCGTTCACCGTCGACCAGGCGGGCGTGCCCACCGTGACCGCGACGCTCGGCAGCGAAGCCGAAAAGGCTCGCCTCGTCGACGCGCTCACGCAGCGTTTCGGCGCGGGCAAGTTCGTTGCCAACGTGAACGTCGACCCGGCGACGAAGCCCGCGCCGTGGCTCGACCGCCTCGACGGCCTGTTGCCGCTGATGGCGCTGCCCGGCGCGGAAGTGAAGATCGACGGCACGCACGTCGAGCTGAGCGGCACGGCCGCCGACGCGAAGGCGGGCTGGCTCGACAAGCTCAAGGCGCTGTTCGGCGCGGGCTTCGAGGTCGGCGCGTTCAACGTGCAGCAAGCGGTGGCGAGCGCGACGCAGTCGTTCCGCGACGCCGTGAAGGACCTGTTCGGCGCCAGCGGCTCGTGCGCGCCCGCGGACGTCGCGAAAACGCTCAACCTGCAAGTGGTCAACTTCACGACGGGCAGCTCGGTCGTGCCGGCCTCGGCCGCCGAAGACCTGCAACAATCGGCGAAGCTGCTCAAGCAGTGCGCGCAGCGCGGCCACGCGGTGAAGCTCGAAGTGGCGGGCTATTCGGACAATGTGGGCGACAAGGCGGTCAATCTCGCGCTTTCGAAGACGCGTGCGCAAGCCGTGCGCACCTATCTCGTGACGTGGGGCGCGCCGGTCGCGACGCTCGCCGCGCGAGGCTACGGCGAAGCGAACCCCGTCGACAGCAACGCGACGGAAAGCGGCCGCTTCCACAATCGCCGTATTGCGTTCGTGGCGAAGTAAGCGCCACGCTTTCGCGTGCAGGAAGAGAAAACCGCCCGGTTCGCGCCGGGCGGTTTTTGCATTTCAGAACGAGGCGTTGCCCGCGCGCTTTTCCAGGCCCGGCGGGCACACGAAGTCGTCGAGGAACGTGAACGGCTTGCCGTACTCCGCGCGCGCCACTTCGAGCCACGCGCGCGCCGCGTGCGAGAGATAGCCGTTGTGCTTCCAGCCAATCGCCATGTCCCACGTGATCTGCGGCTCGGCCACGGGCAGGCAGGTGAAGCGCTCGGCGTCGAGGCGGCGCACGTAGGGCGCGGGCAGCAGCGCGATGCCCACGCCCGCGAGCACGAGCGCGGCCATCAGATCCCAGTGGCCGCTGCGGCCCACCACCTGCGGCACGAAACCGGCAAGGCGGCACGCGTTGAGCACGACGTCGTTGAGCGCGAGGCTTTCGCCGTAGAACACGAACGGCTCGCCCGCGAGTTCCTTGAGCGGCACCGCGAGCTTGCCGTCCCAGCGCGAGCCGCGCCGCGCGACCAGCCAGAGCACTTCGTGCGAGATCGGCAGGACGTCGATCTGCGCGGGGTCGACGGGCAGCAGCACGCCGCCCAGTTCGAGCTCGCCCGCGATCAGCGCCGCCTCGATCGCGCGCGAGCCCTGCTCGAACAGCTTGAGTTCGATGCGCGGGTAGCGCTGCCGGAACGCGGCGATGGCGGGCGTGAAGAGCGAGCCGCCCATCGGCGGAATACCGATGGTGAGTTCGCCGCGCCCGAGCGTGCCGAGATCGGCGAGTTCGGCTTCGAGCTGCGCCTGCGCGGCGAGCACGTCCTGGCCGCGCTGATAAACAATGCGGCCGGCGTCGGTGAGCACCATCTGGCGAGCATCGCGCAGCAGCAGCGGCATGCCGGTTTCGTCCTCGAGCGCCTTCACCATCTTGCTAATGGTGGGCTGCGTGACGTGCAGTTGTTCGGCGGCGGCGGTGAAGCTCTGCTGCCGCACGACTTCGATGAAATAGCGAAGCGCGCGCAGTTCCATGGGCTGGCTCTCTCCAGAAAGCGTGCAGAAAGATCGCCGGTTTGGTGCATCCGGCACAGCATTCCAAAGTGGAATGCAAATGATGATTCTAAGTCATTATATTTATGTTGCGTCGCAACCTATACTGACTTCCATTCGAAAGTCACTTAGGGTTTGCCATGACCACCACGACCGCCACCGCGAACACGACCGCCCGCGCCGCCACGGCCAGCCTCGGCCAGATTGCGCGCCGCGCCGGCAATGTGGTGGCGCAGTCGGCGCTGCTGGCGGGCGTGTGGTTCGTGGCCGACCAGCTCGCGCGCGCCGCGCACCTGCCCGTGCCGGGCGGCGTGGTGGGCCTCGTGCTGTTGCTCGCGCTGCTGTTCTGCGGCGGCGTCACGCCGCGCTGGGTGAAGGCGGGCGCCGACTGGCTGCTCTCCGACATGCTGCTGTTCTTCATCCCGGCCGCCGTCGCGGCCGTGCAGTACGGCGGCCTGTTTCGCGCCGACGGCTGGCGCCTCGCGCTCGTCGTCGTGGCGGGCACGCTGATGGTGATGGTGGCCGTGGCTTTCGCCGTCGAGCAGGCCGCGCGCCTCGAACGCCGTCTCGCGCTGCGCCGCGTGCGCCGCGAACGCCATCTGGCCCACGCCTGACGCCCGCCCGGAAAAGGAGCCTGCCATGCTGGTCGCCCTGTTGTTCACGCTGTTGCGCCGCGCCTCGGGCTCGAAACCGTCATGAGCACGTTCTACGCGTCCCTGTTCGCCGACGACGCCGCGCGGCTCATCGCCGCGGGCTGCTTCGTCCTGACCGTCGCGCTCTATTTCGGCTCGAAGGCGCTCTACGCACGCGTGCGCTCGCCGTGGCTCACGCCGCTGCTCGCGGTGCCCGTGGTGCTCGGCGCGATCGTGCTCTTGCTGCACATTCCGTACCCCGTCTACTTTCAGGACACGCGCTGGCTGATGTGGCTGCTCGGCCCGGCCACGGTCGCGTTCGCGGTGCCGATCTACGAATACCGCGAACTCATCAAGCGCCACTGGATCTCGCTCACCGTGGGCGTGACGGTCGGCATCGTGGTGGCGGTGAGCGGTTCGCTCGCGCTCGCGAAGCTGCTGCATCTCTCGCCGGAATTGCAGCGCAGCCTCATGACGCGCTCGATCTCCACGCCGTTCGCGCTTGCCGTCTCCGACAAGATTCACGCCCCCAAGGATCTCACCGCGCTGTTCGTGATCGCCACGGGCCTGTGCGGCATGCTGTTCGGCGAACTCGTGCTCGGCCTCGTGCCGCTGCGCACGCGGCTCGCGCGCGGCGCGCTGTTCGGCGCGGCGGCGCATGGCGTGGGCACCGCGAAGGCGCGCGAACTGGGCTGCGAGGAAGGCGTGGTCGCGAGCCTCACGATGATGATCGCGGGCGTGGTGATGGTGCTGATCGCACCGGCGCTGGGTTTTCTGCCGGTCTGAGTCCGGCGGCGGACGGGTATCGGCGCGCCGGTGATCGCCGTTGGCGCTGACATCGTCGACGGATCGACGTGTCGGAAGATATCGGCGACCGTGTGGGCCGAGGCGATCGCCACTTTATCGAGACAGGCCTTTTTCGGACCGTGTCAGGATTCGCCGCATCGTCAAACTGCGGCGTGCGCCGCGAATCCGCACCATGCAACCGATCACCATCATCGTTCCGTGCCACAACGGCGCGGCCACGCTCGCCCGCGCGCTCGACAGCTGCATCGCGCAGCAGCCAGCGCGGCAGATTCTCGTCGTCGACGACGGCTCCACCGACGCCACCGCGAGCTTCGCGCGCGCGCACGCCATGCGCGAGCCGCGCGTGAAACTCGCGCAGATGCCGGGACAGGGCGGCCTCGCCCGCGCGCGCAACTGGGGCGCGCTCGCCGCCGAAACCCCGTTCCTCGCCTTTCTCGACGCCACCGACGAATATCTGCCCGGCGCGCTCGCGGCCGCTGTCGCGTATTTGCAGCAATTCCCCCACGAAGCCGCCGTGCGCCTCGACGTCGACTTCGTGGACTTCCCGAAGGTGATCGCCACCCACGGGCGTTTCGCGGAGTTCGGCGCCACGCTCAGCAATACCGTGGCGAGCAGTCTCGTGATGCGGCGCAGCGCGTACCTCGCGCTCGGCGGCTTTCCCGTGGGCGAATTCTTCCGCCGTCACGGCGGCGACGACGGCGCGCTCTCGTGGGCGCTGAGCCAGATCTTCGGTCAGCGCCGGCTCGACAACGCGAAGCGCGTGCGCCATCACTACCGCGCGGGCGCGCCGGCCGAGCGCTTCTTCCGCGCGCAGATGCGGCTCGACACCCCCGACCCCGAGCATGCCGCCGAAGTCGTGCGGCACTCGCGCGCGTATCTCGACGCGGCGCGCGAACGCATCCACGAACTGCGCGCCCTCGGCGTGTCGACGTCGGCGAGCTGAGGCGCTTCGCTTTTCTTCGCTTCGCTCCCTCGGCACGCGGCCGCCGCGCGATGCGGTGACTCGCGCCGCCGTCATCCAACCCGCTGTCTCGATTTGCTACAATCGCGCTTCGTCTTCGAGGAGCGTTGCGACGGAGTCGCGGTGTAGCACCGCAGGTTCCGCCAGGCTCGAAGGCGCTCAATCCGGCCCTCGCGCGTGTCTGGCAGTTTGCACCGCGCGGCCGCATCGAAAAAACGGCGCTCACGTCTTTAATTTCTAGTCACTTTTAGAAAGGAGGGCGTGATGAACGCCGCAGTTCCGCAAGATCAAGCCAAAGATTTCATCGTCGCCGATATGTCGCTTGCCGCCTGGGGCCGCAAGGAACTCAATATCGCCGAAACCGAAATGCCGGGCCTCGTGCAAACGCGCGAAGAATACAAGGCGAAGCAGCCGCTGAAGGGCGCGCGCATTGCCGGTTCGCTGCACATGACCATCCAGACGGGCGTGCTGATCGAAACGCTCACCGCGCTCGGCGCGGACGTGCGCTGGGCCTCGTGCAACATCTTCTCGACGCAGGATCACGCTGCCGCCGCCATCGCTGCGGGCGGCGTGCCGGTGTTCGCATTCAAGGGCGAGTCGCTCGACGAATACTGGGAGTTCTCGCACCGCATCTTCGAATGGCCGAACGGCGAGTTCGCCAACATGATTCTGGATGACGGCGGCGACGCCACGCTGCTGCTGATCCTCGGCTCGAAGGCCGAAAAGGACCGCTCGGTCATCAGCAAGCCCACCAACGAGGAAGAAGTCGCGCTCTACAAGTCGATCGAAAAGCATCTCGACATCGACCCGACGTGGTATTCGACGCGCCTCTCGCACATCAAGGGCGTGACCGAAGAAACCACCACGGGCGTGCATCGTCTGTATCAGATGGAAAAGGAAGGGCGCCTGCCGTTCCCGGCCATCAACGTGAACGACTCGGTCACGAAGTCGAAATTCGACAACCTGTACGGCTGCCGCGAATCGCTCGTGGACGGCATCAAGCGCGCCACCGACGTGATGATCGCGGGCAAGATCGCGGTCGTGGCCGGTTACGGCGACGTGGGCAAGGGCTGCGCGCAGTCGCTGCGCGGTCTGGGCGCAACGGTGTGGGTCACGGAAATCGACCCGATCTGCGCGCTGCAAGCCGCGATGGAAGGCTACCGCGTCGTGACGATGGAATACGCCGCCGACAAGGCCGACATTTTCGTGACGGCCACCGGCAACTACCACGTGCTGAACCACGATCACCTGAAGGCGATGCGCCACAACGCGATCGTCTGCAACATCGGTCACTTCGACTCGGAAATCGACGTGGCTTCCACGCGCCAGTACACGTGGGAAAACATCAAGCCGCAAGTCGACCACATCATCTTCCCGGACGGCAAGCGCGTGATCCTGCTGGCCGAAGGCCGCCTCGTGAACCTCGGCTGCGCCACGGGCCATCCGTCGTTCGTGATGTCGAACTCGTTCACGAACCAGACGCTCGCGCAGATCGAACTGTTCTGCGAAGGCGGCAAGTACGAGAACAAGGTGTACGTGCTGCCGAAGCATCTGGACGAAAAGGTCGCGCGCCTGCACCTCGCGCGTATCGGCGCGAACCTGACCGTGCTGTCCGACGACCAGGCCGGCTACATCGGCGTGGACAAGAACGGCCCGTTCAAGCCGAACCACTACCGCTACTAAAGGCCGCCGCGGAGCCGGCGCGTTCGTGCCGGCTCCGGCCGCTGGTTGCAGCTCGCGGTTACGACCGAAACATTGCGAAACAAGGCGGCGCGCCGTTTTAAGCCGCCGTTAAGCGATCAGCCCGATGCTGCGGAAACGCCCACGCCATGTCGCGCGCGGGGCGGCCCGCATAACAACGCAAAAGGAATCACCATGACCGTGCTGCTCACCTGGTTGATCAACGCGCTCGCGCTCCTGATCATCACCTGGCTCGTTCCGTCGATCCACATTCGCAGCTTCGGCACCGCGCTCATCGTCGCGGTCGTGCTCGGCCTCATCAACGCCGTGCTGCGCCCCGTGCTGATCGTGCTCACGCTGCCCGTGACGATCCTCACGCTCGGCATCTTCATCCTCGTGGTGAATGCGCTGTGCTTCTGGCTCGCGGCTTCGCTGCTCAAGGGCTTCGAGGTGTCGGGATTCTGGTCGGCGTTCTTCGGCTCGATCCTGTATTCCATCGTGTCGTGGCTGCTTTCCGCGCTGATCTTCGGTAACCGCAGCCTCGGCTGACGCCAGCACGCCGTCTCATCATCATGAAACCGATCGAACTTTCCTTCGAATTTTTCCCGCCGAAAACGCCGGACGGCGTCGAGAAGCTGCGCGCCACGCGCGAGCAGCTCGCGACGCTCGATCCCAAGTTCGTTTCGGTGACGTTCGGCGCGGGCGGCTCCACGCAACAGGGCACGCTCGACACCGTCGTCGACATCCAGAAGGCGGGCGTGGACGCGGCGCCGCATCTCTCGTGCATCGGCTCCTCGAAAGAGAGCCTGCGCGAGATTCTCGGCCAGTACCGCTCGCACGGCATCCGCCACATCGTCGCGCTGCGCGGCGACCTGCCTTCGGGCATGGGCGAAGTGGGCGAGCTGCGTTACGCCTCGGAACTCGTCGCCTTCATCCGCCAGGAAACCGGCGACGCGTTTCACATTGAAGTGGCCGCGTATCCCGAGTACCACCCGCAGGCGCGCTCGCCGCGTCACGACCTCGAGGCGTTCGCGCAAAAGGTGAAAGCGGGCGCGAATTCGGCGATCACGCAGTACTTCTTCAACGCCGACGCGTATTTCCGTTTCGTCGACGAAGCGCGCAAGCTGGGCGTGGACATTCCCATCGTGCCGGGCATCATGCCGATCACGAACTACTCGCAGCTCATGCGTTTCTCGGAGATGTGCGGCGCGGAAGTGCCGCGCTGGATCGCGAAACGTCTGGAGAGCTTCGGCGACGACCGCGACTCGATTCGCGCGTTCGGCCTCGACGTGGTGACGGACCTGTGCCGCCGCCTTGTTGACGCGGGCGTGCCGGGCCTGCACTTCTACACGCTCAACACGGCGGCCGCCTCGAAAACGATCTGCGAGCGGCTTTCCGCCTGATCGACGGATCTCCGCGAGCACGCCGTTCGCACGGCACGGGCTCACGGTCGCGAAGCGCCACGAACCGCCACCAACCGCGCGGCACCGCTTTGGCGGGCCGCGCGGTTTTTTTATCGGCATGTTTCCACGCGGCACACCGGTTCCGCGCGCCGTGCGCGAAACGCGCCGATGTGCCAGGCTGATGCAGATCAGCCGCACAGCGCGATTTCGTCCGTCTTCATTTGAGATGTGACGAGAATCAACGTTTGCCTTTTTCTGCCCGCGCCTCAGCGGCCGTTGCCCGTGTCATGACCGTTCCCCACGCTCCGTCTGCTTCAGCCGCCTCCGCTTCCGCCAACCCCGCGGCGAGCGCGGCTTCGGCCGGCACGACGGCTTACGAAACGGCGCTGGCCGCCTGGCGCGCCGGTGCGCACGAGGCGGCCAGCGCCGGCTGCCAGCGCGCGCTCGACGCCGATCCCCACCATCACGACGCCCTGCATCTCGCGGGCGTGCTCCAGCTCGGGCGCGATCGCGCAGCGGCGCGCGCGTTTTTCATGCGCGCGCTGGCGGTGCGGGAGACGCCGGGCGTGCTCGTGAGCTTCGCGCTCACGTGCGACGCGGCCGAGACCGCCCAGGCCGCGCAGGCGCACACGGCGCTGCAACGCGCGCTCGAACTCGACCCGCTCCACCCCGACGCGCTCAACAATTTCGCGAACCTGCACGCGGCGCGCGGCGACGTCGCCACGGCCATGGCGCTGTTCGAACGGCTGATCGCGGCGCAACCCGGCAACGCCATCGCGCATTACAACTTCGGCAGCCTGCTGCTGGGCGGCGGCCAACCCGCGCGCGCGGCCGGGCCGCTGCGGCGCGCACTCGAACTCGATCCCGCGCACGTGAGCGCGCACGTGAATCTCGGCAACGCGCTGATCGCGCTGAACCGGCTCGAGGAGGCGCGCGCGCTGCTCGAAGCGGCGCGTGCGTTGGCTCCCGAAGCGCCGGACGTCCTCATCAATCTCGGCAGTGTGCAGCGCCTGCTCGGCGGCTACGAAGCCGCGCGCGCGCTGCTCATGCACGCGCTCGAACTCGCGCCCGCCAACGCCTCGGCCTGGAACAATCTCGGCAACGTGTTCTACGACCTGGGCCAGATCGACGAAGCGCGCGTGGCCGCGCTGCGCGCCATCGAACTGCGGCCCAATTTCGCCGACGCGCATGGCAATCTCGGCAACGCGCTCAAGGCGGCCGGCGACGTCGAGGCGGCGCTCGCGGCGTATCGCGGCGCGCTGGCATGCGACCCGAACAATCGCGGCGCGCGCAGCAATCTCGTCTACATGCTGGCCTTCGCCACCGAAGACGCCGCTGCGATCCGCGCGGAGGCCGAGGCGTACACCGCGCGGCACGAGGCGCCGTTGCTCGCGCAGGCGGTGGCGTACGCGAACGTGCCCGACCCGGCACGGCGGCTGCGCGTCGGTTATGTGTCGCCCGACTTCCGCAATCACTGCCAGTCGCTGTTCACGCTGCCGCTTTTCGCGCATCACGACCGCGCGGCGTTCGAGATCGTCTGCTACGCGACGCTCGCGCAGCCGGACGCGATCACGGCGCAGCTCGCGGCGCGCGTCGATCACTGGCGCGATGCGCACGCGCTGACCGACGCGCAGCTCGCGCAGCAGATTCGCGACGACGGCATCGACGTGCTGGTCGATCTCACCTTGTACATGGCCGGCGCGCGGCGCGACGTGTTCGCGCTGCGGCCCGCGCCCGTGCAGGTCGCGTGGCTCGCGTATCCGGGCACGACGGGCAGCCGCGCGATCGGCTGGCGGCTCACCGACCCGTGGCTCGATCCGCCCGGCGCGCCCGGCATCGACGCGCAGTACACCGAGCGCTCGCTGCGCCTGCCCGACACGTTCTGGTGCTACGCGCCGCTCGACGCGCCCGACGAGGTCGGCGCGCTGCCCGCGCTCGCCGCGAGCCACCTTACCTTCGGCTGCCTCAACAACCCCTGCAAGCTCACCGACGCCACGCTCGCGCTCTGGTCCGGCGTGTTCGCGGCGCTGCCCGAGGCGCGTCTCGTGCTGATGGCGCCGCCGGGCCAAGCCCGCGCGCGCCTCGCCGAACGGCTCGCGGCGCACGGCATGAGCGCGGCGCGCGTGCGCTTCGTCGGGTTTCAAGCGCGCGCCGACTATCTGCGCACGTGGTCGCAGGTCGACATCGCACTCGACACGTTCCCGTACAACGGCCACACCACAAGCCTCGATGCATTCTGGATGGGCGTGCCCGTGCCCACGCGCGTGGGCGCTTCCGCGGCGAGCCGCGCGGGCCTCTCGCTGCTCGAGAATCTCGGTTTGTCCGAACTCGTGGCGCACGACAACGCTGCCTACGCGGCCATCGTCGTCGCGCTTGCCCACGACCTGCCGCGCCTCGCGACACTGCGCGCGGGCCTGCGCGCACGCATGGCCGCCTCCCCGCTGATGGACGCGGCACGCTTTTCGCGCGGCATCGAAGCGGCCTACCGGCACATGTGGCGCGACTGGTGCGAATCCGAGCGATCCGTCTAAACGTGTCGAGGAAATGGTGAGCGCGACAGCGGGTGGCGCGCGTGTCGCATGTCGAGGCGTTCACCCCGGCGGCAAGAAATAAATCGGCGCGTTATGGTCGTGTTCCGCGCAAAAGCCGCATCAATCGGCGCACATTGCACTGCAACATGCGAAAGAATGACAGCTGTCAACCCGGCGTTTTCCACAGGCAAAGCGGCTTTTTGGCTGGCTTGTGACAGGGCCCCACGCTCGGTAAGATCGCGCTACGCCGGCTCCGGCCGGCACTGAACTGGAGGAAACATGAAAGAAAACAAACTGTTGCGCGCAGCACGAACGGCATCGCTCGTGGCGCTCGCAGCGGCATCGATTGCACAAGCCTCTCTCGCGCACGCCGCGGGCAGCATCCCGAACAAGACGCTCGTCTACTGTTCCGAAGGCAGCCCCGCCGGCTTCGACCCCGCGCAATACACCACCGGCGTCGACTTCACCGCGAACACGTTCACCGTGTACAACCGCCTCGTCGAGTTCGAACGCGGCGGCACCAAGGTCGAACCGGGCCTCGCGCAATCGTGGGACGTTTCCCCCGATGGCAAGACCTACACGTTCCATCTGCGTCATGGTGTGAAGTTCCAGACGACCTCCTTCTTCAAGCCCACGCGCGAATTCAACGCCGACGACGTCGTGTTCACGTTCCAGCGCATGCTCGACCCGAACCAGCCGTTCCGCAAGGCGTACCCGGTCTCGTTCCCGTACTTCACCGACATGGGCCTCGACAAGCTCATCGCGAAGGTCGAGAAGGTCGATCCGTACACCGTGAAGTTCACGCTCAACGAGCCGAACGCGCCGTTCATCCAGAACATGGCGATGGAATTCGCGTCGATCCTCTCGGCCGAATACGCCGATCAACTGCTGAAGGCGAACAAGGCCGCCGACATCAACCAGTATCCGGTCGGCACGGGCCCGTTCATCTTCAAGAGCTACACGAAGGACGCGACCATCCGCTTCGACGGCAATCCCGACTACTGGAAGCCGGGCGCGGTGAAGCTCTCGAAGCTGATCTTCTCGATCACGCCGGACGCGAGCGTGCGCGTGCAGAAGCTCAAGCGCGACGAATGCCAGGTGATGAGCTATCCGCGTCCCGCCGACATCGCCCCGCTGAAGGCCGAGGCCAACATCGCGATGCCGTCGCAGCCGGGCTTCAACCTGGGTTATCTGTCGTACAACGTGAAGCACAAGCCGCTCGACAACCTCCAGGTGCGTCAGGCGCTCGACATGGCGATCAACAAGAAGGCGATCATCGACTCGGTGTACCAGGGCGCGGGCCAGCTCGCGACCAACCCGATGCCGCCTACGCAATGGTCCTACGACAAGTCGCTGAAGGCGCAGCCGTACGACACGGCCAAGGCCAAGGCGCTGCTCGCGAAGGCCGGCTTCCCGAACGGCATGGAAATCACGCTGTGGGCCATGCCCGTGCAGCGCGCCTATAACCCGAACGCCCGCCTGATGGCCGAGATGATCCAGGCCGACTGGGCCAAGATCGGCGTGAAGGCGAAGATCGTCACGTACGAGTGGGGCGAGTACATCAAGCGCGCGCACGCGGGCGAGGACGACACGATGCTGATCGGCTGGACCGGCGACAACGGCGACCCGGACAACTGGCTCGGCACGCTGTTCGGCTGCGAGGCCGTGGGCGGCAACAACTTCGGCATGTGGTGCTACAAGCCGTTCGACGACCTCGTGCAAAAGGGCCGTCAGACGTCGGATCAGGCGCAGCGCACGAAGTTCTACACGCAGGCGCAGCAAATCTTCGCGGAGCAAATGCCCGCTTCGCCCATCGCGCACTCCACCGTCTATCAGCCGGTCAGCAAGAAGGTGATCGACATGCGTATCGAGCCGCTCGGTTACGCGCGCTTCGACGGCGTGGGCATGCAGTAAAGGAAATGGAGTAGGCTTCCCACCGTTCTCACCTACATAGAAAACTGGTCGGAATTAGGTCCGGCGACCGGGGTCACAAGCCCCTGTCGCCGGTTGCGTTTCAATTCATGCTTTCGGGGGAACACCACATGTTCCGCTTCGTATTGCGCCGCGTCGGCATGGTGATACCCACCTTCATCGGCATCACCATCCTGGCGTTCGCACTCATTCACCTGATTCCGGGCGACCCCATCGAAGTGATGATGGGCGAGCGCGGCGTCGACCCGCAGATGCACGCCGAGGCCATGCACCGCCTCGGGCTCGACGAGCCGCTGCCGCTGCAATATTTCCACTATGTGAGCCACGCGCTGCAGGGCAACCTCGGCACCTCCATCATCACGAACACGAGTGTGATGGGCGAGTTCCTCGCGCGCTTTCCGGCCACCGTCGAACTGTCGATTTGCGCGCTCATTTTCGCGCTCGTGATCGGGTTGCCCGCGGGCGTGTTCGCGGCGCTGCGGCGCGGCACCGTGGTCGATCACGGCGTGATGGGCACCGCGCTCACCGGCTATTCCATGCCGATCTTCTGGTGGGGGCTCATCCTCATCATGGTGTTCTCGTCGAAGCTCGGCTGGACGCCGGTTTCGGGCCGCATTGCCGTGGAATTCGACATTCCGCACGTGACCGGCTTCATGCTGATCGACTCGCTCCTGCCCGGCACCGACGAAGGCTCGTTCCGCTCGGTGCTCTCGCATCTGATCTTGCCGTCGATCGTGCTCGGCACGATTCCGCTCGCCGTGATCGCGCGCATGACGCGTTCTTCCATGCTCGAAGTGCTGCGCGAGGACTACATCCGCACGGCGCGCGCGAAGGGTTTGTCGCCCGTGCGCGTGATCGTCGTGCATGCGCTGCGCAACGCGCTGATTCCCGTCGTGACCGTGATCGGCCTGCAGGTCGGCACCTTGCTGGCGGGCGCCGTGCTCACCGAGACGCTCTTTTCGTGGCCCGGCATCGGCAAATGGCTCATCGACGCCATTGCCCGCCGCGACTATCCCGTGGTCCAGGGCGGCATTCTCATGATCGCGACGCTCGTGATCGTGGTGAATCTCGTCGTCGACTTGTTGTACGGCGTGCTCAACCCGCGCATTCGACATACGAGGTAACCGCGCCATGACGATGCAAACCCCACAACACAATCAAACAAACAAGGAGGCGTGATGGCTGACATTCAGAACACCGCGCCTCGCGCGGTCACGCCGCCTTCGGGCCGCACGCTGGTGCTGCGCGAATTCTGGGCGAACTTCTCGCGCAACAAGGGCGCCGTGGGCGCGGGCGTGATCGTGCTGCTGCTGATCTTCGTGGCGATCTTCGCGCCGCTGATCGCGCCGCACAGCCCGATCGAGCAATACCGCGACTTCGTGAAGATTCCGCCCGCGTGGCTCGACGGCGGCAACTGGAAGTTCGTGCTCGGCACCGACGAAGCCGGCCGCGACATCCTCTCGCGTCTCATGTACGGCGCGCGGCTCTCGCTGTGGATCGGCTGCGTCTCGGTCGTGCTCGCGCTGATTCCCGGCATCGTGCTGGGCCTCGTGGCCGCGTTCTTCGAGAAATGGGCCGATACGCCGATCATGCGCCTCATGGACGTGCTGCTCGCCCTGCCTTCGCTGCTGCTCGCCGTGGCCGTGGTCGCGATCATCGGCCCGGGGCTCACCAACACGATGCTCGCGATCGCGATTGTCGCGCTGCCCGGCTACGTGCGTCTCACGCGCGGCTCGGCGCTGGGCGAGCTGCACAAGGAATACGTGACCGCCTCGCGCGTGGCGGGCGCGGGCACGCTGCGCCTGATGTTCTCGCAGGTGCTGCCCAACTGCACGGCGCCGCTGATCGTGCAGGCCACGCTCGGTTTCAGCTCGGCGATCCTGGACGCGGCCGCGCTCGGCTTCCTGGGTCTTGGCGTGCAACCGCCGGCGGCGGAGTGGGGCGCGATGCTCGCCTCGGCGCGCGATTACATCGACAGCGCCTGGTGGATCGTCACGATGCCGGGCCTCTCGATCCTGATCTCGGTGCTCGCGATCAACCTGCTCGGCGACGGGCTGCGCGACGCCCTCGATCCCAAGCTGAAACGGATGGCCTGAGATGAAAACGACCCCCACACTCCCTCCGGTCGGTGCCCCCCAAGGGGGCCGTCAGTCCTCTTGGGACGGCCCGGCGAAGACTGACATGACTGATCTTCTTACCATCCGCAATCTGGCCGTGAACTTCAACGGCCTGCCCGCCGTGGACCGCGTGAATCTCTCCGTGGCGCCGGGCGAGGTGCTCGGTATCGTCGGTGAATCGGGCTCGGGCAAGAGCGTCACGATGATGGCGCTCATGGGCCTGATCGACGCGCCGGGCAAAGTCAGCGCCGACTCGATCACGTTCGACGGCCGCGATCTGCTCAACGCCACGGGCAAGGAGCGCCGCCGCATCGTGGGCAAGGACATCGCCATGGTGTTCCAGGACGCGCTCACGAGCCTGAACCCGAGCTACACGGTCGGCTATCAGATCAAGGAAGTGCTGAAGCTGCACGAAGGCCTGCGCGGCGCGGCGCTGCACGCGCGCGCGCTCGAACTGCTCGACCAGGTGGGCATTCCCGACGCGAAGAACCGCATCGACAATTTTCCGCACCAGATGTCGGGCGGCATGAACCAGCGCGTGATGATCGCGATGGCCGTGGCCTGCAACCCGAAGCTGCTGATCGCCGACGAACCGACCACGGCGCTCGACGTGACGATCCAGGCGCAGATCATGGAACTGCTCGTGGCGCTGCAGAAGGAGCGCGGCATGGCGCTCGTGCTGATTTCGCACGATCTGGCCGTGGTCTCGGAAGTCGCGCAGCGCGTGGCCGTGATGTACGCGGGCGAGATCATCGAGACCAACCGCGTGCCGGACATCTTCTCGCGCCCGCACCACCCGTACACGGAAGCGCTGCTGGCGGCCATTCCCGAGCACAACCAGGGCGCGGCGCGGCTCGCGGCGTTGCCGGGCATGGTGCCGGGCCGCGACGACCGGCCCACGGGCTGCCTGTTCGCGCCGCGCTGCAAATACGCCGTGGACGACTGCACGAAGGCGCGTCCGTCGCTCGATCCGGTCCCGGACGCGGCGGATCCCAGCGGCGGCGTGGCGCTCGTGCGCTGCATCAAGCCGCTGATGGTCGCGGCGCACGCGGCGAACGTTAATCAAGGAGGCGCGCGATGAACGCAGTCCTGTCATCCTCACCGCGCGACGCGCACGACGACGACAAGGTGCTCGTCGCCGAGGACCTGAAGAAGCACTACACGGTCAAACGCGGCATGTTCGGCACGGGCACCGTGAAGGCGCTCAACGGCGTTTCGTTCTCGCTGCGGCGCGGGCGCACGCTCGCCGTGGTCGGCGAGTCGGGGTGCGGCAAGTCCACGCTCGCGCGCCAGCTCACGATGATCGAGCCGCCCACCTCGGGCACGCTCACCATCGACGGCGAAGACGTGGCGCAGGCCAACGGCGCGAAGATCGCCGCGCTGCGCCGCCGCGTGCAGATGGTGTTCCAGAACCCGTTCGCCTCGCTCAATCCGCGCAAGACCGTCGAGCAGACGCTCGGCGAGCCGCTCGCCATCAACACGCGCCTCACCGCCAGCGAGCGCGCGGACCGCATCGCGCACATGATGCGCATCGTCGGCTTGCGGCCCGAGCACGCCAAGCGTTATCCGCATATGTTCTCGGGCGGGCAGCGTCAGCGTGTGGCGATCGCGCGCGCGATGATTCTCGATCCGCAGATCGTGGTGGCCGACGAGCCCGTTTCCGCGCTCGACGTCTCGATCCAGGCGCAGATTCTCAATCTGTTCATGGACTTGCAGGAGCAGTTCCGCACCAGCTACGTGTTCATTTCGCACAATCTGGCGGTGGTCGAGCATATCGCCGACGACGTGATGGTGATGTATCTCGGCGGCGTGGCGGAACTCGGCGACAAGGAGACGGTGATCGCGCGGCCGCGGCATCCGTACACGCGTTCGCTGCTCTCGGCCACGCCCGCGATCTTCGAGGCGGACCGCCGCGAGAAGATCAAATTGCAGGGCGAACTGCCTTCGCCGCTCAACCCGCCGTCGGGCTGCACGTTCCATCAGCGCTGCCCTTATGCGATCGAACGGTGCCGCAGCGAGGTACCGCAACTTCGCGAAGTCGATGGCCGTCAGGTATCCTGCCATCGTGCAGAGGAGGTGGGGGAAGAGGATGGGCGGCCCATGCCGGCCTGAAGCAACGGCGGCGCGCGGCAATACGCGCCGCCCGCCAGGGGGCGGCCGTCGCGCCGCGTTGTCGTATTCGTCGGGGTTCGCAGCGGGCGCGCGCCTGCTCGTGGGCGCGCTGGCCGAGCGGATTCGCACGGTGCGCGGGTTCGTCACGCTGCGTTCGGCGCTGCGTTCGGCCCTGAGCGCGGCGTTCATGCTGGCGGTCGCGTTCGGGCCCGCGCTCGAACGGCCGCTGCGCCTCGCGTGGGCGCAGGCCGGCGCGGCTTCGGCCGGCAGACCGGCCGGCCCGGCGCGTTCGCTCGCGGGGTTCGGCCGGTCGCTCGACATCTCGTTCGCCGCGTTGCTGCGCGCGCGCGGCTTCATGCCTGCCGCACGCGCGGCGGGCGCGGCGGCGCGCACGCCCGGCATGCAGCCGCCGCTGCCGCCCATGTCGCGCCTGACGCCACGGTCGGCGGCGCCCTCCACCAACGCCATTCCCGGCTTTCACCCCGCGCCCGCGGTGCCGAGCTACGCCTCGGGCACCACGGCGGGCGGTCCCGTGCGCCGGCAGCCCGCGCGCATGCCGTTCTATGTCGCCACGCGCGGCAACGTCACCATTTATCTGCTGGGCACGCTGCACGTGGGCGACCCCGCCGATTACCCGCCGGGCCAGCCGTTTCGCAAGCCGATACTCGCGGCGCTCGCGGCCTCGCCGATCATGGCGCTCGAACTGTCACCCGACGACCTGCTCGTCTCGCAGGACGACGTCTCGAAATACGGCGTATGCCGGCGGCCGTGCCTGCCCGGTTTGCTGCCGGAACCGCTCTGGCAGAAGCTCGAAGCGCGCCTGCGCGGCAACCCCGACGCGCTCGCCGAAATCCGCAAGATGCGGCCGTGGCTCGCCTCGCTGCTGGTCGAAACCTACGATTCGCTGAGCGCCGGCCTGCAAACCGAATACGGCACCGAGGCGCAATTGCAGAACGTGTTTCTGCGCTGGAAGGGGCGCCGTATCGTTGGGCTCGAGACGCTCTCCGAGCAGATGCGCGCGTTCACCTATCTCACGCTCGCGCAGCAGCGCGAGATGCTCGCGCAGGATCTCGCGCAAACGCCCGCGCAGAACGTGGCCGACATGCAAACACTCTTGCGCCTCTGGCGCGTGGGCGACGCCGACGCGATTGCCGCGTGGGAGAGCGCGCGCACCGAAAAGCTCGCGCACGACCGGCGCGTGGCGGCTTCGGTCGACAACCGCATCGTCTACGAGCGCAACCGGCGCTTCGTGCAGCGCATGCAGCAGTACGTGGCGCCGAACAAGCCGCTGTTCGTGGCGGTGGGCTCGCTGCACCTGGGCGGCCCCAAGGGCGTGCTGCAACTGCTGCGGCAGCGAGGCTTCACGGTCGATCCAGATTGAGGACGGCTTGCCCCGAGGCGTCCTGGCCGGCGTCCCGCTCGTCTCCGGCGGCTCCCGGCCGCGCGCTTTCGGGCGGCGACGCCGGCGTGCGTTTCGACCGCTTCGCGCGGGGCGCGGCCTCGCGTGGCGCACCGGTCTGCCCCGCGTCTTCCGTCCTGGCCGCGCGCGGGCGCTTTGGCGCTTGCGCGAGCGCGTCGCGCAGGGCGGCGATCGCCTCGCGCCAATCGCCCACTTCACGCTGACGGAACAGCCGCGCCGTGGGATACCACGGCGAATCCGTGCGCGCTTCGAGCCAGCGCCATTCGGCGTTGGCGGGCACGAGGATCCACACCGGCTTGCCGAGCGCGCCCGCCAGGTGCGCGACGGCCGTATCCACGGCGATCACGAGATCGAGTTGCATGATGAGCGCGGCCGTGTCGGCGAAATCGTGCAGTTCGGCGGTGAAGTCGTGGATGACGACGTCCGACGCCTGCGCGAGCGCCTCGAGTTGCGCGCGCGCCGCCTCGCCCTTTTGCAGCGAGAACCAGCTCACGTTGGCGGTGTCGAGGACGGGCCGCAGCGCGTCGAGCGCGACCGAGCGGTTGCGGTCGTTGTAGAAGCCCGCATTGCCAGCCCAGCACAGGCCCACGTTGCGATGTCCCGCCGGCTTGCGCGGTTTTGCGCCGGACGAAGCACCGGACGAAGCGTTGACAGGAGACTCGGCAACAGCGCCGCCGAGCGTCGCGCGCATCGCGGCCTGCACGCGCGGCCGCCAGGCGTCGATCTCGGCGCGCGGCGCGAACAGGTAGGGCACCTCGGCGGGAATAGTGTGCAGTTCGGTCCCCACGCAGGACGGCACGCTCATCACGTAGACCCAATAGTCGTAGGCGCCTTCCGGCGCGCCCGCCCAGGCGCGGCGCACGCCGGGCACGCTCTGCGCGAGGCGCAGCATGGGCGGCGGCATGCAGGCGTCCACGGTCGCGCCGAGCGCGTTCAACACGCTCGCGTAGCGCACGAACTGGATCTGGTCGCCGAAGCCCTGCTCGTGCACGAGCAGCACGCGCTTGCCCTCGAGCGGCTCGCCGCGCCATTCGACGATGCCTTCGATATCGAACGGCGCGTAGTCCAGCGCGCGCCAGCGCTTCGCGTACTCGGCCCAGCCTTCGCGATACTCGCCGCGCTTGAGCTGGAGCCAGACGAGGTTTTGCCGGGCGTCGGCGTTGGCGGGATCGAGTTCGAGCGCGCGGCGGTAGAACGGCTCCTCCTCGTCGTTGCGCCCGAGCGCGCCGAGCGCCGCGCCCAGGCATACGAGATTCGTCGCGCTGGGCTCGTGCCTGACCGCCTCGCGATAGCACGCTTCGGTTTCGTGAAACGCGCCGATATTGCCGAGCGCCGTGCCGAGGTTGATCCACGCGCGCGCGTAGTCGGGGCGCAACCGGGTCGCGTGGCGAAAGCTCGCGATGGCCGCTTCGTGGTCGCCGCGCGCCGCCCATGCGTTGCCGAGGTTGAAGTGCAGCGCGGGGTCGTCGGGGGTGAGCGCGAGCGCCACGCGATACGCCGCGAGCGCCTCGTCGTGGCGGCCGAGCCGCGCGAGCGTGCTGGCGAGATTGGTTTGCGCGTTCGCGGCGCGCGCGTCGAGCGCCAGCGCCGCGCGAAAATGCACGAGCGCCGCCTCCGCTTCGCCCGCCTCGCGCAATGCGAGCCCGAGATTGTTGTGCGCGTCGGCGAATTCGGGGTTCAGGCGCAGCGCTTCGCGCAGCGCGCGGACGGCTTCGTCGCGGCGGCCCAGCGCGCCCGCGGCCAGCCCGCGATGACTCCAGCAGGTCGCATTGGCGGGCGCGAGCGCGAGCGCGCGGTCGATCAGCGCGAGCGCGCCGGCATGGTCGCCGAGCTGGTGCCGCGCGACGCCGCTGTAGTGCAGGGCTTCGGCATGCGTGGGGTCGAGGGCGAGAAGGTCGCCGTAGCGCGCTTGCGCTTCGTCGAGCCGGCCGGCGGCGTGCGCGTCGAGGGCGGCGGCGAATCGCGCGGACGAGGTCGTGGGCATGGGCATCTCATGGCGGCGCCGGCCAACCCGGACTTCTGGCCGACGGCGCAACGCGTAAAGGGAAATCGCTCACCGTAGATTTCCCTTGGCGCGACACGCGATCAGCGCACTCCGAAAGGCGTCGCTTCTTTGCGCTCGATCCAGGGATCGCCGCCATCGTCGGTATCCTGCAATTCAGACGTATCTTTGGCCACCGCTTTCGTCCGAATTCGATACCGCTTCCCCGGCCACCTCCCTAAGATGCGGATTTTCCGCTGTCGAAGGATTCATCATGCTGTCCCAACCGTTCGCCACTGCGAGCGCGCCCGTCGTGAGCGTCATCACCCCTACGTGGAATCGCGAGGCGCTGCTGCCGTTTGCGTATCGCTCGGTCGCCGCGCAGCGCGAGGTCGCGCTCGAATGGATCGTGATCGACGACAGCGCCGCGCCCAGCGCCTTCATGCGCGAGCTGACCGACCTGCGCGTGATTTATCGCCATGTGCCGCAGCGCATGACCGTCGGCGAAAAACGCAACCTGGCCGTCGAGCTCGCGCGCGGCGACGTGATCGCGCATTTCGACGACGACGAGGTCTACGCGCCGCGTTACCTGAGCACGATGCTCGGCCAGATGCACCGCCACGAAGCGGAGTTCGCCAAGCTGGGCGCGTTCTTCGTGTACAGCCGCGTGTACGGCCAGTTCGGCTATTGGGACTTGATGCGCAAGAGCGGCCTGCATTTTTGCTGGAGCGGGCGGCCCATGACGCTGCTCAACTTCCCGCACGACAACCCCGCGTTCGCCGACAACCATCTCGGCTACGGCTTTAGCTATCTCTACACGAAGCGCCTGTGGGCCGCGCAGCCGTTCGAGCCGCGCTCGTTCAACGAAGACGGCCTGTTCGCGGCGGCGGCGCGCTCGCACGGCGCGCGCATGACACTGCTCGCCGACGACATCGGCCTGTGTCTGCACGTATTGCATGCGCACAATACGTCGAAGAGCTATCCGCAGTTTCTGTTGCCCGACGTGCTGGTCGAACGGCATTTCCCGCATTTTTGCGAAGCGCTCGCCGCAGCGGCGATGCGCTCGGCTCGCGCGCCGTGAGCCACGGATTCTCTCGATAAAAGCCGCTCGCGGTGCCCCGCATCGGCAGCCCGATATTCCCGATACCGCGGCGCGCTTACGAAAACCCGAACGCGTTCAGCAGCACGATATTGGCGACCAGAATGCCAAGCGCCGTGGGCACCTGCACGCGAATCACGGCGTTCTTGTCCGGCAACTCGAGCAGCGCGGCGGGCACCATGTTGAAGTTGGCGGCCATGGGCGTCATGAGCGTGCCGCAATAGCCCGAGAACATGCCGATCGCGGCCATCATCGCCGGGTTCACGTGGAAAATTCCGACCAGCACCGGCACGCCCACGCCGCCCGTCATCACCGGAAACGCCGCGAAGCCGTTGCCCATGATGACGGTGAACAGCGCCATGCCCACGCAGTACACGACCACGGCCACGAAGCGCATATCCATGTCGATATAGGACGTGGTCACGTGCGCGACCGCCTTGCCCACACCGGCGTCGGAGAACACGAGGCCGAGCATGCCGAGCATCTGCGGCAGCACGGCCGCCCACGAGAGGGCGTCCACGAGCCGGCGCGTTTCCTTCATCGACTGGCCGACGCTGTCGCGCGTGATGACGCACGCAATGCCGAGCGCGATCACGCAGCCCACGCCGAAGCCGATCAGCGTGACGTTCTTCGGGTCGATGAGCGGCGTGCCGCCGAACACGAGATGGCTCGCCGCGAGCGTGAGCACGACCGTGACCACGGGAATCGTCAGCGCGGGCACGAACAGCTTGTTGCCGAGACGCTTCGCGCTCGCGAGGCGCGCTTCGAGCGCGAGCACTTTCGGCCTGGCGGCCGTCACGCCGCCGAAACCCGCGATGAGCGCCATGGCGAGCACGAGCGCGCCGACCACTTCGACGGGCAATCTGTCGCCAACCAGAAAGATGAGCGCGTAGAGCAGCCAGAAGCCGCCCGCCGTGAAGCGGCGCGGATGCTCGCGGTCCGTCACGATCATGCCGCCCACGATCAGCAGCACGATGCCGAGCAGCCAGAACAGCCAGTTGAGCGTGAGCGTCATGCTTCGTCTCCTTGTCCCGGAGCGGCTTGCGTCACCGCGCCGCGCGCGCCGCCCAGTTCCTTTTCCAGCTTCCGGTCCA